>JBELAG010000085.1:0-18224 GCA_049509055.1 Solirubrobacteraceae bacterium
GCGCTCGGCGCGGCGGTCGCGATCGGCGTCGCCGGGATGATCATCGTGTCACCGCTGCTGGCGCCGCTGGTCGCGGCCGGCGCGTTCCTCGTGCTCGCCTACAACCTCGAGCTCGCCGGCGGGCGGTTTCACACCGACCTGTGGTTCGCGGTGGCGTGGGGCGGGTTTCCCGCGTTCACCGGCTACTTCGTCAACGCCCTCGCGGTGCGCCCGGCGGGCGTGCTGGTGGCGCTGGCATGCTGCCTGCTGAGCGTCGCGCAACGCCGGCTGAGCACGCCCGCTCGCCGCCTGCGCCGGCAGACCGCTTCGGTGACCGGCGAGCAGCGGCTCACCGACGGGCGGCTGGTCGAGCTCACCGCGGCCGAGCTCGCCGATCCGCTGGAGGGAGCGCTGTCGGCGCTGTGGATGGCGCTCGTGGTGCTCGCCGCCGGCTTGGTCATCGTCCGGCTCTGACCGCCGCGCGGCGAGCAGAGCCGGACTCAGACGGTGCTCAGCCGACCGTGATCGCGTGCTTGGTCAGCGTCCTGACGACGCCGCCGGTCGGCGTGTAGGAGATCTCGAGCTTGACCGAGGTCGCCGTCCCCGCGGTGAGCAGGGCCGTGCCGGCGGGCGTCGGCGCAAGCGTCACCTTCACCGTCACCTTGCGCGGAATCCCGGTCGTGCTGTTGATCGTGCCCGCGACCTTGACCGTGGCCTTGGCGAAGGTCGTCTTGCCGGCGAGGGCGAGCGCCTGCACCTTGCCGCGACCGGGGAGCGCCAACTGCACGACGACCGAGCCGCTGGACTTCGGGGTGACCTTGGCGATCGTGAACACGTTGTCGGGCAGGACGGTGTAGTTGATCGTGTCAGTGGTGACGAGGCCGTCGTCGCTGGTGGCGCTCACCACCAGGCTGTGCGCTCCGGGCACCTTCGTGTCAAGCGCGCCGCCGGAGTTGATCGTGTTGTTGAGGTCGTCCAGCGCCGAGCACCCCTCCAGATCCGCCGGCGAGAACGGCTGCGCGCACGTGAAATGCGGCCGTACCACCTTGCCGTAGGTGTACCTGGCATTGTTCTTGATGCCGGTCACCGTCAGGGTGGGAGGCGGGAGGACGGTGAGCGTCTCGGTGTCACCCGCGGCGCTCGCGCCGGCGGAGGAGCTGACAGGCCCGGTGTCGTTCTGTACCGATCCGGCTGAGGCTGCCACGAGCGACACCGACACCGTGCAGGCGGCACCGGGCTTGAGTGAGCCGCCGGTGAGGGAAAGCGTCTGCGACCCGGGGTTGGCGGTCACCACGCTCGTCGCGCCGCACGACCCGTTCTCCCCGTTGGGGTCGTCGATCGTGAGGTCGGCCGGCAGCGAGTCGGTGAACGCGATCGAGGACAGGGACGCAGTGGCGTCGGGGTTGGTGATCGTCACCGACAGCGAGGTCGAGCCGGTCGCTCCGATCAGCGCCGGCGTGAACGCGCTGGTGATCGTCGGGGCGGTCGTGGCTGCCGCCGCGGGGGCCGCCTGGGCGCTCAGCGCCGCCGTCGCCGCGAGCGCCGCGATCGCCGCGCCCCGCAGTGTGTGGGCGGTGCCCCCGGCGTGAGCCATGCGAAATCCCCGTGCGATGTATCTCAAGTCAGTCCCCTTCTGCGTGATAGTCCGTTTATGAAACTGCAGCTCTTCGATTGAGCTTACTGTGTTTAGTGCAGAGCCGGCTGCGCAAAGGACTGCGCCGTGCCGGCGTGGGCCAGCGGCGTGTAGTCGAGCATGTCCTCGATCGATCGCAGCAGCGAGTACGGGTCATAGGTCGTGGCGATCGTCCTGCCCTTGGTCGCGTACCGTGACAGGACGAGCGCCCCGGTGCGCACGGCGTGCCCGGTTCGCTCGTCGCCGGCAGCGGTGAAGGCGATCACCAGGACGCCGTTCTGCTTGTACGCCGCGGACGCGAGGATCTTCGGCACGACGAGCCGCAGGAACGCCGCTTCGGCGGTGATGCCCACGGGTTGGCCGGCCGGGCAGGGGTTGCTCGGGGCGGTGGTGGCCGTGCCGGTGCTCGCCGGCGTCGTGGCGGTGGTCGACGTGTCCGGCGTCGTGGCGGACGTGGTGTCAGTCGTGGTGGCGGCGGCCGGCGTCGTGGCGGTGGCGGTCGTCGTCGACGTCGTCGTGCTCGTGGCGCTCGCGCCGGCGGCCGAGCCGGCGACGGCGGTCGCGTCCTCGCAGGCGCCGGGGGCGATGAACGAGAACGCCGCCGTCTTGGACTTCGTCGACAGGGCAGAGCCGAGCGTGCTCAGATCCTGGTCGTCGCTGGCGCAGTCACCGAGGTCCAGCAGCGAGTGGAAGTAGATGAACGGGTTGTGGAGCACGTCATAGCCCGCCTCGGTCCCGGGGAGCGCGAGGTCGGTGGCGGCGTTGGAGTCCGGATGCGAGCACGTCTCCTTTCCCATGTCGGCGATGTAGGCCTTCCAGACGTGACCGCTGGAGCTCACCTGGTCGCCGATCGTCAGCGCGGTCTCGGGGTAGACACAGCCGGCGCCCGGCACGACGCCGTTGGCCTTGGCGGTGACCGCCTGGGGGAAGGAGGAGTACGTCGGGCAGCCCTTGCTCGTGTCGCGGTTGGGAGCCTGGCCGCTGACCATCGCCAGGTCGTCGGCCAGCTCGCCGCTGCCGAGCGATTGAAAGCCGCTGAGCAGCGTCCCCTTGGCCTCCAGCGAGCGCAGATAGGAGGGAGCCGAGCCGCGGCCGAACGCCGCCCGGTAGCTCGTCGTCGACAGCGCGATCTCGAACACGTGGCCGACCTTCGGCAGGCCGCTGTCGGGCGCGGACGTGGTACTCGCCGGGGTGGTCGCGGTGCTCGTTGTGGTGCTCGCCGAGGTCGTGTCCGCGCTTGCCGCGGTGGACGTAGTCGCCGGCGCCGCGGCGCTGCTCGACCCCGAGCCCGAGCTCGCCGACCCCGAGTCTGACCCTGAACTTGAACCTGAGCCCGCGCCTGACCCGCCTGAGCCACCGGACGAGCTGCTGCCGGGCGTGGGCGTACCGGCGACGGCCGCGCTGGTGACCGTCGCCGGCGTCGGCGCGGCGGCGCGGATCGTCACGGCCGGCTGCCTGAGCGCGGCGAGCGCGGCGAGCTGGGCGGGCGTGCGCCCGTGGCCGCCGCTGACGATCACGACCGTGCTCAGCAACGACAGCGCAGCCAGCGCAGCGAGCGCCAGGCGGCTGATCCGGATGTCCCTCAGCGCGCGGATCACGCGCCTCCCAGCGCAGTGGCGCACTGGGCGCAGAAGGCCGCGCCGCGCGCGTGGGGCAGGCCGCAGTTCGGGCACTGGCCGCCGAGCGCGCCGCCGCCGTCGGCCAGCAGGTGCTCGACGTGTGCGAGCTCGGCGTCGACGCGCTGCAGCGCGGCGGCACGCTCGACGAGCACGTCCATCCGGACGTGGTCACGGATCGCCATCTCATAGAACACCCCGCCGAGTTCTGACTGCATCAGCGCAAAGCGTTCGATCAGGCGCTCGCGCTGGGCGAGGAGCTCGGGGTCCGGCCCGGCCGCCGGCACCGCGTCGGGGGTGACCGGCGCGCGGGAGCGGCGGGCGAGCTTCACGGAACGACGACCGTGCTGGGCAGGTTGTTCTGCGTATTGACGTAGCTCTTACCTGTCGACTTCTGGACCTGCTGGGCGGCGGCGGCGCCCTGCTGCACCTGGGCCTGGGTCGCCTTGGCGCCCGTGATCTGGGTCACGCTGCCGTTCTTGGTCGTCGACAGGACCTTGCCGGCGCCCTTGGTCGAGGCATTCGCCTTCCCGGACGCCTTCGTCGTCTTGGCGTGGCCGGCCTTGGTGGACGAGGCGGGCACGCCGGCGCCGGTCGCGGTCGTCGACGGCGACGTCGACGCGGGGGCCGTGACCGTGGCCTGACGTCGCGCCAGCGCTTGGATCAGCTGGGCGTCCTGACTGTTGGACGAGCGGCCCACCTCCACGCCGACCGCCGCGGTGACCGGAATCAGCGCGAGCACGAGCGCCGCGCCGATCCCGTACGTCCGGCCGCCCGAGCGCCCGCTCCTGCGCGCGCCCGCCAACCCCCGCGCGGACCTCGACGTGGCCGTGGCCTGGCTGAAGTAGCGCGCCGCGGGGTCGTTGGCGTGCCCCTGATGCGCTCCGCAATTGACGCAATAGCGCTGGGCACGCTCGGTCGCCGAGCCGCACTCGCCGCACGCGAGATAGCCGTCGGACGGCGTCTCCATCGGGTCGACCGCGGAAGCGGGCGGCGCCAGATGCACAGCCGGCGCGCGGGAGGACGCAAAGGGTGGCAGTTCGGTGATTTGGCTGACATCCATGAGTGCCTCCTTATTGGGGGATGGTGGGAAGCGCCTCGAGCGCAAGCTGGGAGTGGCCGAGGGTGCCGAGCAGTCCGAGGTCGAGCGTCATGCTCCCCTGGCTGCCGAGATGCACGACGGTGAAGTCACCGGCCGCCGTATAGCGACCGGCGGTCTGGGCGACGGCGTAGACCTGCAGCTGATACTGGGGAACGCCGGACAGGTTGCGCAGCGCGATCGCCAGCCTCCCGCGTCGGGCGGGCGTGCCCCGGGCCACGGTGGCCCGGATGACGGGCAGGCCCGCGACGCTCGGGACCGGCGGGTTGGGCTCGTCGCCGACGAGGGCGAACGGGCGCGCGGCGCGGGGCAGCCGGCGGTTGGTGGTGTAGACCCAGGTGACCGACGAACGCGACGCCACCACCGGCAGGTGGGCGCCGAAGTACGAGTACTCGCTCGTGCCGGGTTGCGCGTTGACGTAGATCCGCCGCCGCCCGGCCTGCACGCCGACCGAGATCGGCAGGTCGCTGACCGAGCGGCCGGCCGGATTGTGGACCGCGACGACGAAGGCGGTCCCGTCGCCGCTGCGGACGAGCGCCAGCCGCGTCACCTCGACGGTGTGGCCGGGGACGGTCACGCGCGTGACGACCTGGCTGGCGCGGATCCGGGCCGAGTTCAGCTGGAGGCGAGCGGCCTCCTGCTGGGTGGTGGCGCACCCCGCCAGCACCGCCGATGCGGCGAGCGCTCCGACCACGGCGGCCGGGCCGGTCACGGTATGGCGGCTAGCCGAACGCACCGCTCACGTAGTCCCGTGTCCGTTGCTGTGAGGGGTTGGCGAACAGCGCCGCGGCGCGGTCGTACTCGACGAGCTCGCCGAGGTACATGAACGCCACATGGTCGGCGATCCGGAAGGCCTGCTGGAGGTTGTGGGTGACGATCACGACCGCCACCTCCTCGCGGAGCCTGACGATCAGCTCCTCGATCACCTTCGTCGACTGGGGGTCCAGCGCCGAGCACGGCTCGTCGAGCAGCAGGACCTCCGGGTCGGCGGCCAGCGCACGGGCGATGCACAGCCGCTGCTGCTGGCCTCCGGAGAGGCGCAGCGCGGGATGGTCGAGGTTGTCGGCGACCTCGTCATAGAGCCCCGCGCGCCTCAGCGCATCCTCGACGGCGGGCCGCAGCGACGAGCGGCGCGGCCGGCGCTTGGCCTGCTCGCGCAGGACGTAGGCGACGTTGTCGAACACGCTCATCGGGAACGGATTGGGCTGCTGGAAGACCATCGTCACCCGCCGGCGCAGCGCCGTCGGCTCCAGGGTCGTGACGTCGACGCCGTCGAGCGTGATCCGTCCGGTCAGCGAGGCGCTCCTGGTCAGCTCGGTGAGCCGGTTGAGCGAGCGCAGCAGCGTCGTCTTGCCGCATCCGGAGGGCCCGATCAGGGCGAGCACCTCGCCCTGGCGGATCGGCAGCGAGACCGACTTGACCGCCGGCTTGGAGCCGTAGGCGATCGTCAGGTTCTCCACCTGCATGCGGTCGACGGTCGCGCCCGCCAGCCGGGCGCTGCGCTTGGCGCTGACGAACGGCGATGCGGCGGGGCGGCCGTGCCCATTCCCGTTGTCGGCGTCGGTGGCGCGGCCGTGGAGAACCTCGGTCGGCTCCTCGTGGGCGGGCCGCGGGGCGGCCGGCGCGAGCGGGGTGATCGGCGTCCCGGCGGACAGGCGCCGTACCGGCGGCGGCTTTCTCAGCTCCATCTCAGCTCCCGGGCGCGGCGACCGAAGATGTCGACGACGACGTTGAGGATCAGCACGATCAGCAACAGCACGAACGCCGCCGCGTAGGCCTTGTTGGGTTGGTTGAGGTCGCCCGTCGGGGCGTTGTCGAAGATGTAGCTGGTCAGCGTGCTGCCGGTCCCGCGCAGCGCGCCCAGCAGCGGGACGCCGCCGACGCCCTGGATCACCTGGGTGTCGCCGAGCAGCAGGACGATGATCGCGGTGTCGCCGATCACGTGGCCGATGCCGAGCATGTAGCCGGTGATGACCGACGGCCGGGCCGCCGGCAGCAGCACCCGGCGGATCGTCGTGATCTTGGTCTTGCCCACCGCGTAGGACGCCTCGCGGACGTGGTTGGGGATCGCCTGCAGGCCCTCGCGAACGCTCGTGACGACCAGCGGGAGGGCGATCAGCGAGAGCATCGCGCCGGCCGCGAAGAACGACTTGCCGAACACGACGCCGTTGTTGGTCTGCGACAGGAAGCCGAGCACCGGGGACTCGAACAGCAGCAGCCCGAACAGGGCGAGCACGACCGACGGCGCCCCGGCCAGCATCTCGACGGTCGACTCCACGAGGCGGGCCAGAGCGGTCGGCCGCGCGTACTCGCTGAGCCAGACCGCGACGCCCACGCCGACCGGGCCGGCGATCGCGATCGCGATCCCGGCGACCAGGAAGGTGCCGATCATCGGATCGAGGAAGCCGCCGGTCTGGCTCTGGTTGTAGCCGACCTGGGGATTGGTCCACAGCAGGCTGGGACTGAGGTAGCGGATCCCCTGGACCGCCAGGAAGATGACGATCGCGGCGGTGATCGCGCAGAACAGCAGTCCGAGGCCCCAGGCGAAGGCCAGCCCGATCCGATCGGTCAGGCGCCAGGACGCGCTCGAGCCGGCGGCGCTCGTGCGGCGCGAGCCGCCAGGGGCCGGTGCCGGGCTCTCGGGCGGGGCGATGATCGCGCTCACGCCGCCGCTCCCCCGACGTTGAAGTAGCGTTTCATCGGCTGCTTGGTCCAGTAGCCGGCCACCGACAGCATCGCCGAGGAGAACAGCAGCACCGCCGCGAACGCGAACAGGGTGTGCTTCATCGGCGGCGAGGTGAGCTCCTCGGTGTTGTGCAGGATCGTCGCGGCCAGGCCGCGGGAGGGCTCGAAGATGAAGATCAGGCCGTCGGCGGGATTGGGCGAGAAGCCCACCGACCCGGAGACCATGCTGAGCATCACGGCTTCACCGATCGCCCGGGCGGTCGCCAGCACGGTGCCGGCGACCAGCGCCGGACGGGCGGTCAGCACGGCGATGTTCCAGAACGTCCGCCAGCGGTTGACCCCGAGCGCCAGCGAGCCCTCCAGCCAGCCGCGTGGGACCGATCGCAGGCCCTCGGAGAAGATCGCGATCATGATCGGCGAGATCATCACCGTGAGGATCACCACGGCCGCCAGCAGGCTGTAGCCGCTGAGCTGGATGACCGGTGTGACGGAGGCCTTCTCCTGCTGGGTGATCAGGTGGTTGCCGATGAACGGCACCACCACGAGCACCCCGATCAGGCCGTAGATGACCGACGGCACGCTCGCCAGCAGCCTGACGACCGGCTCCAGGATGCGCTTGATCGGAGCGGGCGCGAACTCCACCATGAACACCGACACGAACAGCGAGCACACGAACGAGATCACGACCGCGCCGCCGGTGGTGAGGATCGTGCTCCACACCAGCGGCCAGGCGTGCAGGGTGAACTTCGCCGCCTGCTCGAGATCGCCGGAGGTGAAGATCGCCTGGATCTGGTCGTCGACGGTGCCGCCGGGCCCGAACCAGCTGAGGCCGTTGTGGGAGAACGAGGGCCAGGCCTCCTTCAGGATGAAGGCCAGCATGGCGAACAGGAGGACGATCACACCGCAGACCAGCGCGCCGAGCCCAAGTTCGGCGCGCTGATCCTGGCTGATTCCGTGATCGTCCTCGTAGAGGAGATCCTCATCCATGTCTGTCCTCTGCTGCTCGGCCCATGTGTCGTTACGAGTACGGCAACTGCGTACGGGCTACGCGTTGAAGGCCGCGACGGCGCCGGCCTTGTCGATGATCGTTCCGGCGGCCTTGCTCGTCCGGACCCAGTCGAGGAACTGCTCCACCTGGGTGTTCGGCTTCGAGGTCGGCAGCACGGCCCAGTCGTAGCGGAACAGCGGGTAGGTCTTGCTGCGGATCTGGGCGGCGTTGCAGGCGACGCCGTTGACGGTCAGCGCCCGCTCGCCGGAGCCGATCGAATGCGCGAGGCCGACGTAGCCGATCGAGTTCGGATCCTTCTCGACGCCGATCTGGACGAGGCCGTCGGCCGTGTCCTGCAGGACGTTGGACGCCTGCGTCTGGCCGCCCAGCACCGACTGCTGGAAGAACGTGTACAGGCCCGCCGCCGAGTTGCGACCGATCGGGTCGATCGTCGACGTCAGGTTCGAGCCCGCCACCTGATTCCAGCTCGTGTCGATCCCGAGGAAGACGTTCTTCAGGTCCGAGAGCGAGATGTTGGTGATCGAGTTCGAGTGGTTGGCGATGATGCACAGCCCGTCGAGGAACAGCTTCTCGTAGGTCGTTCCCGCATCGCTGGGCTCCGGCGGGCGGGTGTTGATGGCGAACTCCACCCGGCCGGCCTGAACGTCCTTGACGCCGGCGTTGCCGCCGTCGGGGGCGTACTTGAAGTGGACATTGGAATGCAGCGCGCTGTAGCCCTTGAACAGCTCCAACATGTATGGCTGGGCGGCGCTCGAGCCCGAGCCCACCAACGTCACCGACTTGGCCGCCGAGGCGGCCGCCGGAAGGGCCAGCACGGGTACGGCCACGGCGAGCGCGGCGATCGCCCGGGGGCGAAGTCGCATCAAGCCGAATCTGGTTCTCGATCGCAAGGACATTCCTTTCTCTGGCGTTTTCATGGTCTGCTCTGTGCGTGATCCGCGCCGACCGGCGAACGCCGGCCCCGCGGTCACGGCGATCAGCTCTTCTTGCTCTTGCCCTTCGTCTTGGTCTTCTTCTTCGCCTTCGGCGTCGGGACGACGTTGGCGACCTTCGGGCACGCGGTCGTGCGCCGGAGGGTGAACGGGCCATCCTGCGCGCCGGTCGCGTCGGTGACGACGAGCTGCACGAGCGCGGTCGGAACGGCGGCCGTCCCGGGCGTGGCGCCGGTCGGGAAGTGCTTGCAGTAGGCCTGGATCGGGTCGATCGAGCCTTCGCCGAACAGCCCGGCGCTCATCACCGCGCCCGCGCCCGCGTTGCAGTTGATCCCGTCCGACGGGGTGGTGCCCTCGCAGGTGAGGCTCTCGCTGGGGCTCGGCGTCACGCCCAGCGGCGCTTCGAGCACGCTGGGGGCCGGGTTGTAGTCGTCGATGCTCCCGCCCGGGTCACCCTGCTGGTCAAGGATGATCGTGTACGCCGAGATGTCGCCGTCGCACTGGATCCTGTAGTCAAGGAGGTTCGGCTCACCCGACGCCTTCCCGGTCGGGTCCGGGGAGATCGTTCCGCCACAGTTGGTCAGCGACGCGGGCGTCGGCGGCGCCGCTCCCGCGATCGTCGGCAGCATGCCGCCCGCCAGCGCGATCGCGCCGGTCACCAGTCCCACCCGTCCCAGCACAGCCCACCGATTCCGATCGGACACACAGACCTCCACTGTCGTTTGAGGCCGGAAGCGCCGGCCGCGGTTCTCAGCCGGTGGCAGGCTTCCCGGCGCCCCGACACATCGGGGCCACGAGGACTCGGACCCGCCATTCCAATCAAGTTCACCGAAGTTATCAGACTATTGCCGATTGAATAGGTGGCGATGTGGGCGCCGAGCCCCCGGAGTCCGTGCCGGCACCGGGGCGACGGGGTGCCCGGCGCGGCCGTCCCGGTCCCCCGGGGCAGACGAACGTTCGAGCGCAGGGGCCGCGCGATCAGCCCAGCGGCGCGGGCGGTCGATGCAGGGCACGTGCAATCCCCGACCCCCACGCACCGGACGGTGCGATCCACCACGGCGCCACGGCGGGCGCTCGCCGGCAGCGCGCGGCGACTGCGGCGGTCGATGTGCCTTTCGGCGCTGGCGCTGATCGGCGCCGTCCCCACCTCTGCGGCGGCGCACGCGACGCCCGCGCTCCGGGCGACGGCGTCGCCCCGGCACGTGCTGGCCACGATCGACACGCCGCACGTCAATCCCGCTGGAAACCGGACGCTGAGCGAGGCCACGCTGATGGCGTGCAACACGGCGCCGTCGGCGACCGCGTGCACCGGCCAGGTGCTGGCGGCGATCGACGCGGCGCGGGCGAGCGAGGGCGTCGCACCGATGCGGCTGCCCGCGAACTTCCTGACGCTCAGCGCCGCCCAGCAGTTTCTCGTGCTCGCCGACCTCGAGCGGGTCGCGCGCGGGCTGACCCCCGCGATCGGACTCTCCCCGAGCCTGAACCGCCGCGCGCTGCTCGGCGCGCGCGCCGACACCGATCCCAACCTCGAGCCGCTGTACGGCAACTGGGCGGGCGCCAATTGGGCGGGCGGATTCCGATCGCCGCTGGAGGCCGACTTCGCGTGGATGTACGACGACGGCCCGGGCTCCTCCAACCGGGACTGCATCGCCGGCGGCCAGGCCGGCTGCTGGGGTCACCGCGACAACATCCTCGCGGCCTACGAGTCGCCGCTGGCGATGGGCGCGGCGGTCGACGGCATGTCGATGGCCGAGATGTTCGTCGGCCACGATCTCCAGACCGGCCGCCACCAGCCCGACGCGCTCACGGGGCCATGCTGGCCGGCCGTCATCAGCCACCGCTGACCGCGCTCGGGGCGGAGGCCGACAGCCGGCGCTCAACAACCGGGCTCGCCGGCCGATCTACCCGCTGACCCTTCATGACCATCCTGTCCAGCACGCGTCGCCTGAGCGGCGGCATCGGTTCCTCGCGCGGCGGCCTTCTCACGGCGGTGCTCGCGCTCGTCGTCGTCGCCGCGATGGTCGCCGCGTCGGTCGTCACCCGCGACGATGCCGACGCCCACCGCCAGGCCGAGGTCGTGGTGGAGCAACTGCAGGCCGCCAGCCAGCAGATGAGCGCCTTCAAGTGGCAGAGCGACGTCGAGGTGCTGACCGACCGCTCCGGCGCACTGGCACGGCTCGCGCCGGCCGTCGCGGCCGGCGAGAAGATCTTCGTCTCGCTCAAGGACGAGGCGGCCGATCTCGGGAGGCTCGCGCCCGGCCCCGACGCGACCCGGCTCCAGCGCGACGTCAGCCTGCTGTACGCCGCCGGCCTGCAGGGGATCACCTCGCTGGTGGCCCCGGATGGACGATCGGGCGCGTCGCTGAAGCGGGTCCAGGTCCAGTTCCAGCCGGTGCTCGATCGCCTCGACGCCGACGCGCAGCGCGCCGCCCTCCAGGAGCAGACGGTGGCGGCGCGGTCGCTGCGCCAATCGCTGGTCTCCTCGATCGCCTCGATGCTGCTCGGCCTCGCCTCGCTGGCGATCCTCGGCATGCGGCTCTCCCGGGTCAATCGCAAGGCCGCGCTGGCCGACGAGGTGCGCTCGTTGGAGCGCCGCAGCGAAGCACGCATCAGGGCGCTGGTGGAGCATTCCAGCGACGTCGTCACGGTGCTCGACCGCAATCTGCACGTGCGCTGGCAGGCGGCCTCCGTCCACGGCCTGCTGGGGCTGGCCCCCGGCTCGATGGTGGAGGCGGCGATCAGCTCGATCACCCACCCCGACGACCGCGAGCTGTTCGACAGCTTCCTGCGCGCCCGGCTCGACGGCAGCGGTCCCGGGACGTTCCGGATGCGGATGCGCCACAGCGACGGCCGCTGGCTGCACGTCGAGACGATCGCCGAGGACCGGTTCGGCGATCCCGCGATCGAGGGTCTCGTGCTCAACATGCGCGACATCAGCGAGCGCGTCGAGTTCGAGGAGGAGCTGCGCCATGCCGCCTTCCACGACGCCCTCACCGGGCTGGCCAACCGCGCCCTGTTCGAAAACCGCCTGCGCCACGCGCTCGCCTCCGGCGTGCGCTCGCCGCGCTCGCTCGCCGTGCTGTTCCTCGACCTCGATGACTTCAAGACGATCAACGACAGCCTCGGGCACGCCGTCGGCGACACGCTGCTGCAGAGCGTCGCCGCGCGGATCGACCCGCTGGTACGGCCGACCGATACCGCGGCCCGCCTCGGCGGCGACGAGTTCGCCGTGCTGCTGGAGGGCGTCGACAGCGAGGCCGAGGCCGAGGAGATCGCCCAGCGGATCCTCGACAGCCTCACCGCCGGCTTCCACATCAACGATCGTGAGCTGAGGGTGACGGCGTCGATCGGCATCTCGCTCAGCGACGAGACCGTCGACGCGGATGCCCTGCTGCGCAACGCCGACATGGCGATGTACGCCGCCAAGGCGTCGGGCAAGAACTCGCTGCATCGCTTCGAGCCGACGATGTACCGGTCGGCGCTGGAGCGCCTGGAGCTGCGCAGCGAGCTGCCGCGCGCGCTCGAGAACGACGAGCTGCGGGTCTTCTACCAGCCGATCGTCTCGCTCGGCGTCGGGCAGATCGTCGGCGTAGAGGCGCTCGTGCGCTGGCAGCATCCCGCGCGTGGACTGCTCGGACCGGGGCAGTTCATCGGGCTGGCCGAGGAGACCGGCTTGATCGTGCCGCTCGGGCGCTGGGTGCTCGCGCGCGCCTGCCGGCAGGTCCGCGAGTGGCAGCTGACGCTGCCCCAGGCCGAGCGGCTCTACGTCAGCGTCAACGTGTCGATCAAGCAGTTGCACGACAAGCGCCTTCCGGGGGCGGTGGCCGAGATCCTCACGCGGACCGGGCTGCCGCCGGAGTGCCTGGTCCTGGAGATCACCGAGGGGCTGCTGGCCGACGACCGCGAAGCGATCGTCACTCAGCTGCGCGCGCTCAAGCACCTCGGCCTGCGGATCGCCGTCGACGACTTCGGCACCGGCTACTCCGGGCTGTCCCACCTCCAGCAGTTCCCGATCGACATCCTGAAGATCGACAAGTCGTTCATCGACGAGCTCAGCAGCAACTCCCAGCGCGCCAACCTCGTCCAGGGCATCATCAACCTCGGCGAGACCCTCGAGCTCGACGTCGTCGCCGAGGGGATCGAGGATCTCGGGCAGGCCGACCAGCTGCGCTCGATGCGCTCCAAGCACGGGCAGGGCTTCTTCTTCTCCCGGCCGATGACGCCGGCGGCCAGCCAGGCGCTGCTGGAGGTGACGCGCCAGTTGCCGGCGCTGCCGCTGCCCGATCCGCTCGCGCCGGCGTTTCAGGCGCCCGCTGAGCCGGGCCCCCCGGGCATCGCCGAGCCGGGGCTGCCGGGCGTCGCCGAGCCCGGGTCACCGGACGCGGCCGAGGCCGGCCCCCCGGGGGTCGCCGAGCCGGGCACGGGCTGAACCGACGTCGCGGGCGGTGTCCAGCCCGCGCCGGCGGTCGCGACGTCGCCGGGGTAGGTGGTGCGCGCCCGCACGAGGAACCAGCCCGCCGCGGCCAGCGAGGTGAGCATGATCAGGAAGCTCACCTGCAGGCCGGTCCCGGTGGCCGAGGAGACGATCCGGTGGGTGTGGGTGCCGACCGGCGCCTGCGGCGGCTCGAAGCCCGCCACCAGGTCGGCCACCGCGCCGAACAGCAGCGGCGCGATCGCCTGGGCGACCGACCGCAGGAAGGTCCGCGTGCTCTCGGCCCGCCCCCACAGGCCGGAGGGCATGATGTCCAGGCGGGCGGCGTCGAGCGGCGGGTTGGCCGCCGAGATCAGCCCCGCGCCCGCCATGTCGAACCAGATCGCCGAGCTGAGATGGCTCGACAGCAGCCCCGGGATCAGCACGATCGCCGCGCCGATGTAGCAGACTGCGGGGACCCAGGTGCGGACCTCGATCCTGCCGGTGCGGGCGAGCGCGTCGCTGAGCGGCCCGCTGACCAGCGTCCCGATCAGCGACCCGATCACCAGCAGCCCGAGGATCAAGGTGGCCGTCCCCTGGCTGGCGTGGTAGTGGCCGCGAACGAAGACGATCGCGAACGTCTGCAGCCCCGCGAAGAAGTAGTAGCCCAACGACGAGCTGATGATCAGCAGCATGTTGGTCGGGATCCGCAGGATGTAGCGCACCGCCTCCGACAGCGACAGCGTCCCCGGGTCGACCTGCAGGACGCGCTCGGGATCGGGCTGGAATCCACGCCGGATCGCGGCGTCGTGCGCGAGGTCGACCTCGGGCTCGTCGGGCGGCTCGTCGGCGCCGGTCGCCTGCGCCCGGTCGGCCGGGGCGTACAGGTCGAGCGTGCCGCGCGCCAGCCGGCTCTGCCCGCCGCGCAGTGGCTCGGGCACGGTGCGCCACAGCGTGCGGGCGAGGAACACGCCCGGGATCGCGAGCAGGATGAAGGCGGCACGCCAGGAGATGGCGCTGGCCGCGGTGCCGCTGACGATGAAGCCGAACGCGGTGCCGGCGATCTCGCCGCTGAGGATGTACCCGTAGACCCGCCCGCGCTCGCGCGACGGGAAGTAGTCGCCGGTCAGCGAGGCGATCGCCGGCCCCGCCGTCGCCGCGACGATCCCGAGCCCGGCGCGGGTGAGCAGGAGGCTCGAATACGACGACGCGAACGCCCCGGCCACCGTCGCCGCGCTCCACAGCAGGATGCTCGCCGCCAGCAGGGGGATGCGGCGCACCCGGTCGACGAGCAGCCCGACCGGGATCACCGCCACCGCTCCGATCAGCAGCGCCACGGAGTTGAGCAGGCCGATCTTCGTGTTGCCGATGTGCAGCGAGTGCTCGAGCTGGGGCGCCACGGCGCCGACCGTCGCGATCTGGGCGCTCGACAGCCCGAGCACGCAGCCGAACAGCACGATCACCCGGGCGCGGGCCGGTCCGCCGACGAGCTCGACGACCTGACCGCGGACGAGCCGCCACAGCCACGCGAGCGCCTGCATCACCAGCGAGGCGCCGCGGCGCGCTGAGCCGAGAGCATCCATCACCCACACTTTCGCAGCCCGTGGCGGGTCGGCCGCCGGGCCGTGGGTGGCCGGCGCCGCGAGGCGCTCAGCGGGCCTGGAGAAGGCCCAGGCTGTGGGCGCGGCCGGCGGCGTCGACGCGGCGCTTGGCCTGCAGCTTGCGCAGGATGTTGGAGACGTGGACGCCGGCCGTGCTCGGGCTGATGAACAGGGCGGCGGCGATCTCGCGGTTGGTCTGCCCCTGGCTGAGCAGCTCGAGGACCGCCAGCTCGCGCGGGGTGAGGATCGGCGTCGACCGCGGACCGTGGATCTCGGTCGCCGCCGCGTCGATCTCCTCGATCGCGGCGACCGCCTCGTCGACGGCCCGGTCGACGTCGAGCGAGTCGCCCTCCGCCCACGCCGAGTGCCATCCGGCGGTGCTCAGCCGGCGGCGCACGCGGGCGACGGCGGCGTCGCGATCGGGGGCCTCGACGGGCGGTACGACGCTGCCGATCCGGGACCGCAACGCGGCCGCGCAGGCCAGCAGCCGGGCGGCGAGCGCCGGATCGCGACGGGCCAGCACCGACCCGGCGATCTCGTCCATGACGCTCGTCATCCGCCACCGGTCACCCAGCTGCTGATGGACCAGCAAGGCGTCGCGGAGCATCAGCTCGGCTTCACGGCTTGGCCGGCGCCGGCGGCGGCCGAGGATCGCGAGCTCGTGCAGCGACCACGCCACGCCCTCCTGGAAGCCGAGCCGGCGGGAGATCGTCAGCGCCTCCTCCAGGCGCTCGGCGGCGAGGTCGAAGCGGCCGTCGTAGAGGGCGTTGGATCCGAGGCTGACCAGCGTCACCGCCACGTCACGGAAGTTGCCGGCGCGGCGGAACTCGGCCAGCGCCTGCGAGCACACGTCCTCGCAGCGGGCGTGCTCGCCGGTCAGCCAGGCGACGAAGCCGAGGTAGTTCTGCGAGGCGGCGACGCCCTCCGCGTCGCCCAGCGACGCCCAGATCTCCATACTCCGCTCGTGCAGGCGACGCGACTCGTCATAGCGACCCTGTTCCCGGGCGATCGAGCCCAGGCGCTGGCGGGCGATCGCGGCGGCCCGGCGGTCGCCGTCGGGCCCGATCAGCGTCAGCGCGCGGCTGAGATGGTCCACGGCCACCGCGTAGTCGCACTGCAGGAAGGCGACCTCGCCCGCCTTGAGCAGAGCGTCGATCCGGGAGGCGGTCGGCAGCTCGTCGCCGCAGGTCAGCACCCGCTCATACCACGATCGCGCCTCGTCGTAGTAGCCCCGCTGGTAGCAGAACAGCCACAGCGCGGAGGCGAGCTCGGTCGCCTGCTCGGGCGCGTGGTGAAACAGCCAGGCGAGCGCCGCGCCGAGGTTGTCGTGATCGAGCTCGAGCGCCTCCAGCCACGAGATCTGGTCGGCGCCGGCCAGCCCGGCGCGGGCCCGGGGCGCGAGCGCGTGATAGTGCGCGGCGTGACGTCGCAGGGTCGCGTCGCTCTCGCCGGCGTCCTGCAGCTTGCGCAGCGCGTACTGGCGCACGACGCCCAGCAGCCGGTAGCGCGGGAGGCTCGGGCTGTCGACGACCGACACCAGCGATTGGTCGATCAGCCCGCTCAGCCGGTCGAGCACGTCCGCGGCGGGCAGC
Organism: Solirubrobacteraceae bacterium; assembly: GCA_049509055.1. Classification (GTDB taxonomy): domain Bacteria; phylum Actinomycetota; class Thermoleophilia; order Solirubrobacterales; family Solirubrobacteraceae; genus Palsa-465. Next base: position 16,558 of record JBELAG010000085.1, read on the forward strand.
GCGTCGTCGCTGCACACCGCCTCGGCGGCGACGAGCGAGAAGTTGCCGCGGAACACGCCGAGCCGGCGCAGCAGCACCTGCTCGCCGGGCGCCAGCAGCTGATGGCTCCATTCCAGCGTGTCCTGGAGCGTGCGGTGGCGACCGGGAGCCGCCCGGTTGGGGTGGCGCAGCAGATCGGTGTCGCGCTGCAGGCGCTCCGCGATCTCGCCGACGCGCAGGACGGCCACTCGCGCGGCCGCGAGCTCGATCGCCAGCGGCAGGCCGTCGAGGCAGGCGCAGATCTCGGTGACCGCGTCGCGCGTCCCCGGCGCGTCGGCGTCAAAGCTCGCCACCGCCTCGACCGCGCGGGCCATGAACAGCGCGACGGCGCCGCCGCCCGCGCCCGATGCCTCGATCGCCAATCCCGGCACGCGCCACACCTGCTCGCCGGGGATACCCAGCGACTGCCGGCTGGTGACGATGATCCGCAGCGCCGGCGAGCGCGCCAGCAGGTCGACGACGAGCGCCGCGCATCCCTCAGCGACCTGTTCGCAGTTGTCGAGCACCAGCAGCGCCGAGGGCCCGAGCCGGCGCACGATCGCCGCCAGCGCGTCGTTGACCTGCTCCCCCGGCGCCACCGCCGCCGCGACCGCCTGGGTGACGAGCTCCGCGTCGGCGCTGGAGGACAGGTCGGCCCACCATGCGCCGCCGACGAAATCGGCCCGGACGGCGTCGGCCAGCGCCGACGCCAGGCGGGACTTGCCGGCCCCTCCCGGCCCGCACAGCGTCAGCAGCCGGGCCCGCCACACCAGCGCGCGCAGCTCCTCGAGAGCGGCGCCGCGACCGAGCAGCTGCGTGAGCTGAACGGGGAGGTTGCCGAGAGCGGTGTCGGGCTCCTGCGCCCGATCAGCTGGATCGTCTATGCGCACAGCGCTACCTAGCTCGCGATCGAGGGTGGAACAGAACGCCTGTGAAAACCCGGACGCCGCAGAAGTCTAAACGCCGCGCGCCCGAGTCTAAACCCGACACCGGCCCCCTAAACGAATGGTGGTCCCGGCCTAAAGAGAGCGCAACGATCGGCATGCTTGCCCGATGCGGGGAACGGGCTTTACCGCGAGCCTTCGATCCCCCGATCGAAGGAACCGCGATGCGCGAAACGACCCACACGGTGATGGCCGATTCCGGCCATGCCGCCGCCGCCGGCCTGATGGCGGAGCTGGCGACGGCGGCCGGTCAGGCCGACCCGTACCCCGTCTACCGGCGCCTGCGCGCGCTCGGCGATGCCGTCGCCGGGCCCGACGACTCGCTGATCGTCACCGGCCACGGCCGGTGCTCGGCACTGCTGCGCGACCACCGCCTGCGCAAGAACCCGGGCCGCCTGCTCGCGGCGTCGGGCCTGCCCGACTGGGAGAGCCGACCGGCGCTGCGGATGATGTTCACCAGCATCCTGATGCTCAACCCGCCGGAGCACACCCGCCTGCGCGGCCTCGTGTCGCGGGCGTTCACCGCGCGCCGCATCGCCCAGCTGCGTCCCGCGGTCGAGGCGATCGCCGACCGGATGTGCGATGCGCTCGACTTCGGCTTCGGCTTCGACTTCGACTTCGTCGAGGCCGTCGCCTTCCCGTTCCCGGTGGCGGTGATCGGCGAGCTGCTTGGGGTCCCCGAGGCCGACCGGCCGATGTTCAGGG
>JBELAG010000086.1:0-18121 GCA_049509055.1 Solirubrobacteraceae bacterium
GGGGGCTCGCGGACGGCGGCGTCCGTCAGGTGGAGGTTCGACCCCGAGTCCCCGACCCCTACCTCGCGGAGCTCGGATCCGACCCGGGGCAGGCTAAACGCCGCACCGGCGTGTGCGCCTAGCTCCGCTAGCCGACGAGCGAGCGGCCGAGCGCGTCGATGTTCCCGGCGCCCATCAGCAGGCACAGGTCCCCGTCGCGCAGGGTGGCCCCGAGGAACGCGCGGGCCTCATCGAAGCCCGGCATCCACGCCACCGGTCGGCGCGCGCCGGCGTCGGCCGCCGCGGCGGCCACGAGCCGGCCGTCGACGCCCGGAAAATCCTCGGCGCGCTCCCGCGCCGGGTAGATCGGGAGCACGATGACCACGTCGGCGGCGGCCAGCGCGGCGCCGAAGGCGCACGCGAGCGCGCGGGTGCGCGAGTAGAGGTGGGGTTGGAAGCCCGCCACCAGCCGGCGGGGGCCGAGCGTGCGAGCGGCGGCGATCGCGGCGGCGACCTCGGTCGGATGATGGGCGTAGTCGTCGTAGACCTCGGCGCCGGCGGCCGTCCGGCCGACGCGCTCCAGGCGCCGGCGCGCGCCACGGAAGTCGGCGAGCGCCGCGGCGGCGGCCGCGGGCGCCGCGCCCGCGAGCGCGCAGGCGGTGAGCGCACCGGCGGCGTTGACGGCATTGTGGGCTCCCGGCACCGACAGCCTGACGTCGAGCCCGCGCCACGCGAACCGCGATCCGGCGGGATCGAGGACCGCGTCGGGGGCGTCATAGGCGACGGCGCCGGGGGCGCACAGCGCGCGCAGCGCCGGCCGGTCCCAGACGACGGCGCGATCGCCGGCGCGGGCCATGAACTCCGCGAACGTCCGCTCGAGCTCGAGCCGTGACGCGTAGGTGGAGTGATGGTCGAGCTCGGCGTTGGTGAGGATCGCGATCTCGGGCCAGAGCTTGAGCAGCGAGCGGTCGGATTCATCGGCCTCGATCACGATCCACTCCCCGGTCCCCCAGCCGGCGTTGGCGCCGGTGGAGCGCAGCTCCCCGCCGACGACGTATGACGGGTCGAGCCCGGCGCCGCGCAGCGCGTGGACGACCATCGCCGACGTCGTCGTCTTGCCGTGCGTGCCGGTCACCGCCAGGCAGCGCCGCAGGGCGGCGATCTGGGCGAGCAGGTCGGCGCGGTGCAGCTCGCGCCCGGCGATCCGGCGCTCGGGGTTGTCGGGCGGGATCGCGGTCGAGTAGACGACCTCGGCGCCGTCGGGGACGTTGGCCGCCGCATGTCCGAACACGGGCTCGATCCCCTCGGCCGACAGGCGCTCGGTGTAGCTGGAGGGCGCGCGGTCAGAGCCGGTCACCGCCGCCCCGAGCCGGGCGGCGATCAGCGCCAGGCCGCTCATCCCGGCGCCGCCGATCCCGACGAAGTGCAGCCGGCGCCCGGACCAGTCGGCGTCGATGTCGGCGTCGATGTCGGCGCCGGGACTCAGGAGCGCGCCAGGACGACGACGGGGATGTCACGCACGGTCTTGGCCTGGTAGTCGGCGTAGGCCGGCCAGCAACCCACCATCGTCTTCCAGAGCTCGGGCTTCTCCTCCGCCGTGGCGGTCCGGGCGTGCGCGGTGAAGTGGTCGGCGAGCACCTGGATCCCCACCTCGGGGTGTTCGCTGAGGTTGAGATACCACGCGGGATGCTCGTCGGCGCCGCCCTTGGAGGCGACGACGAGGTAGTCATCGCCATGGCGGCCGTAGATCAGCGGAGTGCTGCGCTGCTGGCCGGAGTGACGGCCGGTGGTGGTGAGGATCAGCACCGTCGTGCCCTGCCATTCGTGCCCCTCGGCACCATCGGTCTGCTGATAGCGCTTGACGTGTTCCTTGCCGAAGAGCATCGTGACAGCACCTCGCTCGCGTTTGCGTCGGTTGGACCTGGACGCGAGGCTATCCGACCGGGGATGCTCAGCGACAGTTTGTTTGTTGTGCGATGATCTCGCGATGTTCAAGGGGGTGAGGGCGGGGCGGCGGATGCTTGCCGTGACGGCTGGGCTCACGATCGCGGTCGTGTGGGCGGTGAGCGCGTCGGGCGCCGGCACGCCCGCCGGTCGTGCGATCGCGATCCGCGCGCATGCCGCGGATGTCCAGCAGTGCGCCGATCCCCATTCGTCGACGCGGGATCAGGCCAACCCGCTGGACCTCGCGCCCGCGCCGGGCGCCGACCCGCTCACCGGCGCCCACTTCTTCGTCGACGGACCGGCGCACGGCGCCGCCGCCGGCGCGATCGTGACGTTGCTCGGGCACAGCCCCGCCGGCTTCCCCGACAGCTATTCGTGGGCGCAACTGGCCGCGAGCATCGCGCACGGCGCCTTCCACCGTCAGCTGGCCGGTAACCGCCGGCTCGCCGGCGAGATCGCGGAGCTGTCGAAGATCGCCTCCGAGCCCGAGGTCCAGCGGGTCAGCGCGTACTCGCGCGGAGGCGGCCCCGGCGCGGTGTTCCTGCAGACCGAGAAGCTCCTGTGCAAGAACAGCGCGGCCGACCCGGGCTCGATCCCGATCCTCAACACCTATTTCCTCGTCCCGGCGGCCGGGAACTGCCCCTCCCCCGCGGCGCTGGCCGCCGCCGGCCCGACCTTCCGCCGCCGCGTCGACGAGTTCGCGGCCGCGGTCGAGAACCGTCCGGTGGTGCTGCTGCTGGAGACCGACGCGCTGGGCGGCTCGGGCTGCGTGTCGCGGGTCGGTTCGCTGCCGGCCTGGGAGAGCGATCTGCGCTATGAGATCACGACGCTCGCGCCGCTGCCGCACGCCGTGTCCTACGTCGAGGCGGGCTACTCGGACGCCAACTCGGTCGCCTACACCGCGCGCGCCCTCAACGCGATCGGCGTCGCGCAGATCCGCGGCTTCTACACCAACGACACCCATCTCAACTGGACGATCAAGGAGGTGAAGTGGGCGACCAAGATCTCCGCGCTCACCCACGGCGCCCACTTCATCGTCAACACCGCTCAGAACGGCAACGGGCCCAAGCTCAACCCCCATCCGGGCACCCAGGGCAACGAGGATCTGTGCAATCCGCCGGGCCGCGCGCTCGGCCCGCGGCCGACCACCGATACCGGGTTCGCGCTCGCCGACGCCTGGCTGTGGACATCGGTTCCCGGCAACAGCAGCGGCTGCGGCGGCGGCCCGGCGGGCGGCGTGTTCTGGACCGCGCGGGCCGTGTCGCTCGCCGCTCACGCCAACGGGCGGCTCGGTCCGGGGCTCCCCAGCCTGCCCTACTGATCCGCGGCCCCTACCGCGCCGCCGGGCACCTCCGTATGCTCCCGGCATGGCAGAGGGGCCGGTGAACGCTCGGAGCACCGCCAGGGACGGTCTGGGTAACCGGATCGAGGACTACGTCACCACCCATGGCGAGCCGCTGTGGAGGTTGATCCAGTCGGTCGCACCGGTCCGCAGCGCGGTGAACGCGGCGCTCACCAACTACGCGATCCTGCGATTCCCCACGCGTCCCAACCCCTTCTCGACGATGGCGGATTACACGTCGTGGGACTCGCTCACCGACCGCACGTTCTCCAGCCGGCATCTGCCGGTGGCCGCCACCGCCGACTCGGCGCACCCGGACGTGGAGGCGCTCGCGCCGCTGTTCACACGGGACGAGTTCATCGCGTCGCCGAAGTCGACGGTCCTGTTCTCCTACTTCGCGCAATGGTTCACCGACGGCTTCCTGCGCAGCGACCGCGCGACGCCGCCGGACCCGCGCAAGAACCAGTCCAACCACGAGATCGACCTCACCAACCTGTACGGCCTGCGCCCCGAGATCGCGCGACAACTGCGCACGCTCGAAGGTGGACTGCTCAAGAGCCGGCAGATCAACGGCGAGGAGTTTCCTCACTACCTCTGCGAGAACGGGCAGATCAAGCCCGAGTTCTCGCTGATCACCGCCGTGCAGTTCGACCAGCAGACGGTGGAGACACGCGACCGCCTGTTTGCGATGGGCAGCGACACCTCCAACCTTCAGGTCGGCTTCGTCATGCACAACGTGCTGTTCCTGCGCGAGCACAACCGGATCGCGCGGCTGCTGGCGGCCGACCACCCGGGCTGGGACGACGAGCGGTTGTTCGCGACCACCCGCAACATCCTCACCGTGATGCTGATGAAGATCGTCGTCGAGGACTACATCAATCACATCACCCCGACGATCTTCGAGATCAGCCTCGAGCCCGGGAGCTTCCCCAACGAGCGGTGGTATCGCCAGAACTGGATGGCGGTGGAGTTCAACCTCCTGTACCGCTGGCACAGCCTCGTGCCCTCCAGCTACCGGATCGGCGGGCGCGACGTCCCCATCTCCGACACCCTCTACAACACCGAGATCGTCACCGACAACGGCCTCGGGCCACTGTTTGAGGCCGCCTCCGAGCAGACCGCCGGGCAGGTCGGCGTGTGGAACACGCCGGCGCAGCTGTGGTCGGTCGAGGCGGCCAGCATCGCCCAGGGCCGGGCGGTCGCGCTGCGCTCCTACAACGACTACCGGCAGCTGGCGGGCTTCCCCAGGGTCACCAAGTTCGACCAGATCACCGGCGACGTCAGGACCCAGAACGAGCTGCGCCGCCTCTACGGCGACGTCGACCGGATCGAGTTCTACGTCGGGCTGTTCGCCGAGGACGCGGCCCCCAACGGCGTGCTGCCCAACCTGATGGGCAGGATGGTCGCGCTCGATGCCTTCTCCCAGGTCTACACCAACCCGCTGCTCGCCCCCCGCATCTTCAACGACGAGACGTTCTCCCCGCGGGGGATGGAGATCATCCGGTCGACGACGACGCTGTCGCAGATCGTCAATCGCAACGTCCCGGCCCGCCCGGGCGGCTACTTCGTCAGCTTGACGCGCCGCGACTGGACGCGCACGCCGTAGGCGCCGGCGGCCGGGCCCGGCTCCCGGCAGCTCGACGTTGGTGCAGGTCGACCTGCACCAACGTCGCGTGCCGGTCTGCCGTGGCCCGGCCGATTGCGGGCTTATGGTCGCTTTGCGACGTGTCGGCCGGCGACGGCTCGTTGCCGTGAGCGTGGCCGCGGCAGCCGGCATCGTCGGCCTGTTCGTGACGATCGTGATCGGTTCTCACGGCGCGGTCCTGATCGATTTCACGGGTGGACTGTGGGACGCCGGCCGCGCCGTCCTGGCGCACCGCGATCCCTACGAGCCCGGGTTTCTCGCTCGTCAGGCGGCGATCATGCACGCCGGAGGCGTGGCTGAGGGCGTCCGCGGCGATGACGCGTTCTCGACGCCGCTGTACCCCGCCCCGGTGAATCTGGCCGTGGTGCCGCTGAGCCTGCTGCCGTTGTGGCCGGCCGGGTCCCTGTACACGATCCTGTCGGTGGTCGCGATGGTGCTGGCGATGCGCGTGCTCGGCGTCCGCGACTGGCGGTGTGTCGGTGTCGCGCTCGTTTCGCTGCCGTCGCTCGACGGGCTGCTCGTCGGCTCGATCGGCCCGTGGCTCGTGCTCGGGGTGAGCATCGCCTGGCGATACCGCGAGCGGGTCTGGCCGTGCGCGCTCGCCGTCGCCTCGGTCGTGACGGCAAAGCTGTTCCCGTGGCCGTTGGCGATCTGGCTGGCGGCGACGCGGCGCTATCGAGCGCTCGCCCTGGCGGTGATCGTCGGGGTGTCGGCGACCGCGGGCGCATGGCTGGTGATCGGGCTCGACAGCCTGGCCTCCTATCCTCAGATGCTCGCCAACGCGACGGCGCTGCAGGAGTCACGCTCCGACACGCCGGCCGCCGTCCTCATCGCCGTCGGAGCATCGCCTGTCCTGGCCAGAGTCGCCGGCGCGCTGATCGCAGCGTCACTGCTCGGCCTGGCCTGGACCATGGCCCGCCGTCGCGCAGACAGCGCACGCGCGTTCTCGCTGACGATCATTGCCGGGCTGGTGTCGAGCCCGATCGTGTGGTCGCACTACATGGTGCTGCTGCTGGTGCCGATCGCGCTGATGTCACCGCAGATCTCGGCGATCTGGGTGCTGCCGTTGCTCAGCCCCCTGTTGATCGTGGTCGCGGACGCGATCCCGATGGGCGCGGCGCTGACGGCGGTCACACCGTGGGTCCTGCTCGAAGGGCTGGTGACCGCGGCGGTCTGCCGGCCCCGGTCGGCGACGGTGCCATGGCGTGCCATGACCTCGCCGCCCGGCGGCGCGCTCCGGGCGTCGCCGCCTCAGCTCTGAAAGCCGAGCCCGAGCCGGTCGAGCGTCCGCAGCCAGACGCCGCGCCGGCCCTCTCGCCGGTCGGCGGCGGCCAGCCGGTTGCGCGTCAACTGGATGACCGCCGTGCGCAGCGGCTCGGGCGGGAACGGGACGGGGCGGGTGCGGACGTAGTCAAGTCCGGTGGCCTCGGTGTCGCGGCCGTCGAGCAGGTCGAGGGCGACGCGCGCGCCGAACCGGCTCGCGCCGACGCCGAGCCCGGTATAGCCGGTGGCGTAGGCGACGTGTCCGCCGAACGCGGTGCCGAAGAACACCGAGAAGCGGCTGCAGGTGTCGATCGCCCCGCCCCAGCGGTGCGTGAAGCGCACGCCCTCCAACTGGGGGAAGGTCGCGAAGAAGTGCTGCGCGAGGCGCGCGAAGGTGGCGTCGTGGTCGTCGAGGTGCGGGCCGACCGGGCCGCCGTAACGGTAGACCGCGTCGAAGCCGCCCCAGAGGACCCGGTCGTCGGCGGTGAGACGGTAATAGTGAAACTGGTTGGCGCCGTCGGAGATGCCCTGGCGCTCGCGCCAGCCGATCGCCTCGCGGCGGCGAGCCCCCAGCGGTTCGGTGATCAGCGCGTAGTCATAGACCGGCACCACGAAGTGGCGCAGCGCGCGCAGGAGGGGCGGGTACGCGCTCGTGGCCAGCAGCACGCGGCGCGCGCGAACGACGCCACCGTCGGTGACCACCTCCACGTGGTCGCCGGCGCGCGTGATGCCCAGCGCGCGGGTGCGCTCGTGGATCCGCGTGCCCGCCCGGGCCGCCGCGTCGCGCAGGCCGTCGGCCAGCTTGCCGGGATGCACGAGCGCAGCGCCGGAATGGACCCACAGGCCGCCGAGATAGGTCGGCGAGTCGACCTGGGCGCGGATCTGCCCGGCGTCGAGGACGTCCACGTCGTGGCCGAAGCGGCGCAGGATCTCGGCGTCGTGGTGCAGGGACTGCAGCTCATGGTGCTCCAGCGACACCTCCAGGTCACCGTTGGCCTCATAGTCGGCATCGATGCTCAATCGCTCGAGGTCGGCGCGGAGCCCGTCGAAGTTCTCGAGCCCGAGCCGCTCGAGGATTACCGCCTCGGGCCCGAAGCGCGACAGGCCGTTGGCGAGCCCGTGGGTGAGCGAGGAACTGACGAAGCCGCCGTTGCGGCCGCTCGCCCCCGATCCGCACCGCTCGGCCTCCACCACCACGACGTCGCGGCCGGCGTCGTCGCCGACCGCGTGCAGGGCGGCCCACAGTCCGGTGTACCCGCCGCCGACGATCAGCAGGTCAGCGTCCACGGCCCCCTGCAGCGGCGGGTGCTCGTCGCGCTCCGGCAGGCTGTCGAGCCAGTAGGACCGTGGCGACGCGTCGCCGTACGCGGCGCGCTCGGCGGGCGACGGGGCGGCCCGCGGCCAGGGCGGGGTCACGTGAGGTCTGCGCGGGTCATGCGGCCGTCCGTGTCAGTAAACAGCAACCGCCGGCGGACGCACCGCGCGTCCCGTCGCCGCGGCACGCAGTTGCCCAGCCGCCGTCACGTAAGAGCGCAAACGGCGAGGATCAGCCGAGCCGCCGCAGCGACCCGGCTGTCCTCGTCACGTCGTCAGGGGAACCGGATGAAGCCCTGCAGGCTGGGCCGGGTGACCGTGAACTTGAACGCGGTCGTGGTCGAGAACGTTGCGCCGGGGTCGAGCACCACCGACGGCCAGCCGGCCTGGCCGATGTGGTGGGGCGCGTCGGGGTAGTGCTGGGTCTCCAGCGTGAACGCATCGCCCTGTCGGTAGACGTTGCCGCTGGTCCCGATCAGGTCGCCGACCAGGAAGTTGCCGGTGTACACCTGTACGCCGGGCTGGTCGGTGTAGGCCCACAGCGTCACGCCGTTGTCGGTGTCCTGCGCGACCGCGGCCAGCCGGTAGACCGGGGCCGCCGAGGAGCCGTAGCCGTTGACGACCCAGTTGTTGTCGTAGCCGTGGGCGATCTGCAGTTGCTTGAACGGCCCGTCGGTGCCGTCGGGCAGGTTGGTGTCCCGGATGTACTGCCCGATCGGGTGCATCGAACGGAAGTCGTACGCCGTGCCCGCGACCGGGACGAAGTACGGCGGCTCCGGAATCAGGTTGTCGTCCACCGGGGTGTAGTCGTCACTGTTGAGCGCCAGCAGCTGGTCATAGACCGTGCCGTTGCCCTCGCCGCCCAGATTGAAGTACGTGTGGTTGGTGAGGTTGATGACGGTCGCCAGGCTCGACGAGTCGTTGACCGCCTGGTAGTTGATCTTGAGCTGGTCATCACGCGTCAGCGTGTAGGTGACGGTGGCGGTCACCGGCGCCGGGAATCCGGTGCAGCCCGGACTGAGCGACGGCAGGCACCCCTCTCCCGCCGGGAACATCGCCGACAGCTGCAGGGACACCGACCCGGTGGCACTCGACGTCGTGGGCGTCCACACGTCGGTGTTCCATCCCAGGTAGCCGCCGTGCAGGGTGTTCTGGCCGTTGTTGGCGTCCAGCGTGTAGGTCGTGCCGTTGAGGTTGAACGACGCGTTGGCGATCCGGTTGGCGTAGCGGCCGATGATCGCTCCGAAGAACGTGTCGCCCGACCCGCCCGACAGCGGCCATGCTGTGCCGGTCGCCCCCTGCGTGAAGTCGTCGACGTAGTCCTGCAGGTTCGGGAAGCCGAGCGCCACGTCGGTGGTGCCACCGTTGCGATTCGGCACCAGGATCGACTGCACGACTCCGCCGTAGTTGGTGATCTTCACCGCCATCCCGCGGCCGTTGGTGAGCGTGAAGAGACTCACCGACTGGTTGTTGACGGTCCCCCACGGCGTGCTGGTGATGCCCATGCCGCCGGCCGCCGCCGACGACGGTCGGCGGCGGTTGCGCGCCGCCGAGCGGCGAGCGCGGACGGTGCGTGCGGCGGCTGTCGAGTGCCGGGCACGCGGCGCCGCCGCGAGCGCCGAGCCTCCGGTCAGTGCGATGAGACCACCGGCCGCGAGCACGGACAGCGATCCACGGATCACGCCAGAGATGCGCGTCATCGAATCCCCTCCCTTATGGGGTTGCTGACTGAAGCGGTCGCAGTGGCGACCGCCTGACCTGTGAGCTCTCGGCACAGCCGTCAACACGGCTACGGGCTCACATATTCACGACCTCCCTACGAGGCCTAGTCTTACGCAGCGCCATGCCGAGGTCAAGCCGATGTGTTGCCTGGCGCCGGCGGCCCGTGCTGCCGTCGCCGTGATCCGTCCGCGAGTGCCGCGGGCGAAAGCCCTAGACTGGGCCGCCACGTGTGCGGGATTGCGGGCCAGGTGCGAACGGACGGCGCACCGGTGGACGAGGGCCTGATCGCGGCGATGTGTGAGGCGCAACGCCACCGCGGGCCCGACTGGCGCGGAGCACACGTCGAGGGCCCGGTCGGCCTCGGGATCCAGCGGCTGCGGGTGATCGACCTCGCCGGTGGCGATCAGCCGATCTACAGCGAGGACCGGTCGGTCGTGGTCGTGCTCAACGGCGAGATCTACAACTACCGGGAGCTGCGCGAGCGGCTGCGCCGCGCCGGCCACACGTTCGCCACCGCCGGGGACACGGAGGTGATCGTCCACCTCTATGAGCAACTCGGGCCGGCGTGCGTCAACGAGCTGATCGGGATGTTCGCCTTCGCGCTGTGGGACGCGCCGCGCCGGAGGCTGATGCTCGCGCGAGACCGGGTCGGCAAGAAGCCGCTCTATTACGCCCGGCGCGCCGGGGCGCTGAGCTTCGCCTCCGAGCTCACGGCGCTGCTCGCCGATCCCGAGGTGTGCACCGACGTCGACGTCGGGGCGATCGACCAGTACCTCGCCTACGGCTACGTGCCGGCGCCCCACTGCGTCTACGGCGCGGTGCGCAAGCTCCGGCCGGCGCACGTGCTGGTGCACGAGCCCCACACGACGACCGTCAACCGCTACTGGCGCCTTGACTATTCGCGCCCCGCCGCCGACCGGCCGCGCGAGGAGATCGAGGCCGAGCTCCGCCGGCGCATCCGGATCGCGGTCAGACGGCGGATGATCGCCGACGTCCCGATGGGCGCGTTCCTCTCGGGCGGCATCGACTCGGCGGTCGTGGTGGCCGCGATGGCCGAGCAGTCCCCCGAGCCGGTCAAGACGTTCTCGATCGGCTTTGAGGATCGGCAGTTCGACGAGCGCGCCGGCGCGCGGCTGATCGCCGAGCGCTACGGCACCGATCACCACGAGATCGTCGTGCGGCCCGACGCCGTGACGATGCTGCCCCGCATGGCGCGCCACTACGCGGAGCCGTTCGCCGACCACTCGGCGCTGCCCTGTTTCTACCTGTCGGAGTTCGCCAGCCGGCACGTGACGGTCGCGCTCAATGGCGACGGCGGCGACGAGAGCTTCGCCGGCTATCACCGGTACAGCATCGCGCTGGCGCTCGCGGAGTCCGACCGGCTGCCCGCCGCGCTGCGCCGGGGGGTGTCCGGCGTCGCCCGCCGGCTCCCCGGCACGGCCAGCGGGCGCAGCCGGATGGGGACGCTGCGCCGCCTCGCCGTCGCCGCCGCCCTGGACCCGCGGGCGCGCCACCTCGACGAGATGTCGATGTTCACCGCCGCCGAGCGCGCCCAGCTCTACACGCCGGAGTTCGCCGCGCTGGCCGCCGGCGCGACGTGCGACGGCACGCTGGAGGACGAATGGCGTACCGCCGCCGCGCCCGGCCTGCTCGGACGCCTGCTCGAGGTCGACGTCAACACCTACCTCCCGGGTGACCTGCTCGCCAAGATGGACATCGCGACGATGGCGTTCTCGCTGGAGGGGCGCTCGCCCCTGCTCGACCACGAGCTGATGGAGTTCGCCGCCTCGCTGCCGGACACGCTGAAGGCGGGTGGGCGCGGCGAGCGCAAGCGCATCCTGCGCTCGGCGATCCGCGACTGGGTTCCGCCCGAGACGCTGCGCGCGCCCAAGCGCGGGTTCGAGGTGCCGGTCACCCGCTGGATGCGCAGCGACCTGCATGACTACGCACGCTCGGTGCTGCTGGACCCCTCGACGATCGCCGGCCGGTGGGCGCGCCCCGGGGCGATCGAGACGCTGCTCGACGAGCACGCCGCGGGCACCGAGGACCATGGCCGCGAGCTGTGGACGCTGCTGATGCTGGAGCTGTGGTGGAGCGCGGCGCCGCACGCCGCCCGGCGCCCGGCGCCCGCGCACGCCGCCTGACCCCGAGGCGCCCGCCGGCGCCGGCGGGCCCGCCGACGCCGCACGGCCCCGCCGGCGCCGCACGGCGACCGTCAGCCTGCGGGCCGCGCCGCGGCGAGCACCTCGGCGGCGATCTCGGCCGCGGCGTCGGGCCGGGCCAGCGCCGCGGAGGCCCGCGCCATCGCCGCCAGGCGACCGCGATCGGCGAGCAGCGCGCCGACCTCGGCGGCCAGCCGGGAGCCGGTCAGCTCGCGGTCCTCGATCACCACCGCGGCGCCGGCCTGCTCGAAATGGCGGGCATTGAGCGCCTGATGGTCGGCCGCGGCGTGCGGATAGGGGATCAGCACCATCGGGCGGCCGTGGGCGGCGATCTCGAACACCGACCCGCCCGCGCGCGCCACCACCAGGTCGCTGGCCAGCAGCGCCTCGCCGAAGCTCGAGATGTAGCCGCGCAGGTCGTAATGGGGTCCCGGCGACCGCAGCTGCGGGAGGTCCCGCGTGCCGGCGGCGTGCAGGACGTGAAAGCGCGCGCCGGCGAACGCCTCGATCGCGGCGTGGTTGATCGACCGGGCGCCCTGCGAGCCGCCGAACACCAGCACGCACATCTCGCCGGCAGCGATGCCGAAGCGCGCGCGGGCCGCGGCGCGATCGCTGGCCGGCGCGGGGACCGGCCGGCCGGTCACCCGGTAGCGCGGACCGGGGCGACCGGCGATCGCGAACGCCAGGCAGACCCGCCGCGCGCGCGGCGCCAGCAGCCGGTTGGTGATCCCGAGGTGGCTGTCGGCCTCCATCAGCACGAGCGGCACCCGCCCCAGGACCGCCGCCAGCCCGACCGGCCCGGCGACATAGCCGCCGGCTCCGAGCACGGCCGACGGCGCCGCGCCGCGGATGATCCGCCGGGCGGCGGCGAGCGCGCCGGCGTCGACGGCCAGCGCGCGGGCGGCCGCAGCGGGGCTGCGGCCGGCCAGCGGAGCGACGCGGAGCGTGTGCAGCTCATAGCCGGCGGCGGGCACGAGCTCCTGCTCGGCCCGCTCCCCGCCGGCGAACACGACCTCGGCGCCCCGTTCGCGCAGCGCGTCGGCCACGGCGAGGGCGGGGACGACATGGCCGGCGGTCCCGCCGGCGCCGATCACGACGGTCGGCGCGCTCACCCGCGGGCCGCCTGCGCGACGGCCAGCGATCGGCGCATGCCGACGGCGACGGCGAGCGCCATCACCAGCAGGTAGCCGACCTGGGAGAGACTGAAGGATTCATCGGACAGCGGCCACAGCAGGGCGACGCCGCTGCCCGGCTCGGCCATGTCGCGCCAGAAGTGGATCGCGATGCCGACCGCCACGCCGATCAGCAGCTCGCGCCGCCGGCGCCACAGCAGCGCCGCGGCGAGGATCACGACGAGCGTGAGCAGCGAGTGCGTGTAGGGGCGCGGCGTGCCGGCGGTGAGGAACCGGTATCCGAGCTGTCCCGGAATGTGGTCGACGTCGATCGCCACCGACGCGATCAGCGCCGGGACGAGCATCCGCTCCCACAGCGCCCCGCCGATCGCCCACAGGACCAGCAGGGTGGTGAGCGCGTGGGCGGTCTCGTCGAAGACCGCCTGGGGAGCCACCGCCGAGACGAGCTGGTCCCCGACGTCGGCGATCAGGAACACCGCGGTGGCGACCGCGACCGCCGCCGGCGACAGCGCGCGGCGCTCAGCTCGCCGGGCGCTCGCCGGCGCCGCCGCGTCGCGCGCGACGCTCCCGGCGGCGCCGATCGCGGTCGGCGGCCGGCTCACGCGCCGGCGCCTCGACCGCTTTCAGCCGCCTCGCCGCGGGCCGGGAGATGTTGAGCAGCACGCCCACCGCGGCGAGCATCACGCACAGGTTCGTCGGCGCATAGGAGATGAACGGCAGCGGCACGCCGGTCAGCGGCGCCAGCCCGAGCACGACGAAGATGTTGAGGATGCCCTGGCACAGGATCAGCGAGGTCAGACCGGTCGCCAGCAGCTTGGCATACCGAGTGGCCGCCCGGCGCGCCGTGCGCAGGCCGGCGTAGGCGATCATCCCGTACAGGCAGACGACCCCGCAGACGCCGAGGACGCCGAGCTCCTCGCCGATCACCGCCAGGATGAAGTCGGTCTGGGCCTCGGGCAGGTAGTAGATCTTCTGCACCGACTTGCCGAGGCCGACGCCGAGCAGGCCGCCCGACCCGAGCGCGATCTGGCCCTGCACGGCCTGGAAGCCGGCGGTCGACTTCGACGCCCACGGATTGAGGAACGCGGTCAGCCGGGCGCGCTGGTAGGGCTCGGCCAGCGCCAGCAGCAGCACCGCGGCGATCGCGATCCCGCCGAGGATCGCCAGGTAGCGGACCGGCACGCCCGCGGCGAGCATCAGCGTCACGAGCGTGAAGGCGATCACCAGGGCGGTCCCGAGATCGGGCTCGGCGACGATCAGCAGGCACGCCGGGCCGGCCACGACCGCGATCGGCATCACCGCCGCGCGGAAGCCCCGCGCGCGCGTGGACCGATCGGCGAGCAGGCGGGCGACGTAGAGCACGAGCGAGAGCTTCATCAGCTCCGACGGCTGGAACTGGATCGGGCCGGCCGCGAACCACCGGCGGGCGCCGTTGACGACGACCCCGAAGCCGGGGACCATGACCAGCACCAGCAGACAGAAGGAGCCCGCCAGCAGCAGCCTCACCAGGCGGGCGTCCAGCAGCGCCACGCCGTGGCGTTCGAGCACGTGCATCGCGCCGAGCCCGAGGGCGCCGAACACGAGATAGCGGATGAACTCGCCGGTGCCGGTGCCGCCCTGGGGGCTGAGCACCCCCAGCGGCGACGAGGCGCTGTAGACCATCACCGCACCGAACGCCAGCAGGCACAGCGTGGCGGTCATCAGGATCCGGTGCTCGATCGGCGGCGCGACCCGCCGCTGCGCAGCGCGGCCGCGATCGGCGCCGGTCGCCGTCGACGCCGAGCCCCGGGACGGGCGGGGCGCCGGCGAGGCGGCGGCCTGAGCCATCGCTAGGCCTCGCTCACGAGCGCTCGGAAGTGATCGCCGCGCGCCTCGAAGTCGGGGTACTGGTCAAAGCTGGCGCATGCCGGCGACAGCAGCACGGTGTCGCCCTCGCGGGCGGCGCCCGACGCGGCCGCCACCGCCGCCTCCAGCGTGCTGCACAGACGGATCGCGACTCCGGCGGCCGTGGCCGGCGCGAGCGCGTCGCGCAGCCGTCCGGCATCCTCGCCGATCAGATAGACCGCGCGGCAGCGCTGCGCGACCGCCGGGGCGAGCGGCGAGAAGTCCTGGCTCTTGCCCCGCCCGCCGGCGATCAGGTGCACGCCGCCCGGAACGCTGCGCAGAGCCACCAGCGTGCTGGCGACGTTGGTGGCCTTGGAGTCGTTGACATAGGCGACGCCGTCGCGCCGCGCGATCGGCTCCAGCCGGTGGGCGACCCCGCCGAACGTGCGCAGCCCGGTGGTGACCGCGTCGCGATCCAGCCCCCGGGCCAGGCAGACCGCGGCGGCGGCCATCGCGTTGGCGCGGTTGTGCTCGCCGGGCAGCGAGATCTCGTCGTCGGCGAGCAGCGGCTCCTCGTCCCACCACAGGTGGCCGGCGCGGTCCGACAACTCCGCGCCCCGCCCGCCGAACGTGACCCGACGCGCGCAGCCGCCGAGATCCTCGACGTCGAGGTCGACCGGCGCGACCGCGATGTCGTCGTTGCCCTGGTTGACGAAGATCCGCAGCTTGGCGGCGACGTAGCCGGCGAAGTCGCCGTGGCGGTCGAGATGGTCGGGCTCGAGGTTGAGCAGCAGCGCAGCCTCGGGCGAGAAGGCGAGCGTGTCCTCGAGCTGAAACGAGGATGCCTCGCAGACGATGGTGGCGTCGGGGTCGAGCGCGCCGACCAGCGACGTGGCCGCCGTCCCGACGTTGCCCGCCACCGCCACCGGCAGCGCGGCCTCCCGATGGATGTGCCCGATCCACTCGGTCGTCGTCGTCTTGCCGTTGGTCCCGGTCACCGCGATGAACTCGTTGGGGAGCATCCGCCAGGCCAGCTCCAGCTCGCCGAGGACCGGCAGGCCGCGGGCTCGCGCCGCCACCACGATCGGGGCGGACTGGGGGACGCCGGGGCTCTTGATGAGCGTCCCGGCGCGGGCGGCAAGGGCGTCGCCTGACGCATCGAGGTGAACTTCGACGCCCGCCGCCAAAAGCCTCTTTGCCGCCCCGTCGAGCGCGGGCGTCCCGCTCGCGCCCGCATCACAGCCGATCACCTCCTCCCCGCGGGCGCGCAACAGCTCCGCCGCGGCCACCCCGGACCGGGCGAGACCGACGACGAGATACGGGCCGCCGGGCAGCGGCGGGCGCGGTGTGACCGAGGCCATCGCCGCCCGTCTCGGTCAGCGGACGCTGAGCTGGTAGACGACGAAGCCGATCGCCCCGAAGGCCGCCGCCACGATCCAGAAGCGCAGGATGATCTTCGTCTCCGACCACGCCTGGAGCTCGAAGTGATGGTGGATCGGGGCCATCAGGAACACCCGTTTTCGGAACACCTGGAAGGAGAACACCTGGATGACGACCGACAGGACCTCGATCACGAAGATGCCGCCGATCAGGATCAGCAGCGTCTCGGTCCGCGTCATCACCGCCAGCCCCGCGATCGCCCCCCCGAGCCCGAGCGACCCGGTGTCGCCCATGAAGATGCTGGCCGGGAAGCTGTTGAACCACAGAAAGCCGATGCAGGCTCCCACCAGGCAGGCCGCCAGCAGCGACAGGTCGCGCTCGCCGGTGGTGATGAAGGAGATCCCCAGGTAGGTGAGCAGCGCGATCGCCGCACACCCGGCGGCGAGGCCGTCGAGGCCGTCGGTGAAGTTGACCGCGGTCGTCGTGCCCGCCACCACCAGGTAGATGAACACCGGGAAGAACGGGCCGAAGTCGATGCTGACGTCGACGAAGCGCAACGGCACCGTCGAGCTGATGTTGGCCTTGTGGGTGGCCACCCACCACAGCGCCAGCGAGATCGCGATCGTCACCACGAGCTTGGTCCGCGCGCGCAGCCCGAGCGACCGGCGCCTGACGATCTTCGTGTAGTCGTCGGCGAAGCCGAGCAGCGCGCAGGCGATGCTGACGCCGAACACCACGATCGACTCCCACCGGTGGGCGGACAGCAGCACGAACGGGATCGCGATCGCCAGGAAGATGACCAGCCCGCCCATCGTCGGCGTCCCGGCCTTGGTCTTGTGGCCCTCCGGCCCCTCCTCGCGGATGTTCTGGCCGAACTCGCGGTCGCGCAGGAACGCGATGAACTTCGGGCTGAGGAACAGGCACATCAGCAGCGAGCAGGCCCCGGCGATCAGGATCGGGACCGAGCGCGAGCCGCTCATGCCGGCGCCCGGGCCGAGAGGGCGTCGCAGACCCGTCGGAGTCCGACCCCCTGCGAGCCCTTGACGAGCACCAGATCGCCGTCCTGCAGGAGCCGGGGGACGGTCTCGGCGGCCGCGGCGGCGTCGGTCAGCGACCGCGCGTCGCCGGCGAAGCGCTCGGCGATCGCCGCCGCCTCGGGGCCGACCGTGATCAGCAGCTCGACGCCGGCGCCGGCGGCGAGCGGCCCGAGCGCACGGTGAAACTCGCCGCGGCGGGGTCCGAGCTCCAGCATGTCGCCGAGCACCGCCACCCGCCGCCGGGCCCCGGTGCGCCGGGCGGTGGCCGCCAGGTCCTCGAGCGCGGCGCGCATCGACATCGGGTTGGCGTTGTAACAGCCGTCGATCAGCGTGATCCCGCCGGGCAGCGGGACGATCTCGCCCCGCCCGGCGCTCAGCGCCGGGGCCACGTGACCGCCGGGCGTCACGCCGACCGCCCGCGCCGCGGCGACCGCGGCGAGCAGGTCGGCGCGCAGATGCGCGGCGGTGAACGACACGCTGAGCTCGATCCGCTCGCCGGCGGCGTCGATCACCACCCGCTCGTCGTCCTGCGCGGCGAAGCGCACATCGCCGCCCTCGCCGAAGGTCACCGTCGTGAGGTCGGCGCGCCGATGGGCATCGAGCAGGCGCTCGCCGGCGGGAACGATCGCCGTGGCGCCGGCGGCGAGCCCGGCGATCAGCTCGGCCTTGGCGGCGGCGATCGCCTCGATCGTCCCCATCAGCTCGAGGTGGACGGGCCCGATGCTGACGATCACCGCCACGTCGGGCTCGGCGATCCGGGCCAGCTCGGCGATCTGCCCGGGTCCGCGCATCGCCATCTCGAGCACGAGGATCTCGGTTCCGGCCGGGGCGCCGAGGATCTCCAGCGGGACGCCGATCTCGGTGTTGAAATTGGCCCGCGAGGCGACCGTCGGCCGGTGCGCCGCCAGCAGCGCCGCCAGCAGGTCCTTGGTCGAGGTCTTGCCGGTGGAGCCCGTCACCCCGATCACGCGGGCGCCGAGCGCGCGGCGCCAGGCGGTGGCCAGGCGCCCGAGCGCGGCGAGCGGATCCTCGGCGGCGAGCACGACGCCGCCGCCGGCGACGCCCTCGGCGTGTGCGGGCGCGACGAGCGCGCCCCACGCGCCGGCCTCGAGCGCCGACCGCGCGTACGCGCCGCCGTCGGCGCGGGTGCCGCGCAGACCGACGAACAGGGCGCCGGGACCGGCATCCCGGGAGTCGATCGTCACGCGGTCAGGCCCGGCGGGGTGCCGCGGCGCGGCGATCAGGCGCGCGCCGGCCGCGTCTGCGACCTGCTGGGGTGTCCACTCGTTCATCGGGCGGGGGTGACGGCGTCGACGGCTCCGCGCAGGATCTCACGCGCGACGGTCACGTCATCGAAGGGCAGCTTGCGCCCGGCC
>JBELAG010000087.1:0-18058 GCA_049509055.1 Solirubrobacteraceae bacterium
TCGGCGCCGCCACCGTCCTGCTCGTCGGCCTGCTCGGCGTCGTGGCGATGCGCCGGCGGGCCGCACCGGGCGCGCCGCGCTCGGCGGTGGCCAGCGCCTGATCGGCCGGCGGATCCTCCTGGGTAGCATCCGGCCGGTGCTCGGCTCGCTGCTCGACACCGCCCTGGATCGCACCGTCGTGGGCGGCTACACCACGATCGGCTACGCGCTGCGCAGCCGCGCCTGGGACGACTCCGACCTGCGGCCGATGGACGGCAGGGTCGCGCTGGTGACCGGGGCGACATCCGGGCTCGGGCTCGCCGCGGCCGAGGGCTTCGCCCGCCTCGGGGCGACCGTCTGCCTGGTCGTCCGCGACTCCGAGCGGGGCGAGCGCGCGCGGGTGCAGGTCACCGAGCACGGCAGCGGAGCCCCGGCCGAGCTGGAGCTGTGCGACCTCGCGCAGCTGCAGTCGGTCCGCGACCTGGCCGCCCGTGTCGAGTCCCGGTACCCGTCGGGCGTCGCGGTGCTCGTCAACAACGCCGGCGTGATGCCGGCTCAGCGGACGCTCACCGACGACGGAATCGAGATGACGTTCGCGGTCAACGTCGTCGCGCCGTTCCTGCTCACCGGGCTGCTGCGGGACGCGCTGGCCCGCGCGGCCCCGTCTCGGATCATCAACGTCTCCTCGGGCGGCATGTACGCCCAGCGGCTGCGCGCCGACGACCTGCAGTCAGAGCACGACGGCTACGACGGCCCCACCGTCTATGCCCGCAGCAAGCGCGCCGAGGTGATCCTCACCGAGATGTGGGCCACGCGCCTGGCGGGCACCGGGATCGTCGTGCACTCGATGCACCCCGGCTGGGCTGACACCCCCGGCGTCAGCGCGTCGCTCCCGCGCTTCTACAAGGTGACCAAGCCGCTGCTGCGCACTCCGGCCCAGGGCGCCGACACGATCGTGTGGCTCGGGGCCGCCGACGAGCCGGGCGCCGGCACCGGCGGCTTCTGGCACGACCGGCGCCGGCGGCCGACCCAGCTGCTGCCCCGCACCCGGGAAACGGCGGCCGACCGCGACCGGCTGTGGCGCGAATGTGAGCGCCTCAGCGGGCTCACCGTGCCGGCGTGAGGAGCGAGCCGACGGCGCGCCGGATCGTCGTCTCGGAGCTCCTCTCCCCCTCGACCGGGGACACGGCAGGGTTTCCTGCCGTGGTTTGGCCGCGACCTCGACCGGTGTCGGGCTGAGCGGGCGGCGGTCCCGCACCGACGCCGTTGCGAGCGCGGAGTCCTGTCGCGTGCGGCGGCGGGGTCGACCGGGAAGCGGAATCCACCTGCAACCGTCCACCGCCGGCCCGGCGGCGGGCTGAGATGAACGTTTGCCGACACGACCAACCGCTCAGGCACCGCCGCCGCCCCTGGCTGCCCTCCCCAGCGCCGCTGACGTTCTTCGCGCCGGTGATCTAGCCTCGAGCGCGATGGCGTCAGAACCGGCCCCCACGTTCGACCTCCAGAGCCACTCCGTCCACTCCGACGGGACGCTCAGCGCCGCCGAGGTCGTGGCGGCGGCCGCGGCGGCCGGCGTGCGACTGCTGGCGCTCAGCGACCACGACACGGCGGCCGGCGTGCCCGAGGCCGCCTGGGCCGCAGCCGGCGCCGGGATCGGGCTCGTGGCCGCCACCGAGATCAGCTCGCTGTTCGACGGCCGCCAGGACCTGCACGTGCTCGGCTACCTGATCGACCCGGCGCAGCCGGCGCTGGTCGCCGCCCTCGAGCGCTCCCGCAACGACCGGGAGCTGCGCGCGCAGGCGATGGCCGACACCCTGAAGGAGCTCGGCTTCGCGCTCGACGAGGAGGCCCTCGCCCGGCGCGTGCGCGATGGCCAGTCGGTCGGCCGCCCGCACCTCGCCCAGGCGGTCGTCAGCCGGCCCGAGAATCGCGAGCGCCTCGAAGCGGCGGGCCTCACCGACCCGACGGCGTTCCTGGTGGCGTACCTGATCGAGGGCAAGCCCGCGTTCGCCCCGCGCTCGGCGCCGACGGTCGAGCAGGCGATCGAGCTGATCCATGGCGCGGGCGGGGTGGCCGTCTGGGCCCACCCGTTCTGGGACATCGGCGCCGCCGACGAGGTGCTGGCCGCGGTGGATCGCTTCCGCGATGCCGGCCTGGACGGCGTCGAGGCGTTCTACGTCACCCACGATGAGGCGCAGACGCGGCTGCTGGCCACGCGCTGCGAGGAGCTCGGCCTGCTCAGCACCGGCTCGTCGGACTTCCACGGCCCGCGGCACAACATGTTCTCGGCGTTCCGGGCGTTTCGCACCTACGGCCTGCAGCCGCGGCTCGGCCCGATCGCCGGCTGAGGTCCTGAGGCCCTGGGGCCGCCCCCGGAAGGAGGACGGCCCTTGCGCCCGGCCGGCGGTCAGGTGGCGCGCGGGGTGCGGGCGATCACCAACGTGCGCTTCGGCGCGACGACGACGATCGCACGCTCGCCGGGCGCGAGCGCCGACAGCGATGCCGTGGAGCGGTTGTCGCGGACGACCGCGCCGGCGGGGATCGTGAGCGTCACCGTCCGGTAGGCCGCCTTCGGCGTGCCCTCGACGAGCGTCAGCTGCTGCCCGTCGACCGACTTGACCGTGCCGCGGTTCCAGCTCACGGTGACGAACCCGTGCGCCGTGTGGATCACCGCCGTGCCCTGGACGGCCCGGGCGGCGAAGCGGCGCAGCGGGCCCAGACGGGCGTGGCCGGCCGGCGTGGAGGCGGTCGAGCCGGTGGCCGCCCCCGCGGAGGCGATCGCGCCGGCGCCGGCGCCGAGCGCGAGGCAGCTGACCGCGACCACGAGCAGCCGGGAGTGTGTGCGAAGGTGGGACATGTTGATGTGACCTCGATTGTCGTGTGGGCTGCCGCTGACCGGCAGGTACAACCAACTCGCCCCCGGCGTGAAAGGACCCTGTCAGGCGAAGGTCAGCGGCGTGTAAAGCCGCGCGAAGTATCCCGGTCGCGCACCGACGATGAGCTGCATGGCGACGATGGTGCCTGCCGGGGATCGACGGCTTCGAGGTCTACTGCCGGATCAACGGCGAGGTCGCGGGATCATGCTCAGCGCGCGCGACGAGGAGCCCGATCGCCGGCCCGCGCTGAGGCCGGCCGGCGGTCGGTCCTCACGCCGGGACGGCGCGCTCGTTGAGGTGCGCGCCGACCTTGCGCTTGACCCGCTGCAGCGCGTTGTCGACGGTTTTGCAGTCGCAGCTCAGCCTCCGGCCGACCTCCTCATAGGAATGCCCGTCGAGGTAGAGGGCCAGCACGCGGGACTCGAGCTCGGACAGCGCGGTCGACAGGCAGGCGACGAGCGCGCGCAGTTCCTCGCTGGAGATCACCTGGTTGACCGGGTCGTGCACCGTCGAGCCGGGAATGACCTCGTCGAGCGTCGGCTCGCTCTCCCCGGACCCGCCGGTCGGCGTGCTCGAGAACGAGATGTACTGGTTGAGCGGGGTGTGCTTGTTGCGGGTCGCCGTCTTGACGGCGGTGATGATCTGCCGCGTGATGCACAGCTCCGCGAAGTTGCGGAAGCTCGATTCGCGGTCGGTCCGGTAGTCGCGCACCGCCTTGTAGAGCCCGACCAGGCCCTCCTGGATGAGATCGTCGGCGTCGCCGCCGGCGAGGAAGTACGACGACGCCTTGAGACGGACGAATCCGTAGTAACGCCGGACGATCCGGTCGTAGGCGTCCGCATGGCCCTGCTTGGCCAACGCGATCAGATAGCCATCCTCAACCCAAGGTTGAGGTTGAGCATAGGCAGAGAGTCGAGCCACGAAACACACCTTTCCCGCCCGCCGTCGATCACGGCAGAGCGGATGTCGTGGCGCGCTACCTCCCCTGGCGCCGCACCGTTATGAGCTTCCCCGGAAAGCAGGCTCGACGCCTGGTCTCCCGGGCAACCTGAGCCTAAAGCTCGAGTTGATCCTTATTTGCGGCGCGAGCTTGACATAGCAACGCATGCGTGTCAAGGGTCGGGCGGTGTTATGCACACCGCGAGCTCAGCCGGCCGGCATCAACTCGGGACCGTCGGGCCCGTCGCGGACCTCCCAGCCCAGCGACCGCAGCTCCTCGCGCAGGCGGTCGGCCTCGGCGTAGTCGCCGGCCGCGCGCGCGCGGCCGCGCTCGTGCGCGAGCGCCAGCACGTCAGGCGGGGCTACCGCGGCGCCGCGGTCCATCAGCGCGGCGAGGCCGAAGATGTCGAGCATCGCCCGTAGGTCGTCGCCTCCGACCGTGCCGGGATCGCTGCGGTTGGCCTCCCGCACCCAGTCGAACACGGCGGCCAGGGCCCGCGGCGTGTTGAAATCCGCGGCCAGCGAATCGAAGAAGCGCTCGCGCAGCGGCCCCGACCACGCCGGGCTGGGGCCCGGCGCGAGCCGGCGGGCGGCATCGGCGATCCGGTCGGCGGCCCGGCTGGCCTCGGCGAGTCGCTCGTCGTCGAACTCGACGGGCTGACGGTAGTGCGCGCGGCAGAAGAACATCAGCAGCGTCTCGTGCCCGTGGCGCGCGAGCGCCTCGGCGAGCATGAACACATTGCCGATCGACTTGGACATCTTCTCGCTGTCGAGGCGCACCATCCCGTTGTGCATCCACAGCCGGGCGAGCGGCGCGCCCCGGGCGGCGCGGGTCTGCGCGGCCTCGTTCTCGTGATGGGGGAAGATCAGATCGTTGCCGCCGCCGTGGATCTCGAAGTCGACCCCGAGCAACTGCTCGGCCATCGCCGAGCATTCGATGTGCCATCCCGGTCGCCCACGTCCCCACGGAGACTCCCACCAGGTGTCCTCATCGGGCTTGTGGGCCTTCCACAGGGCGAAGTCGAGCGGGTCGCGCTTACGCGAGGTGCCCTCCACCCCCTCGCCCTGGTCCATCTGGTCGACGTCTCGATGGCTGAGCTCGCCGTAGGCGGGGTAGGAGCGCACCGCGAAGTAGACGTCGCCCTCGATCGCGTAGGCATGCCCGTCGGCCACCAGCTTCTCGATCAATCCGACGATCTCGTCGATCGTCTCGCTGGCGAGCGGCTCGCGGTCGGGGCGCCCGAGGCCGAACGCGTCGGTGTCGGCCCGGTAGGCAGCGGTCATCTCGACGGCGAGCGCCTCGCTGCCGACCCCCGCCTGGGCCGCGGCCGCGTAGATCTTGTCGTTGATGTCGGTGATGTTGGCGACGAACACGACCTCGTACCCCTCGGCGACGAGGAATCGCTTGAGCAGCGAGAACATCACGAACGGCCGGGCGTTGCCGACGTGCACGCGACCGTAGACGGTCGGGCCGCAGGCATAGATGCGAACCCGGGGAGGGGCCGCGGGCTCGAGCAATGTCACCCGGCCGGAGAGCGTGTCGTGGATCGAGATCGCGCGCAAACCACGGCAACCCTAGCGTCCCGGCAGCGCGGCGATCCGCCGGACCTCGACGAGCGTGACCTCCGGACTAGGCCGCGGTCGGCAGCGTGAAGTGCACCGAGACCCCGCGGGGGCTGTCGGCCAGCCAGATGCGGCCGCCGTGCGCCTCGACGATCGCGCGGGAGATCGCCAGTCCCAGGCCCGCGCCCTCGCCGGTGCGCGCGGAGTCCTTGCCTCCGCGGTAGAACGCGGTGAACACGTGGTCACGCTCCTCGGGGGCGATCCCGTCCCCGCTGTCGGAGATCGCGACCTCGATCCCCGCCGCCGCCGACTCGGCGCGGACGACGACGCTGCCGTCGGCGGGCGTGTGGCGGATCGCGTTCTGGATCAGGTTGAACAGCACGCGCTGGAGCTTCTCCGGGTTGGCGCGGGCGGGCGACAGCTCGTCGGGGACGCTGGCGACGACCGCCACCCCCTTGGCCTCGGCCGACAGCCGCATCGCCTCCACCGTCTCGGACACCAGCTCGCCGAGCGGCACGCGCTCCAGCGACCAGCTGATGTCGCCGGCCTCCAGCCGCGACAGCTCGAACAGGTCGTCGATCAGCGCGCTCAGCGCATCGATGTGGGTGCGCATGCGAGCCATGTAACCGCGGCGGACCTCGCCGTCGACGATGTCGTCGCCGACCGCCTCGGCGAGCAGCCGCAGCGAGGTGATCGGCGTGCGCAGGTCGTGCGAGACCGCGGCGACGAGGTCGCGGCGGGCGAGATCGGACTGGTCGCGCGCGCTTTCCTCGGCCCGCAGCTCGCCGATCATCGCGTTGGCCGCGACCGCCAGCTCGGCCAGCTCGTCGCGGGCGTCGGTCCGGATCGCGACGCTGCGCTCGCCGCGACCGACCGACCGCAGGCCGTCGCGGATCGACGCGACGTCGCGCAGGATTCCCGCGGCGATCAGCCGCGAGCCGAGGAACGCGAGCACGCCGGCCGCGGCGACGATCGCCGCCGTCAGCGCCGCGGCGTGACCGGAGATGACCATCAGCATCGACACGACGACGAGCGCCACCAGCACCGGCGTCACGCCGATCGCGACCACGAGCGCCAGCTGGCGCGACAGCGGCCCCGCGAGCGTGCGCACGCGACCGACGGCGGTGCTCGTCCGCGTCGTCACGGCGCGAAGCGGTAGCCGACGCCCCACACCGTCTGGATCCGGCTGGGCGCGGCCGGGTCGGACTCGATCTTGGCCCGCAGGCGGCGGATGTGGACGGTCACGGTCGAGGTGTCGGTGTAGAACGAGTACTGCCAGATCGCGTCCATCAGCTGGTTTCGCGAGAACGCCTGGCCGGGATGACGGGCGAGGAACAGCAGGACGTCGAACTCCCGCTGGGTCAGCGCGACCTCCTCGCCGCGCACGAACACCCGCCGCCCGGCGCCGTCGATCGTCATGTCCGGCAGCTCGATCGTCGCCTCCCGGGCCGGCGAGGTGTCGACGCGGCGCAGCACGGCGTCGACGCGGGCGACGAGCTCGACCGGTGAGAACGGCTTGACGACGTAGTCATCGGCGCCGAGTCGCAGCCCGATCACCCGGTCGGACTCCTCGCCCTTGGCGGTCAGCAGGATGAGCGCGATCCGCTCGCCGTCGGGCGTCCGCAGCCGGCGCATCACCTCCAGCCCGTCGATCCCGGGCAGCATCAGGTCGAGCACCACGAGGTCCGGGCGCTGGCGGGCGACCATCTCCAGCGCCTGCGCGCCGTCGGCCGCGACCTGCGTGCGGTACCCGGCACGCTCGAGGTAGCGCGACACGACGTCGGCGATCGTCGGCTCGTCGTCGACGACGAGCACCGAGCCTCGGCGATGGTCCTCCATCGCATCAGTCTGGCAGCGAAACCGCCGCCTGTCGCCCGACGGCGACCGCTGTTCACCGCCTGTTCAGGATCATGCCCGCGCAACGGTCGCGACGGCGAGCACCGCCACGCCCTCCTCGCGACCGACGAAGCCCATCCCCTCTCCGCGGGTGGCCTTGACCGACACCTGGTCAAGTTCGAGGCCGAGCGCCGCGGCGAGGTTGGCGCGCATCCGGTCGCGTGCGGGCGCCAGCTTCGGTCGCTCCAGCAGGACCGTGGCGTCGAGGTGGGTCACGGCGAAGCCGGCCCGGGCGAGGATCGCGGCCGTCTCGCGCAGCAGCTCGATCGAGTCCGCGTCACGGTAGCGCGGGTCGGTGTCGGGGAAGTGCTCCCCGATGTCGCCCAGTGCGCAGGCCCCGAGCATCGCGTCGATCAGCGCGTGGGTGAGCGCGTCGGCGTCGGAGTGCCCCTCCAGTCCGCGCTCGTGCTCGAGCTCGACGCCACCCAGCACGAGCCGGCGCCCCTCGGCGAAGCGATGGCAGTCATAGCCGATCCCGGTGCTCACGACTCTGAGCCGCCGATCAGCAGCTCGGCCACGCGCAGATCAGTCGGCGTGGTCACCTTGAGGTTGCCGGGATCGGCGCCGATGATCGTCACGACGCCGCCGCAGCGCTCCACCAGCCAGGCGTCGTCGGTCGCCCGGCGCAGGTCCTCGTCGCCGGCGGCGGCCAGCGCCCGCTCCAGCGAGGCGCGACGGAAGACCTGCGGCGTCTGCACCGCCCACAGCCGCGCGCGGTCCAACGTCCTGACCACGGTCCGGCCGTCGTCGCCGACCTCCTTGATCGTGTCGGTCACCGGGGCGGCCGCGATCACGGCGTCGACCTCGGGCCGGCGCTCGAGCTCGAGCAGCGCTCCGACGAACAGCTCGGTGCTCGCCAGCGGGCGAGCGGCGTCGTGGACGATCACGGGATCACCGCCGGGACAGGCCGCCAGCGCCGCCTTGACCGAATGCGAGCGCTGGACGCCGCCCGCGACCGCGATCGTCCCCTCGGGGGCGCTGTCGAGCTCGCCGGCGGGGAGCGCGACGACGATCAGCGAGACGGCCGGCACCGCCCGCAGCGAGGCCACGCTCCATTCCAGCATCGGGCGCCCGCAAAGCGGGACGAGCGCCTTGGGCCGGCCGGACCCAAGGCGCTCGCCTCGTCCTGCGGCCACGATCAGCGCGACCGCCATCGGCGTTCCGTCGCGACCTACTCGGCGGCGACGGCCACCATTCCGTTCCCGTTGACGACGGCGTGCGGCTGCTCGGTGAGCAGGCCGTGGAGATGGCGCTCGACCTCCTGCTCGTCCATCTCGAGGGCGTACATCAACTCCGAGGCCAGGATCTTCTTGGCCCGCGTGAACATCTGCTTCTCGCCGGTCGAGAGCCCCTTCTCGTTCTCGCGGATCGCGAGGTTGCGGACCACCTCGGCCAGTTCGTAGATGTCGCCGGTCTTGATCTTGTCCCGGTTGTGCTTGAAGCGCCGGTTCCAGTTCTTCGGCATCTCCGAGCACTCGTCCTGAAGCACCGCCAGGACCTTCTTGACGGTTTCCTCGTCGATCACGCGGCGCAGGCCGGCGATCGCGGCGTTCTCGGTCGGGACCATGACCGTCATCTCGTTGTGGAGGATCTTGATCGTCAGATATTCGCGGCTCTCACCGAGGACTTCCTTGACTTCCTTGCGCAGCACCTTGCCCGCCCCGTGGTGCGGATAGACCACGCTGTCGCCGATCTCGAACTCCACATGCGGTGGCGGCTCGAGCGACTCCAGGTCATCCAGGTGCTCTTCCATTAGCTCTGTGATGGTGTCCTCCTCTGTCAAGGCGGCGCAGGCGGGTGGCCCGCTCGCCGGTTTCCTACGTCTGCAGGTAGCGATCGACGAGGTTGATCTCCTGCTGTCGGCGAAGGCCTTCGCGGATGTCCTTCGCCCGGATCTCGCCGACGCCGTCGACGGTCTCCAGCTCGCCATCCGAGGCGGCGAGCAGCTCTTCGAGTCCCCCGAACACGGTCACGATCCGCTGAACGACAAGTCTGGGTAGTCGTGGTATGCGCCCCAAGATGCGGAATCCCCGCGGTGACACGGGATAGTCGAGCGTGTTCAGCTTCCGGTCGTAGCCGAGCAGCTCCGCGAGCCGCCCGAAGTCCAGCAGGTCCTGATGGGGAAGCCTGGCCATCTGGTCGAGGACGCCGGCGAACGTCTCGTCGTTGTCCTCCAGCAGGTAGTCGTGCACGAGCGCGGCCTTGTCGGCGGCGACGCCGACCATCGTCTCGTCGAGCTGCATCTCGATCAGCCGTCCCTCGGTCCCCAGCTCGACGATGTAACGCTCGATCTCGACCGCCATCCGCGTCACCAGCTCCACCCGCTGGATGACGGTGAGCACGTCGTGCAGGGTCACGCCGCCCTCGAACTCGAGCGCCGTGAGGCGGGTGGAGACCTGGTCGAGCCGGCTGCGGTACTTGTCGAGCGTGGCCAGCGCCTGGTTGGCCTTGGCCAGTACCACCGGAATGTCCTCGAGGATGTACTTGACGCCGTCGACGTAGAGCGAGACGACCTCGCGACGCTCGGAGACCGCCACCACCATCGCGTCGGTCTGCTTGGCGACGCGCTCGGCCGTGCGATGACGGGTCCCGGTCTCCGTCGTGAGGATCGTCGGGTCCGGCGTCAGCTGGACGTTGACGTGCACGATCTTGGTGGCGTTGGAGCTGAGCGCGATCGCGCCGTCCATCTTGGCCAGCTCGTACAGGAAGGTCGGGGAGTAGTCGACGTCGAGCTTGATCCCGCCCGAGAACATGAAACCCAGCTCGTCGGGGTCCCCGATCACGATCAAGGCGCCGGTGCGCGCGTCGACGATGTTGTCGATTCCCTCGCGCAGCGCGGTGCCCGGCGCCACCATCTCGAGCGCCCTCATGATCCGGGACTCCTGTCGAGACTCGAGCTCCTCTTTGAGCTCTTCCCCGGAACGCGGCGGCATCAACCCTGATTTTAGCTGACTAACGTGTCATCGACACCCCCGGTTCGCCGGTTCGCGCTCAGGCCGCTCGGGCGGCCTCCGCCGCGGGGGCGAGCGCGGCCGCAAGGGCACGGCGCAGCGTCGCAAAGCCGTCGGGCTCGATCACCGGCGAGAGCCCGAAACGGGTGGCCTCCGACAGCCGCCGCTCGGCGTGGGCGACCGTCCGCAGCTCGCCGGTGAGGCCCAGCTCTCCGAAGCACGCCAGCGGCCGGCCGTCCTCGCCGGTCAGCGCCGTGCGCCGGGCGGCGCTGGCCACCGCGAGCGCCACCGCGAGATCGGCCCCGGGCTCGTCGACCCGCACGCCGCCGACGACGTTGACGAACACGTCGGCGGTGCCGAGGCCGATCCCGCCGTGTCGGCCGAGCACGGCCAGCACCAGCGACACCCGGTTGCGGTCAAGCCCGGCGACGACCCGGCGGGGCGGCACGAGCTCGGAAGGACTGACCAGCGCCTGCACCTCGACGAGCAGCGGTCGCGACCCCTCCATCGCGCACAGCACGACGCTGCCCGGGGCGCGGGTCGCCTCGGCGACGAACCGCGCCGACGCGTCCAGCACCTCCACCAGCCCGTGGTCGCGCATCTCGAACACCCCGGCCTCGTTGGTCGAGCCGAAGCGGTTCTTGATCGCCCGCACCGTGCGGTACGTGCGCTCACGCTCGCCCTCGAACTGCAGCACGCAGTCGACGAGGTGCTCCAGCACCCGCGGGCCGGCCAGCGCCCCCTCCTTGGTCACGTGCCCGACGAGCAGCACCGCGATCCGCAGCCGCTTGGCGACGCGCATGATCTCGCCGGCCACCTCGCGCACCTGAGCCACCGAGCCGGCGGCGGAGGACAGGTCGGTGGAATGCAGGGTCTGCACCGAGTCGACCACGCACACCTCGGGCCGCTCCTGCTCGAGCGTGGCGAGGACCACGTGCAGGTCGGTCTCGGCGATCACCGGGACCGCGAGCGCCTCCCCGCCGGCGAGGCGCTCGGCCCGCAGCCGGATCTGCGCCGCCGACTCCTCGGCCGAGACGTACAGCGTGCGGCGGCCCGCGGCGCACAGGTTGGCCAGCGCCATCGTCGTCAGCGTCGACTTGCCGATGCCCGGCGCGCCGCCGATCAGCACCAGCGAGCCGGGCACGATCCCGCCACCCAGGACGTCGTCGAGCTCGCCGATCCCGGTGCTCAGCCGCACGTGGTCGACCGCGTCGATGTCGCGCAGCGCGATCGGCTTCACCGCCGCCGCCCGGCTTCGCTCGTCGCCCGACGCGCCCGGCGCGCCGGAGCGCCCGGTCGCCGGCCTGACCTGCTCGACGAGCGTGTTCCACTCCCCGCACCCCGGGCATCGCCCCGCCCAGCGCGCGGACTCGTGGCCGCAGGCCGAGCAGACATGGATGGACGACGGTCTGGCCATTGCTGCGTCCAGCCTACGCTGCGGTCCCGACGTACCGGCGCCGCCGGGGCGACGTGTCGCGCAATCGGCACACGGCGACACGCATTCGTGACGAACGCCCGCTTCCGGCCGGTGTGCCGGCTTGTGACCGGCACATCGTGCCAAATCCGCCGCGCGGGCACCCCGCCCCGCAGGACGTCCACCACGACGACGCGGCGGGCACAGGGCCCGCCGCGCGGCACGACGAAAGCGAAGAAAGCGACGAGAGCGGCGGCTAGCCGGCCGGCGCGTCGGGCACGGGGCCGTCGGGCTCCGGCTCGGGAGCGTGTTCGCCGAGCTCCTCGGGGCCACCCTCGGCTCCGACCCCGACGGGCGTGGGCTGCGGCGTCGGCTGGATCACCGACAGCTTGACGTCCTCGTCGTCGGTGTCCGGCACGCCGGGCTCCACCAGGACGGTCGAGCCCGCGGGCACCTGCGAGCGCAGGACGAAGTCGGCGAGCGGATCCTCGATGTAGCGCTGGATCGCCCGGCGCAGCGGACGGGCGCCCATGGCGGGATCCCAGCCCTTCTCGACGAGCATGTCCTTGGCGGGCTCGGAGAGCTCGAGCTGGAGCTCGCGGTCGGCCATCGACTCGCGGATCCTCAGCAGCAGCAGCTCGACGATCTCCTTGATCTCGTCCTTGGCCAGCTTGTGGAAGACGATCACGTCGTCGATCCGGTTGAGGAACTCAGGCCGGAAGACCTTCTTGAGCTCGCCCATGATCCGGTTCTTCATGTCGTCGTAGGTGATGCCGGTCTCGTCGTCGGACACCGCAAAACCGAGCGGCGTGTTGCGCGCGATCTCCGATGCCCCGATGTTCGACGTCATGATCACGATGCAGTGGCGGAAGTCGACCGTGCGCCCCTGGGCGTCGGTGAGACGGCCGTCCTCCAAGATCTGCAGCAGGATGTTGAACACATCCGGATGCGCCTTCTCGATCTCGTCGAGCAGCAGCACGCTGTAGGGCTTGCGCCGCACCGCCTCGGTCAGCTGACCGCCCTCGTCGTATCCGATGTAGCCGGGGGGCGACCCCACGAGCCGGGAGACCGCGTGCTTCTCCATGTACTCGGACATGTCGATGCGGATCATCGTGTCCTCGTCGCCGAACAGGAACTCGGCGAGCGTCCGCGCGAGCTCGGTCTTGCCGACGCCCGAGGGGCCGAGGAAGATGAACGAGCCGGTCGGCCGCTTGGGATCCTTGAGCCCCGCGCGGGACCGGCGGATCGCCTTGGAGACGACCTCGATCGCCGGATGCTGGCCGATGACGCGCTTGTGGAGCTCCTCCTCCATCCGCATCAGCTTCTGGGTCTCGGCCTCGGTAAGCTTGAACACCGGGATCCCGGTCCACATCGAGACGATGTCGGCGATCTCCTCCTCGCCGATCGACGGGCGCTCGGTCGACTCGCCGGCCTCCCACTGGTCGGCCAGCTCGCGCTTGCGCTGGGTCAGCCGGCGCTCGGTGTCACGGAGGTTCGCGGCCTTCTCGAACTCCTGGGACTCGATCGCCTCCTCCTTGGCGCGCCGGGTCTCCTCGATCTCGTCCTCGAGCTCGCGGTAGACCGGCGGAGAGGTCATCGACTTGATCCGCATCCGGGACGCCGCCTCGTCGATCAGGTCGATCGCCTTGTCGGGCAGGAAGCGGTCGGAGATGTAGCGGTCGGCCAGGTCGGCTGCCGCCTCCAGCGCCTCGTCGGTGATGTTGACCTTGTGATGCTGCTCGTAGCGATCGCGCAGGCCCTTGAGGATCTGCACGGTCTCCTCGGTCGAGGGCTGGTCGACGACGATCTTCTGGAAGCGCCGTTCCAGCGCGGAGTCGCGCTCCAGGTACTTGCGGTACTCCTCGAGCGTCGTCGCGCCGACCGTCTGCAGCTCGCCGCGGGCGAGTGCCGGCTTGAGGATCGAGGCCGCGTCGATCGCGCCCTCGGCGGCGCCGGCGCCGACCAGGTTGTGCAGCTCGTCGATGAACAGGATGATGTCGCCGCGCTGGGTGATCTCCTTCATCACCTTCTTGAGGCGCTCCTCGAACTCGCCGCGGTACTTGGATCCCGCGACCAGGGCCGCCAGGTCAAGCGTGTAGATCTGCTTGCCCTTGAGCAGCTCGGGGACGTCGGCGTTGGTGATCCGCTGCGCCAGGCCCTCGACGACCGCGGTCTTGCCGACGCCGGGCTCGCCGACGAGCACCGGGTTGTTCTTCGTGCGGCGCGAGAGGATCTGCATGATCCGCTCGATCTCGGTCTCCCGACCGACCACCGGGTCGAGCTTGCCCTCGGAGGCGAGCTTGGTGAGGTTGCGCCCGAACTGGTCGAGCAGCTTGGAGGACTTCTTGCCCTCGCCGGCCGCCCCAGCGCCGGCGGTTCCGGTGCCCGCGCCGCGCTGGCGGCTGCCCGGGCCCGAGAGCATCCGGATGACCTCGTTGCGAATCTTCTCGGAGTCGGCGTCGAAGTCGAGCAGGATACGGGCGGCCACGCCCTCGTTCTCGCGCACGAGACCGAGCAGGATGTGCTCGGTGCCGATGTAGTTGTGCCCGAGGCTCAGCGCCTCACGCAGCGCGAGCTCCAGGACCTTCTTGGCGCGCGGCGTGAACGGGATCTGACCCGAGGTGACCTCCTCACCGGAGCCGACGATGCGCACGACCTGTGCGCGCACACGCTCCACGGTGATGTCGAGCGACTCGAGCACGCGGGCGGCGAGGCCCTCCTCTTCGCGCAGCAGACCCAGCAGGATGTGCTCGGTTCCGATGTAATTGTGCTTGAGAGTCCGGGCCTCTTCCTGCGCCAGGACGACCACTTGACGGGCTCTCTCTGTAAATCGCTCAAACATTGGCTTCCTAAGAGATTGTGGCTGTACTACGAAGGAGGTTTGTCGGTGGGTTGTCCTGTCTGATTCTCCTACGCCGCCAGAGTTCTCGATCCTCGAACCGCTGCAGGGACGCCGAAGAATCCGTCTCGCTCACCATTGTCGGCACATCTGGCCGAACATATGAGCGCCAACGGTCGTTCTTTCGGGCCATACGTCAGTCTAACAGCCGTCCTCCCCTACCCCGGCCGATCGAATCGCCCCGCTCCGGGGGGTTCACAGCTTCGTCATACCCGCCCGATCCGGCCGACCGCCGACCGCCGGCCCGGCGCGAGCGGCCCGGCCGGGCCCGAGCGGCCCGGCGCGCCGCCCGTCGACAGCCAGGAGCCGGCGAGGATCAGGGCCAGGCCGACGACCGCTCCGGCCCCGGGGCGCTCGCCGAGCAGCGTCACGCCGAGCGCGAGGGCGACGACCGGGTTGACGTAGGTGATGACGGTGGCGCGGCTCGTGCCGGCCTCGCGGATCAGCACCGCGAAGACGACGAACGCCAGCGCCGTGCAGAACACCCCGAGGCCGGCGACGGCCAGCAGGGCACCCGCCGACGGCGCGTGGCCGGGCAGGTCGGCCGCCGCGAACGGCGCCAGGATCAGCGCTGCCAGCGACAGGCTGGCGGCCATCATCGCCCGCGGGTCCAGCCCGCCGAGGCGGTGCTTGACGAGCATCGGCCCGATCGAATAGCCGACCGCCGCGACCAGGATCGCCGCCGCGCCGAGCAGCTGCGCCGAACTGCCCGCCACGTCGAGCCCGACGAGCGCGATCACCCCGCTGAAGCCGACGCCGAGCCCGAGCGCCCGCCGCCGCGTCGGGCGCTCGGAGTGGTCGAAGCGCAGCGCCAGCACGGCGCTGATCAGCGGCACGGCGGCGATGATGATCGCCGTCAGCGACGACGCGACGTGGACCTCGCCGGCGGCGATCAGCGGAAACGGGATCGACACCTCCACGACGGCGTAGGCCAGCAGCCACCGCCAGCGGCCGCGCACGGCAGCCAGCACATTCGCGCGCCAGGCGAGGCCGAGCAGCAGCACGGCGGCCAGCGCGACCCGCAACCAGGCGACGTCGGGGGCGGGCAGGCCCCCGTCGACCGCGAGCTTGATCAGCAGGTAGGAGACCCCCCACAGCACCGACATCGCCGAGAAGGCGGCCCACGCCCGGCGGCTCATGCGCGCCCGGACGATCGACGAGGGCTCGGCACCCGGCCCACGTCAGGTCAGCTCCGCATCGCCGGGAACAGCACCACCTCGCGGATCGAGGCCCGCCCGGTCATCACCATCACCAGCCGGTCGATGCCGATCCCGATCCCGCCGGTCGGGGGCATCCCGTACTCGAGCGCCTGCACGAACGCCTCGTCGTAGGGCTGGGCCTCCTCGTCGCCGGCCGCCGCGAGCCGGCGCTGGCCCTCGAACCGGCGACGCTGCTCGTCGGGGTCGTTGAGCTCGGTGAAGGCGTTGGCGATCTCCATCCCGCCGATGAACGCCTCGAAGCGCTCCACCAGGCCCGGCGTCGAGCGGTGGTCCTTGGCCAGCGGCGAGATCTCGACCGGGAAGTCCATCAGGAACGTCGGCGCGATCAGCGTCGGCTCCACGTGCTCGGAGACGAGCACGTCGACGAGCTGGGGCCAGGTCTCGACGCCGGGGACCGGCACGCCGGCGGCGCGCATGCGCGCGGCGAGGGCGTCGCGGTCGTGGTCGGGATCGGCGAGGATGTCGACGCCGGTGCGCTCGAGGATCGCGCCGGCGAGGGTCTCCCGCCGCCACGGCGGGGCGAGGTCGATCTCGCCGGTGTAGCCGACGGCCTGGGCAACGGCGAACACGAGCTCCTCGCAGCGCCGGGCGATGTCGTGGTAGTCGGCGTACGCCTCGTAGAACTCGATCACCGTGAACTCCGGGTTGTGCGTGGTGTCGACCCCCTCGTTGCGGAAGTTCTTGCCGATCTCATAGACGCGCTCCAGGCCGCCGACGATCAGCCGCTTGAGGTAGAGCTCGGTGGCGATCCGCAGGTAGAGATCGCGATGCAGCGCGTTGTGGTGGGTGACGAACGGACGGGCCATCGCGCCGCCGTACAGCGGTTGCAGCACCGGCGTCTCGACCTCGACGAACCCGGCGTCGTCGAGGAAGCGCCGGATCGCGGTGATCACGCGGGCCCGCGTGACGAACAGCTCCCGGGCGTCCTCGGAGGCGATCAGGTCGAGCTCGCGGTGGCGAAAGCGGGTCTCGACGTCGGTCAGGCCGTGGTGCTTGTCGGGCGGGGGGCGCAGCGACTTGGCCAGCAGCGCGAACGCGTCGACGCGCAGCGTCAGCTCGCCGCGGCGGGAGCGAAAGACGCTGCCGTCGACGCCGATCAGGTCGCCGAGGTCAAACGACAGCAGCCGCTCCATCGCCTCGGGCCCGAGCACATCGGCGCGGGCCTGCAGCTGGATCCGGCCCGAGCGGTCGACGAGGTCCAGGAACGCCATCTTCCCCTGGCCGCGGCGGGCCGCGAGCCGCCCGGCGACGCGGTGGGTCACGTCGGTTTCCTCGCCGTCGGCCAGCGAGTCGTGCGCCGCCCGCACCGCCGCGATCGGGGTCACGCCGCTGTAGGCGTGCGGAAACGGCTGCACCCCGGCGGCGCGCAGCGCCGCCAGCTTGCGCCGCCGGTCGGCGAGGACGTCCGGCTCGTCGCCGGGCTGGTCAGCCATGCGCAGCGCGCGGTTACCTGGCGCCGACGTCGATCTTGGTGATCTTCAGCCTGCGCTCCCCGCGCGGCGTCGTGATCGTCACCTCGTCGCCGCGCTTGCGCCCGACCAGCGCCTTGCCGACCGGCGACTCGTTGGAGAGCTTGGACTCGGCCGGCTTGGCCTCGGCGGAGCCGACGATCGTGTACTTGTTGGCCTTGCCGGCCTCGTCCTTGACGTGGACGATCGAGCCGACGCGGACCACGTCGGTGGTGAGGCCGGCGGCGTCGACGACCGTCGCCGAGCGCAGCTTGTCCTCCAGCGCGGCGATCCGCGCCTCGAGCATCGCCTGTTCGTTCTTGGCGTCGTCGTATTCGGCGTTCTCGGAGATGTCACCGAACTCGCGGGCCTCTTTGATCCGGGCTGCAACTTCGCGCCGGCGCGCGGTGGAGAGGTGTTCGAGCTCCGCCTTGAGGTTGGCGAGGCCCTCCGGGGTGAGGATGACGTCCTTGGGCATAATCAGACCTGGGTTGACATCGGTCGAAGAAAACCCGCCTGCGTCGGCGGGGACCAGCGCGTTACCTGCCCGCGTGGGCGCATGAGTATAGACAGCGCCTCGCGCGTGTCGGCAAGCCTGCCGGCGGGTACGGCGATCACGCCGGCGACCGCGGCCCTCTGTTGTCTCACAACAGCTTCTTCACCGTCACCCTGAACGTCACGCCGGTGTTGGCGGCGTCGGTCGTCGTGAGCATGAAGCGCACGTTTCTCAACGCTCGCCGGCGCGCCTTCCTGGACTCGGCGGCCGACACCGTGATCGCCGGGCCGCGCAGCGCGACCGACGCGCCGGTCACCGGCGATCGGAACGTGATCGTCAGCGTGCTCCGATGCGTCCGCACCGAGAAGCGCGCGCCC
>JBELAG010000088.1:0-17868 GCA_049509055.1 Solirubrobacteraceae bacterium
TGGCGGGCAGCGGGGCGGGGCGCACCGGCGGCGAGCTCGCGCATCCGATGTCGGCGCGCAACAAGCTGTACCGCTTCCTGCGCACGATCGAGCTCGACCCCGGCCAACGCTACGCGGAATGGACCGCCGTGCTCAGCCCCGACGAGCGCGCGGCGCTGTCGCCGGGGCTGCCGGCGGTCGC
The DNA here is from genome assembly GCA_049509055.1 of Solirubrobacteraceae bacterium. GTDB lineage: Bacteria > Actinomycetota > Thermoleophilia > Solirubrobacterales > Solirubrobacteraceae > Palsa-465. The sequence continues at coordinate 182 of JBELAG010000088.1, forward strand.
CGGCTACCAGCCCCCGGGCCGGGCGACGAGCGCGCTGGACCGCGCGCTGGCCGTCGACCTCGCGCGGTCGCTGCCCGACCAGTTGCTGTTCAAGATGGACATCGCGACGATGGCCAACTCACTGGAGGCGCGGGCCCCGCTGCTGGATTTCCGCCTCGTCGAGTGGGCGGCGCGGCTGCCGACGAGCTTCAAGCAGCGCGGGCGCAGCCGCAAGCGCCTGATCTCCGACGCGCTGGCCCGCCACGTCCCGGCGGACCTGTTCCGGCGCCCGAAGATGGGGTTCACGGCGCCGATCCCGGCGTGGCTGCGGGGCGAGCTCTACGAGCTGATGACCGACACGCTGCTCAGCGATGCCAGCCGCGATCGCGGCATCGTCGAGCCCGGTGCGGTGCAGCGGCTGATCTCAGAGCATCGCGGCGGGGTCGAGCACACGCGCGGGCTGTGGTCGCTGCTGATGCTCGAGCTCTGGCATCAGGAGTTCATCGACATGAAGCCGGCCAGCCGGGAGCACTCCGCCTCCAGCGTGTGATCGGCCGCCTCCCGCTGAGCGGCCGCCACCAGCCGCTCGCGTAGCGGGGCGTCGGTCACCAGCCGCGCGAGGGCGGCGGCGGCGCCGTCGGGGTCACGCGGCGCGACGAGCAGCCCGCGATCGCCGACGAGATCCCCGACACCACCGACGTCGGTCGCCACCACCGGCAGCCGCGCCGCGAACGCCTCGAGGATGACCTGCGGCACCCCCTCGGTCATCGAGATGTGCAGCAGCGCATGCGCGGCCCGATACAGGTCCCACAGGCCGCCGTCGATTGGCACATAGCCCCGCTGGCGCAGGCGATCGGCGACGCCGAGCTCCGCCGAGCGCTGCGCGAGCGCGTCGGCCAGCGGCCCGTCGCCGCATACCTCGAGCCGCCAGCGCGGATCGGCGCGCACCGCGCGGCACAGCACGTCGGCCAGCAGCAGCGGGTTCTTCTCCGGATCCAGGCGCCCGACGCTCAGCATCACGAGCTCGTCGCCGTCGTAGCGGCGCGCGTCATCCGCGGCGGCCAGCAGGTCGGACTCGCGCAGCAGGGAGACATACAGGTCCAGCAGCCGGGTCGCCCCGCGGTAGCGCCGCGCCAGGTCCGGGCCGACGACGGCGACCGGCACGATCCGCGCCAGCGCGCGGAACGCCCACTCCAGCACGTAAGCGGCGGCGATCACGGCGTGGGAGCCGGGCCGGCGGTGGCGGATCAGCTCGGGCAGGTCCTGGCGCACCCCGAGCACGACGCGGCGGCGGCGCAGCAGCGCCAGGGCGGCGAACAGCAGCGCCTGGGGCGGGTTGGGCCCGAGGATCCAGACCGTGTCGAGGTCGTCGAGCTCGCCCCAGAACCGCCGGATCGCGGCGGGGATCGTGCCCAGCACGGCCCTGAGGTCGGCCCCGCTGCGGTAGTACGGCAACCCCACCAGCTCCGCCGCGCGCAGCCGGTAGGGGTAACGCTCGGTGGCGGGGTCGAGTCGCCCGAGCACCACCAGCCGCTCGCAGTGCGGGGCGAGGCCCTCGATGAACAGGCTGAACGGGAGCTCGGCATAGACCGAGCCGTCGACGACCCGGTAGGAGAAGTCGCAGTAGACCCCGAGTCTCACCGCGTCACATGCGGTTCCACGGCAGCCGCCGGGCGAAGCGCGGGTTACGCGGCACGAGCACGCGGAACGCGGCCTTCCAGGCGAACGCGCGCGCCCGCAGCGCCGGCGAGGCCGCGTACCCCGCGAACCGCTCGCGCATCACCTCGAACTCCGGCCGGGGCGCCAGCAGCGCCATCGCGGTCAGCTGATTGATCACGAGGTCGTGGTAGAAGGAGCTGGAGCGGTTGTAGATCGGGTGCGGGAACAGCGAGTACAGCGTCCAGGTGCCGGTGTCGTAGCGGTGCAGGTTGGCCGCCAGCGAATCGATCCCGCGCTCGAACTGCGCCTGCGCCTCCTCCGAGCCCAGGCCGACCGCCACGTCACGCATCCCCCACAGCGCGAAGATCGCGCCGTTGAGCACGTGCGACTGCGGGGTCGTCGGATATTCCTCGGGCCACGAGCGGCCGCCGAGCTCGCCGCACACGCCCCCCTGGGCCTGCGGGACGGCCAGCGGAGCGAGCGCGCGGCGCGCGGCGTCCGCCATCTGCGCCTCGCCGGTGTGGGCGTGCAGCCGGACCAGCAGGCTCGCCGCCTGGCCCTGGGTGATCCCCGATGCCCACGGCGCGGGCAGCGGGAAGGTGTGGGGATAGGGCTCGTGGTGCAGCCACGTGCCGTCGGGCGCCTGGATCTCCATCAGGCGCCGCCCGGTCATCACCGCCGACTCCAGCCATTGCTCGCCCTCGCCGCCGAGCCAGCGCTCGTAGCAGCCGAGCCCGTACTGGCTGACCGCCACGTACAGCGTGCTCGGGCGGTCGAGCTCGGGCGGGAGCCGGGTCCGGGGCTCGTCGGCCTTGACGCGCAGGTCGATCGGATAGCCGCGGACGGCTGCCGGATCGATGTAAGACCCGACCGGGAGGAAGAAGGACTTGCTGCTTGACCAGAATCCGGCGTCGGGGCGCCTGGAGGTGGTGACGGCGGGCATCGAGGTCACGCGGCCAGCGCCGCGTACAGGTCGGCGAACCGCGCGGCGGTCGCATCGATCGTGTATCCGGGCAGGGCTGCGCGGGCCGCCTCGGCCATCGCCGCCCGCCGCGCCGGATCGGTGAGCAGGCCGACCAGCGCCTGCGCCATCGCCTCCGGGTCACGGCGCGGGACGAGCATGCCGGTGCGGTCGTGCTCGATCACGTCGGGCACGCCACCGACGGCGGTGGCGACGAGCGGCGTGTCGTTGGCCATGCACTCGAACAGCAGCAGCGGGGAGCCCTCGCGGTCCGACGACAGGGCGCCGACATCGACGGCCCGCAGGACGCTGTCGACGTCGGTGCGTGATCCCAGGAAGTGCACCGCGTCGGTGAGCCCGAGGTCACGGGCCTGCTGCTCCAGCGACCCGCGGCACTCGCCGTCCCCGGCGATCACCAGCCGCGCGTCGGCGACGGTGGTCCGCACCGCGGCCAGCGCCTCGAGCAGCAGGTCGATCCGCTTCTCCGGTCGCAGCAGCGCGGCGATTCCGATCAGCGGCACGGCGGCGTCCAGGCCCAGCTCGGCGCGGATGTCGGTGTCGGAGGTCGTGGCGCTCGGAATGTAGCCGTTGGGGATCACCACCACTTTCTCTGCCCCGACGCCCTCGTGGGAGACCATGCGCCGCCCGTCGGCCTGCGAGACGGCGACGAAGCGGGTGGCCAGCCGCCCGATCACCTGCCCGTCGAGCCACGCCCGGGGCGGATTGCCCTCGTAGGACCAGCTGTGCTCGTGGGCGACGATCATCGGCACCCGGCACGCACTGCCGATCAGCGTTCCCCACAGGTTGGAGCCGAACTTGTGAGTGTGGAGGATGTCGAAGCGGCGCCTGCGCAGGAGCCGTGCCAGCCCGCCGAGCCGGTGCACGTCCCACTTCGCGGAGCGGCCGAGATTGACGTGCGGTACGCCGGCCGCGGCGAGCGCGGCGATCGCGCCGGCGTCGGAGGAGCGCGTGCTGCACATCCACGGCTCGAAGCGGTCCTGGGGCAGGTGCGTCGCCAGGCCGATCGCGAAGCGCTCGGCGCCGCCCGTCGACGAGGCGAAGTCGATCAGGAAGAGGATGCGCGTGCGCGGGCGTGAAGCGGTCGTGGGCACGGTGGGGACAGGGTTGGTTCTCGCCCGGACGGGGCGGGCGCGTCAGCGCTCGACGGGGGTCTTGGGGCTGTCGGCCCCGGACGGCGTCGGGAGGGCGGCGCTCGCGGGTCGGCTCGCGGCGCTGTCACGAGACCGGAAGATCTCCGCGATCGTCAGCAGGATGATCCGCAGATCGAGCCGCAGCGACCAGTTCTGGATGTAGTAGTTGTCCCATTCGACGCGGTCCGCGATCGACGTCTGCCCGCGCAGGCCGTTGGCCTGGGCCCAACCGGTGATCCCCGACTTGACGCGATGGCGGTCCTCGTAGCGCGCCACGTCGCGTGCGAACCGGGCGACGTACTCGGGTCGCTCGGGCCGGGGGCCGACGATGCTCATGTCGCCGCGCAGCACGTTGATCAGCTGGGGGAGCTCGTCGAGCGACAGGTCGCGCAGCACCCGTCCGACGGTCGTGCGGCGGTCGATTCCCTCGACTCCGCCGGGGGCGACTCCGGCCGGCAGCTCGAACCCGCGGTCCTCGTCGACGGCCCGCTCGGCGGCGTCCGGCTCACGCATCGTGCGGAACTTCAGGACGTCGAACTCATGCCCGTCGCGCCCGACGCGCCGCTGGCGGAACCAGATCGGACCCGGCGAGGACAGGTGGACCGCGATCGAGATCGCGATCATCAGCGGGCTGGCGACGAGCAGCACGACGAGGGCGATCGTGCGGTCGATCGTGTGCTTGAGGACGAACTGCCAGCCGCGCGGGTCGATCGTGTGCAGCGTCAGCATCGGCAATCCGCCGACGTGATCCAGCGTCGTGCGCTCGTTGATCGCCTCGTACAGGCGCGGGACGAGCGACACGCCGACGCCGAGCGCCTGGCACTGCCTGACCTTGGCCATCAGCTGATGGTCGCGCTCGCCGGAGAACGCGAGGATCACGTGGCGGGCTCCCGTCGTCGCGATCACCGACTCCAGATCCTCGAGGCCGCCCAGCACCGGCAGCGTGTATGCGGTGGGGCGCTCGGCGACGGGCAGCGGGTCGCCGTCGAGGAAGCCGACCGGTCGCAGGCCGTAGCTCGGATCCCCGATCAGGCGCTTGACGAGGTGAGCGCCGATGATCCCGGCGCCGACGATCAGCGTCGGCGTCGCCAGCTCGTGCCTGCGCAGCGCCTGGCGGCGCACCGACACGAGCATCGCCCGTGACACCCCGAGGTAGACCACGCTGAACAGCCACAGCCGCGGCACGAGCGCGAGCGGGTCGCTGACCCCGAAGATCGATTGCACCGAGATCGTCAGCATCGCCGCGAGCGACACGACCCCGAGCACGTAGGTGAGCGTGTCGAGCATCGTGACGTTGAGGCGGTCGTCGGGCGAGCGGCGCGCCCGGAGCATCGCGACGACGACGAGCGGGAAGACCGCGGCGATCCAGTGGTTGAGCGCCGAGTGGCGTGCCGGCGAATCGGCGAACAGGGCGATGCTCGCCGCCAGGCACAGCACGAACACGTCGTTGAGCAGACGCACCCGGGCCCACTGCTGCTCGTTGAGCAGCCGGGCCGAGATCCGTCGGGCCAGGCGTCCCCGAGCGCCGGCGTCGACGACCAGACCACTGGGGCTGGCGGCGTGGCTGGCGGCTTCGACGGGTGTCATCGGTCTCGGACTTTCTTGCTCGACAACGGATTGCCTTCCATGGCGAGGAGACCATGACCGCCGGTACGCCGAGTCAACCGACACCTCCGCCATTGAATCGATGACGTGAGACGGCCCCTGCGCGCGCATCATAGCGGTCGGGTCGGCCTGTTCGCCAGGCTCGCGGGCGCGCTGCGCCGCGCGCTGCACGGCGATCGCATCGACGAGCGACGCCCGGCCTCGGCGGGGCGCCGGCAGGCGAGTCGTCAGGCCGGTGTGAGAGTCGTGAGACGTGTCCATCCCTGGCACCTGCGAAGTCCTTTGCGCGCGACGGGGTCGCTTCCGGCTGCGGAGTCGAAAGACGTGAGCGTGTGGACTTCATCGTCAGCCCCTGCGTCGAAGGTGATCCGTAGTTGCCCGCAAACGTGCGCGCGGCCAGCCGGACGTCCGTCCGCGCCGCCGCTCAAGCTGGTCCTGGCACGCGGTCCATCCGTAGCCAACGCACCCCGGAGGGATGATGATCGCAACGGCCGGACCCGTCAAGTCCATCGGCGTCCGTCGGGCCTGCCCGCGGGGAGTGTGTGACAGACGCAACGTTGTCCACGGGGCCAATGCGCTTCAGGGCCCCCGGCGCGATCCTTTCGTCCATGATCAATCAAGCCTCATCCCCCAAGCTTCTGCTGGTGGCCGATCGACGGTCCGCCGGGTCGGAGCCGAGCGTGGTCGTGCGCCGCTTCCGCCTCGCGCGCCTGCCGGTGACGGGACGGGTGGCGAGCGCGAGCAACCGCCCCCAGGCGAAGCGCTCCTGACAGCGGCGTGGCCGGCCGGGTCGCTCTGCCGACCCGGCACCACGGTCGCGCTACGCTTGTAGACATGTCAAGAGAGCTTGAAGCTCCGCGGACCCGGACGCCGATCGTGCGCCGGGCAGCAGCTGGACTTGTCCTCGTCGTGGCGGCAGCCCTGGCGATCCATCTGGTCATCGGTCTGATCATGACCGTGTTCTGGGTCGTGGTCGTGGTGGCGGCGGTCGGCGCGGTCGTCTGGGCGATGCGCAACATCTGAGCGGGAGCCGGCGTCGTGCAGGGCTTGGGCCTGCTGGTCATCCTGTTCTTCTTCGGCCTGGCGGGCGGCCTCGTCGGGAGGATGAAGGGCAGCTCGTTCTTCATCTGGTTCCTCGTCTCATTCTGCATCCCGTTCCTCGGCCTGCTGACCGCCGTCTGCTACCGCTGGGACAACCGCGAGCTGCGCCGTCAGTGCCCGACGTGCGGCCGGGTGCTCAAACTCCACGACGCGGTCTGCACGCGGTGCGGGGCCGAGCTGGAGTTCCCGGAGATCGCGATCGCGCCCGAGGCGCCCGTCCAGCACCGCGCCGCCTGAGCGGCGACGGACCTTCAGGCGGTGAGCTTCGGCGAGGCGGCCGGGGCCGGCGCCGGCGCCCGCGTCTCGCGGCGGCCGTCGCCGGCGATCTGCAGCTCGCGCGCGATGAACGCGTCGAGCACGGCGTGAGCCTCGCGCTGCGCCCAGACCGGGCGCAGCGTGTGATCGCGCACCGCCACACGTTCGAACCTGACGTTCGGGGCGGCGCCGAGCCGCTGGGCCCGGCCGGAGCGCTGCAGCTCGGCGTCCACCGGCTCGTGCTCGGCGAACAGGAACAGCGTCCGCTTGCCGGACGCGACGAGCCGGTCCAGGAGCGCGTCGAGCTCATGCTCGGTCGTCTCCGTCGGCGAGTGGCCGGTGAGCACGCGCGCCAGCCAGCGCCCCGGCGCCGCCACCGCCCAGCGGATGAACGAGCGCAGGCGCTCGCCCGTCGCCAGGCGCGCGATCTTGGCCGGCGAGAACGGCTGTGACAGCAGCGCCCGGAAGTCGCGCGCGGGCCCGAGCTGGGCGTCCCAGACGAGCGCGCGCGGGTTGATCAGCAGCACCGCCCCGGCGCCCGGATCCGCCAGCCCGGCGTGCAGCGACCAATACGCGCCCGAGCACAGGCCACCGAGCGCGAACCGTTCGCCCACCCCGCGCTCGCGCAGCCATTGCATCGCCGCGAGCACGTCGGGCACGAACTGCTCGGCGTACAGCGCGGCGTCGTCGCGATGCGGTGTCTGGTCGCCGTCGGCGTCGCCGATCGCCTGGACGTCGAGCCGCAGGGTGGGCACGCCGCCGCCGGCCCACCTCCGCGCGGCCTCGACCCACATCCGGTTCGGTCCGATCCGCCGGCCGGCGCCCGGGTTGAGCAGCACGGCGCAGAGCCCGTGGTCGGGCGCGGTCAGCGGCTCGGTCAGGATCGCGCGCAGGCGCCCGTCCGGCCGCTCGATCGTCACCGGCGTCTCGCGCACGCGCGAATCGTTGCCCTGACCTACCGCCATGATCGCGCTGGCGAGCGCCGCCACCGCCGGCTGTCCCGCCGCCGCAGGAGCGTCCGGCGCGGCGTCGTGCGGGGAGCCGCGTCGTACGGCGGCTCCGGGCGCGGCGGCGTCCTGGGGGGCGCCAGGGAGAGCGGCGGCGTCCTGCGCCAGCCATTCCCGCACGGCGGCGATCACCGCCAGCGGCGCCCGCGCCAGCTGCGGGTGCGACGTCATGTCGGCGAAGCCGGCGCCGTCGGCGGTCGAGACCACGGCCCCGTCGGCCTGCAGCTGTTCCCGCAGGCCGGCGTCCACCGCCAGCCCGTCGCGTCCCAGCAGCAGCACGCGCCGCCGCTCCGCGCCCGGCAGCGGGGTCGACGTGAGGTCGATCGCCTCCAGCCGCGCGACCGTGTCGGCGCTGAGCACGAACCCGCCGGCCTCCAGCTCGCCGGCGGGGGCCGGTGGTGGCTCCGAGCCGGGGTAGATCTGCGAGCGCTCCAGCGTCGCGAACGCGCGCTGCTGGCGCACCAATGCGCGCCCGCGCGCGGGCGTCGCCCACAGGACGAGATCGTCGATCGGCGCGCCATCGGCGGCGGCCACCCAGGCGAGGGCGCCGCCGAGCCCGATCCCGATCGCCGCGATCCGGCGGGCCGCCGTCTCGGCGCGCAGCCACGTCGCCGCGGCGGCCACGGCGGCCGTCCAGGCGCCCACCCGGTCGCCGTCACGGGGGCCGCCGCCGCTGTCGCCGGTGCCGGGCAGCCCGACGCGCAGCGCCGCGTACCCGGCGCCGGCAAGATCGCCGGCCCAGAATCGCAGGCTGCGATACGCGCAGAACTCATCCCAGCCGAACGGCGGGCAGATCAGCACCGCGGTCGAGCGCTCGGCGCCGGGGCGCGGGCGGTGCAGCGTGGCGAACGCCGCGTCGGGCGCGCAGTCGAGGTAGAGCGGTTGTGACGCGGGAGGAAGGTCCATGATCTGAGCGTCGTCGCACCCCCCTATCGGCCGGCGGAGCGGTGGCCCTGAGTGAGCGCCAGCGTAGAACATCGACTGCGCGGCGTCGGCGCGGCGTGTGCTCACCGCCTCATCCTGCCGCTGACCAGCGCCCAAACCGATCTGCGACACATCCGGGCACGGACGATGCCTGCGCCCGAGCGCTCCTGATGGTGACACCGGCAAACGTCCACCGCCGCCCTCGATTGCGGAACCTGCGGTCGTTTGCTTCGACTTCCGCGGTCAACGTCCATACCTCCCCGATCACAGCGCACCGATGGACGTTTGCCGACGGATCGACGCCCGCCGCGAGACCGCGCCTGACACCACGGCTCAGCCGTCGCCGCCGCTCTGGCTGCCTTCCCCAGCGCCGTTGACGTTCGTCGCGCGCCCGGACGGCGGCCCGCGGCCCAGCCTGACCGACCGGCGCCGGCACGGGAGCCGAGGCACCGGCCCCGACCGGCGCGAGCGCCGGCAGGACCGGGGCCCGCTGTTACACTGGGATCGCCGTGGGCGGCGCGCGATCCGTCGTGTCCGCGGCCCGGTTTCGATGCTCGAGCAAGACGAAAGGAGGCCAGCGCCATGCGTGCAGTCGACGCTCTGATGGAATGTCTCAAAGCTGAAGGTGTCGACGTCGTATTCGGCCTCCCGGGCGGCGCCAACCTGCCGACCTACGACGCCTTCTACGACGCCGGCATCCGGCACATCCTCGTCCGCCACGAGGCCGGCGGCGGGCACGCCGCCGAGGGCTACGCCAAGGCGACCGGGAAGGTCGGCGTGGCGCTGGGCACGAGCGGGCCGGGCGCCACCAACCTGGTGACGCCGATCTGCGACGCGATGATGGACTCGGTCCCGGTGGTGTTCCTCACCGGCCAGGTCCGGACCGAGCTGCTGGGCACCGACGGCTTCCAGGAGGCCGACACGATCGGGATCACGATGCCGATCGTCAAGCACGGGATCATGATCCAGCATCCGCTGGAGATCCCCCGGTCGATCCACGAGGCCTTCCACATCGCCCGGACCGGCCGGCCGGGCCCGGTGGTGGTCGACATCCCGCAGGACCTCAGCCGCGCCGACATTCCGTACGAGCCCGTCGGGGACGTGCACCTGCCCGGCTATCAGCCGACCACCGAGGGCAACCAGAAGCAGATCCGGCTGGCCGCCAAGGCGCTGGCCAACGCCCGGCGCCCGGTGATCTACGCCGGTGGCGGGATCGTGTCCGGCAACGCCGCGGTCGAGCTGACCGAGCTGGCGACGTTCGATCGCCTGCCGGTCACCTGCACCGTGATGGGGCTCGGCGGCTTTCCCGCGCCCCACCCGCAGTGGCTCGGCATGCTCGGCATGCACGGCACGCGGACCGCCAACTACGCGATGGACGAAGCCGACCTGATCGTCGCGATCGGCGCCCGGTTCGACGACCGCATCACCGGCAAGCTGTCGGAGTTCGCGCCGCGGGCCAAGTTCATCCACATCGACGTCGATCCGGCCGAGATCTCCAAGAACGTCCCGGCCCACATCCCGATCGTCGGCGACGCCAGGAACATCCTGCCGCGCCTCACCACCGAGCTGCGGGCGCTGTCGCCCGACCCGGCCCGGCTGGACGAGTGGTGGTCACGCATCCACGTCTGGCAGGAGCGCCATCCGCTGGGCTACGTCGATTCCACCGACGCCGAGATCAAGCCGCAGTTCATGGTGCAGGCGCTGTACGAGGCGACCGGGGGCGACGCGATCGTCACCAGTGACGTCGGCCAGCATCAGATGTGGACCGCGCAGTACTTCCATTTCGACCGGCCGCGTCGCTGGATCAACTCCGGTGGCCTGGGCACGATGGGCTTCGGCCTGCCGGCGGCGATGGGCGCCAAGGTCGGCTGCCCGGATCAGACCGTCGTCTGCATCGCCGGCGACGGCTCCGTGCAGATGAACATGCAGGAGCTCGCGACGTGCGCCCAGGAGGGGATCGCGATCAAGGTGTTCATCATGAACAACGGCTACCTCGGCATGGTCCGCCAATGGCAGGAGCTGTTCTGGGACAAGCGTTACAGCCAGGTCGAGACCGGCCAGTGGCCGAACTTCGTCAAGCTCGCCGACGCGTACGGCGCGACCGGCATGCGCTTCGAGGACAAGAACACGCTGGTGTCCGACATGCGCGAGGCGCTGGCGACCGAGGGCCCGGTGCTCGTCGACGTCAGGGTGACGCGCGAGGAGAACACCTATCCGATGATCGCGCCCGGCCAGGCTGCGCGGGACATGGTGGGCTGAGATGGGCGAGCCGGCAACCAAAGAGGTCCTCTCGCTCGACCAGCTCGAGGCGGTGGCGGGACTGCGCACGGGGCGCAAGCACATCCTCTCGATCCTCGTCGAGAACAAGCCCGGTGTCCTGACTCGGATCGCCGGCCTGTTCGCGCGGCGTGGATTCAACATCGACACGCTCGCCGTCGGTCCCACCGACGATGACACGATCTCCCGGATCACGCTCACGCTCGACGGGGCCGTGCAGCCGATCGATCAGGTGACCAAGCAGCTGCACAAGCTGATCAACGTGCTCAAGATCCGCGACCTCGAGCCGGGCGAGACGCTGGCCCGCGAGCTCGCGCTGTTCAAGATCAACGCGGACGGATCCGCTCGCGGCGAGGTGATGCAGATCTGCGAGATCTTCCGGGCCAAGGTAGTCGACGTCACCAAGCGCTCGGTCGTGGTCGAGGTCACCGGCACCTGTGAGAAGGTCAACGCCTTCGAGTCGCTCGTCCGGCCGTTCGGCCTGATCGAGATGGCTCGGACCGGCGAGATCGCGATCTCGCGTGGTCGCAGCGAGACATAGCCTGCTGCCGAGCCGGCCGGGGACCCAACAACAAGCCGACCTCAACGCCTCCGCCTGGAGCTCGGGGCGGTTCCTGGCCGACTACGACCATCGCAGCCTCGAGCCCGTCGAGGTGCTGATCATGGCCCGCTACCGTGAAGCGCTGTCGGGCCGGGTGCTCGACGTCGGCTGCGGGGCGGGGCGGATCCTCGGATATCTGGTCGAGCTCGGCGCCGAGGTCCACGGCATCGACATCTCGCCGCGGATGGTCGAGCACTGTCGCGGGCGGTTCCCGGGCGTCGACATCGGGCTGGGCGACCTGGCGACCCTTCCGGCGGTCGCGGAGGGCCCATTCGACGCCGTCCTGCTCAGCGACAACGTGCTCGACGTGCTCGACGACGAGCGCCGCCGCGCCTCGCTCGCCGACATCCGCGGCCTGCTGGCGCCGGCGGGCCTGCTCATCTTCTCGTCGCACAACCTGGCGCACTGGGAACGGTCATCGTCCGCCGGCGCCGGCGCCAGGCGCGCGTCGCTGGGTTCCCGGCTCGGCTTCGTCGCCCGCAAGCTCACCACCAAGCCGCCCGCGTGGATGCTCGGTGCGGCCAAGCGGATCCCGCGCCGGGCGGTGAACCGACGCCGCCTGGGCCCGCTTCAGTACCGGGCCGCCGATCACGCCGTGGTCAACGACTCCGCCCACGATTACAGCCTGCTGCACTACTACATCGGGCGAGCCGATCAGGAGCGCCAGCTGTCGCAGTGCGGCTTGCGTCTGGTCGATGTGCTGGAATTCGACGGGACGCGGGTCGGGCCGGGCGACGGCGGCCGCGGAGCATCGCTCTACTACGTGGCAACATCCGATTGAGATGTCTCCACCGCATTTTTCTGCCCATTAAGGCGTTTCGCTCAACTTTTTCCGCCCCGTGCCGTTAACAACGACAACTATGCGAGTCGGAATCGATCTGGTCAGCGTCGAGCAGGTGCGACGGGCGATCGCCGATCATGGCGATCACTACCTCTCACGCGTGTTCACACCGCGGGAACTGGCAGAGACACAGTCCGAGCCTCACCGGCTGGCGGCCCGGTTCGCCGCCAAGGAGGCGACGATCAAGGCGCTGGGCGCGACCGACGAGGGTCTCGGCTGGAGCTCGATCGGCGTCGCCGGCGACGCGGCCGGCCGGCCCGGCCTCGAGCTGACCGGCGCCGCCGCGGAGCTCGCTCAGCGCCGCGGGATCGCCAGCCTGTCGGTCAGCCTCACCCACACCGGCGACCACGCCGCCGCCGTCGTGCTCGCGGGGGCACGCTCATGAGCGCCGACGTCGTCGAGCAGATCCGGCAGGTCCTGCGCGATCACGCGCGGCTTCCCGTCGACGTCGACGGCGTCGATGACCACGCCGACCTCTTCCAGGCCGGGATGAGCTCGCACGCCAGCGTCAACGTGATGCTGGCGCTCGAGGACAGCTTCGACATCGAGTTCCCCGACAGCATGCTCAAGCGCAGCGCCTTCGAGAGCATCGCGGCGATCGCCTCGGCGCTGACCGAGCTCGGCGCGGTGGCGGCGTGAGCGTCGCCGTCGCGGCCGATCAGGCCTTCCTCCAGGACATCCGGCGGATCGCCCGCGACGTGGCGTCGGTGCACGCCGACGCGGTCGATCGCGACGCCCGGTTCCCGGCCGAGGCGGCCGAGGCGCTGCGCGAGGCCGGCGCCCTGTCGGCGTTCGTCCCGCCGGAGCTCGGCGGCGGCGGCGTCTCACTCCCGGCGCTCGCCCAGGCGTGTGTGGAGCTCGGCCGCACGTGCTCGTCGACGGCGATGGCGTTCGCGATGCATCAGATCCAGGTGGTGACGATCGTCCGTCACCTCGAGCCCGGGTCGTGGTTTGAGAGCTATCTGCGGCGCCTGTCGGCCGAGCAGCGGTTGATCGCCTCGGTGACCTCGGAGCTCGGCACCGGCGGCGACATGGGCCGCTCGATCGCCGCCGTGACCCCGGGCGACGATGGTTCGCTGACGCTCGTCAAGCAGGCCCCGGTGGTGAGCTACGGCGCCCACGCCGACGACTTCTACACGACCGCCCGGCGCGGGCCGGATGCCGAGGAGGTCGATCAGGTGCTGGTCCTGCACCATCGCGATCAGACCGAGCTGGAGCTGACCGGGACCTGGGACACGATCGGACTGCGCGGGACATGCTCGCCCGGGTTCGTCGTGCGCGCGCGCTTCGCGCCCGAGCAGGTCCTGTCGGCCCCCTTCTCGACGGTGATGAGCGAAACCCACGTGCCGGTCACGCACATCCTCTGGTCCCACGCCTGGCTGGGGATCGCGACCGAGGCCTTCGAACGCGGGCGCGCCTTCGTCCGCGCCGCCGCCCGGCGCAATCCCGGGGCTCCGGTGCCCGCGGCCAACCGCCTGTCGCGCGTGATGGGCGAGCTGGCGTTGCTGCGCTCCGAGGTCCGCTCCGGCCTGGCCGACTTCATCGCGATCGACTCCGGCCCCGGGCGTGAGGAGCTCGACACGATGGGCTCGATCCTGCGCTTCAACAATCTCAAGCTGGCCACTTCGGAGCAGACGCCGCGGATCTGCATGCAGGTCCTGGAGGTGATCGGCATCGCCGCCTTCAAGAATGACTCGCCCTACGGCGTCGGCCGCCAGCTGCGCGACGCCCTGTCGGCGCCGCTGCAGGTCGCCAACGAGCGGATCCACAACTTCGACGCCCGCCTGCTGATGATCGCCAAGGAGGTCTAGCCGGCGATGGCGACGCAGGTCCGGCCGGCGTCCGAGGACCAGGCCGAGTTCCTCGCCCAGCTGATCGGCGAGGGGCTGCTGCTGGAGTCCGGCGTGCCCGGCGTCTACGGCCACGGCGCCGCGTTCGAGGACGCGCGCAGCCGGCTCGACGAGCGCCTCAGCGCCGAGGCGGCGTCGCGCGGCGCCGAGCGGTTGCGCTTCCCGCCGGTGCTCCCGCGCCGGCAGCTGGAATCGAGCGGCTACCTGGCCTCGTTCCCGCATCTGGCGGGCACGGTGTACTCGTTCGACGGCGACGAGCGCCAGGCGGCGGCGCAGAGCGAGCGCGCCGCCAACCACGAGGACTGGGGCGAGTTTCAGGAGATGACCGAGCTGACGCTGATGCCCGCCGCCTGCTACCCGGTCTACCCGGCGATCGCCCGGCGCGGCCCGCTGCCGGCCGGCGGCGTGTTCGTCGACGCCGGCGGCGCTTGGGTGTTCCGCCACGAGCCCTCCCACGATCCGGCGCGTCGCCAGATCTTCCATCAGCACGAGCTGGTGCGGATCGGCGAGCCCGAGGCTGTGCTGCAGTGGCGCGACGAATGGGCCCAGCGAGGACTGGATCTGCTGCTCGCGCTCGGCCTCGACGCCGCGCTCGACAACGCCAACGACCCGTTCTTCGGCCGTCGCGGACGGATGCTCGCCACCAACCAGCGCCAGGACCGGCTCAAGCTCGAGCTGCTCGTGCCGATCGCCGGTCCCGAGCCGACTGCGCTCGCCTCGTTCAACCATCATCGCGACCACTTCGGCTCCACCTACGGGATCGAGCTGGCCGACGGCGGCGTCGCCCACACCGCCTGTCTCGGGTTCGGGCACGAGCGGATCGTGCTCGCCCTGCTGCGCACGCACGGCCTCGATCCCGGCGCCTGGCCCGCCGCGGTCCGCGAGCAGCTCTGGCGATGAGCGTCGCCGGCGCGCGCGCGATGCCGGGCCTGTCAGGCCGGGACCCGCACGACTACACGGCGCATGCGCTGCACTCGACGGCGCGCTCCTACCTGGAGACCAACTGCTACACCGACATCGTCATCGAGCTGCTGCACGCCCGCGGCCACGAGCCGCTGGCGATGTTCGGCCATCTCGTTCGGATGGACTTCGAGGGCGATCAGTGGACGTTCTTCAAGCCGCCGCCCGAGGACCTCGAGGCGCTCTACGGCGTCGACATCCACGAGATGCAGCCCTACCGGCCGCTGCCGCGCCAGATCGCCGAGCAGCTGTCGCTCGGGCGCACGATCATCGTCGAGCTCGACAGCTGGTACCTGCCCGACACCGCGTCGACCAGCTACCGCAGCGAGCACGTCAAGACCTCGGTCGCCGCCGATGCGATCGACCCCGAGGCCGAGCGGTTGCGCTACTTCCACAGTGCGGGCCTGTATGAGCTGTCCGGCGAGGACTACCGCGGCGTGTTCCGCATCGGCGAGCCGGCCGACGCCACGCTGCCGCCCTACACCGAGCTCGTGCGCTTCGACGCCGGGGAGGCACTCGCCGGGGCGGCCCTGACCGACGCGGCGCGCGCGCTGCTGCGCCGCCATCTCAGCCGGCGGCCGCGCTCCAACCCGTTTGCCCGCTTCGGCGTCCAGCTCGGCGAGGCACTGCCCGACCTGCTGCACGGCGAGCTCTCCGACTATCACGCCTACGCGTTCGCCACCGTGCGGATGGCCGGCTCGGCGTTCGAGATCGCCGCCGATCACGCCCGCTGGCTGCTCGGCGCGGAGGCCGACGCGGCGCGGATCGCGATGGGTGAGATCGTCGACGGCTGCAAGGCGCTGTCGTTCCGGCTCGCCCGCCGTCGCGCGTTCGACCCCCAGCCGTCGATCGACGCGCTCGCCGCTGCGTGGGAGCGGACGATCATCGAGCTGCAGGCCCGCGTCGGCTGACCGCAACCGTCCGGCCCGGCGTCGAGACTGACGGTCGTGACCGACGGAGGCGATGAGCGGCGGGCGCTGAGCGACGGCTGGGAGCTGGCGCGCACCCCGCCGGGTGCGTGCCCCGGGGTGGAGGGACTGCCGGCGCTGGCCTGGGTCCCCGCGCAGGTACCGGGAACCGCGGCCGGGGCGCTGAGCGCGGAGGGGATGCGGGGCGAGATCGACTTCGACGCCGAGGATTGGTGGTTTCGCACGCGGTTTGACGCCATCGCCGCAGGTGCGGGGGAGGAGGTCGTGCTGCATATCGGCGGTCTCGCGACGATCGCCGAGGTCTACCTCAACGGCCGCCGCGTGCTCGACAGCGAGTCGATGTTCGCCTCCCACGAGATCGACGTCTCGTCGCTGCCGGGCGGGCGCAACGAGCTGGCGATCTGCTGCCGTGCACTGGCGCCGCGGCTGGCGCAGCGCCGCCGTCCGCGCGCGCGCTGGCGCACCCGCCTGGTGTCGTCACCCAACCTGCGCTTCTACCGCACGATGCTGCTCGGCCGTGCGCCGGGCTTCGCGCCGGGCCCGGCGGTGGTCGGACCGTGGCGCCCGGTGGCGCTGCAGCGCCGCCGCGGCGTGGTCCTGGAGGGCCTGCGCGTCCACGCCCGGGTGGCGGCCGGCGGGCGGGACGGCGTGGTCGAGTGCGCGGCGCGGCTGCGCGCGCTGCCGGGCGCCGAGCTCCCCGCGACGGTCGCCGTCGAGGTACAGGGCCCGACCGGGCGCGTGACGGCGTCGCTGCCGGTGGGCGCCGATGCGGCGTTGGCCGGCTCGGTGATCGTGCCGGCGCCCGCGTGGTGGTGGCCGCACACCCACGGCTGCCCGGCGCTGTACGACGTGTCGATCACGCCCCCGGGCGGGGCGCCGGTCCGCCGGCGGGTCGGCTTCCGGGAGCTGCGGGGCGCCGCGGACCTCGCCGCCGACGGCCTGGACCTGCACGTCAACGGCGTTGCGGTGTTCGCCCGCGGCGCGGTCTGGACCCCGCTTGACCTGCGCGCCCCGCACGCCGAGGAGCCGCGGTTGCGCCCGGTCCTGGAGCGGCTCGCCGCCGCCGGCATGAACATGCTCCGGATCCCGGGGATCGGCGCCTATGAGAGCGACGCCTTCTATGACCTGTGCGACGAGCTGGGGATCCTCGTCTGGCAGGACTTCATGTTCGCCAACCTCGACTACCCCGAGCAGGACCCCGACTTCATGGCGACCGTCGCCCGTGAGGCCCGCGCGGTGATCGGCGCGCTCGGGCACCGCCCATGCCTGGCCGCGGTCTGCGGCGGCAGCGAGGTCGCCCAGCAGGTGGCGATGCTGGGGCTCGATCCGGCACTCGCCCAGGGCCCGCTGTACGGCGAGCTGCTGCCCGGCGCGCTCGCCGACGCCGCCGTCGACGTCCCCTACTTCCCCTCGGCGCCGTGGGGCGGCGACCTGCCGTTTCGCCCCGGCCGCGGGATCGCCAACTACTACGGCGTCGGCGCCTACCTGCGGCCGACCGACGACGCGCGGCGCGCCGGGGTGCGGTTCGCCAGCGAGTGCCTGGCGCTGGCCAACGTCCCCGACGACGACGCGCTCGCGGCGCTGCGC
>JBELAG010000089.1:0-18124 GCA_049509055.1 Solirubrobacteraceae bacterium
GGTCGAACTGGTGGACGAGCGTTTGGCGGGGGGCATGCCGTGTCTCCTGATCGACTGAGCGTGACGCCGAGCCTATCCAAACTGCACCATTGGTGCGCATGCCTGTGCGGAGGCGCCGGTCAGGCGGTGAGCAGCGCGAGCAGCGCCTTCTGCGCGTGGCGGCGGTTCTCGGCCTGATCCCAGATGCGCTGGCGCGGGCCGTACAGGACCTCGGCGGTGATCTCCTCGCCGGGATGGGCCGGCAGACAGTGCAACGCGATCGCGTGCGGCCCGGCGAGCGCCAGCAGCTCGGCGTCGATGCGGAAATCCGCGAGCGCCCGGCGCCGCTGGTCGGCGGTGGCGGGGTCGTCGCTCATGCTCACCCAGACGTCGGTGTAGAGCGCGTCGGCGCCGCGCGCGGCCGCGCGGGGGTCGTCGGTGAGCACGACGCCGGGCAGCGGCGGCAGCTGGTAGCCGGCGGGCGCGGCGATGCGCACGTTGACGCCGGCCAGCGTGCCGAGGATCCCGAGCGAGCGCGCGACGTTGTTGCCGTCCCCGACATAGGCGAGGGTCAGGCCGGCGAGCGCTCCGAACGTCTCGCGCAGGGTGAGCAGGTCGGCGAGCGCCTGGCAGGGGTGGTGCCCGGCGGTGAGCATGTTGATCACCGGCACCGTCGCGTGGTGCGCCAGCTCGGCCACCAGCTCGTCGGGCCCGGTGCGAATCCCGATCGCCGCGACGTGCCGGGAGAGCACGAGCGCGGTGTCGCGGATCGACTCGCCGCGGCTGAGCTGCATCTCATCGGCGCGCAGGACCATCGGATGGCCGCCGAGCTCGGCGATCCCCGCTTCGAACGACACCCGGGTCCGGGTCGAGGGCGCCTGGAAGATGAGCGCCACCGACCGCCGGAGCAGCGCGTCGCTGGACAGCGGCGCCGCCTTGAGCTCGGCGGCGCGCGCCAGCAGCGCGTCGAGCTCGGGCGCGCTGAGCTCGGCCCCGGTGAGGAAGTGGCGCAACACCGGCCGCAGTCTACGTCGGCCGCCCGGGGCGGCGGGCGATCAGCCGCGGGCGGCGCGCAGGCCGAACCCGCGCAGCATCAGCAGCGCCTTCTCGCCGAGGGTTCCGCGCGCCGGCAGGATCCCGAGCGCGACGGCGGCGCCGTACACGTCGTAGAAGGCGCGCACCCGCAGCAGCAGCTCGTGCTGGAGCTCGCAGTAGAACAGGCAGTGCACGACGACGAAGCGGTCGGTCGCCGGCAACCCCTCCAGCGGCATCCGATGGGTGCCCAGCGCCTTGCAGGGGGCGGCGACGTAGTGGCGGTCGGTGAGGCGCTCGCCGGTGCGCTCCACCCGCACGTCGGGAAACGCCGACCACAGCCGCGCGGCGTGTGCGGCCAGCGCCGGGATGCCCTCCAGGGGCGCGTCGGTGAGCGGGTCCTCGTACTGGATGCCGGCGGCGCACACCTCGCCGAACGCGGCCGGGTCCTTGCTGGACCACGCCGCCTGCCAGCCGTCGATCAGCTCGTCGACGGTCATTGCGCGATCCCCTGGACGTCGAAGGCGGGCGTGCCCCGGACGGGCGTCGACGCCTCGGCGTAACGTCGGCGGGGGATCCTCCCCGCCCCCCGGGCCAGGCGGCCGGCCTGCACGGCCAGCCGGATCGCGCGGGCCATCGCGGGCGCGTCGTGGGCGCGCGAGATCGCGCTGGCGCACAGGACGGCGTCACAGCCCAGCTCCATCGCCAGCGCGGCGTCGGAGGCGGTGCCGACGCCGGCGTCGAGGATCACCGGGACCTCGGCCCGCTCGATGATGATCGACAGGTTGTAGGGGTTGCAGATCCCCATGCCGCTGCCGATCGGCGAGCCGAGCGGCATCACCGCGGCGCAGCCGACGTCCTGCAGGCGGCGCGCCAGGACAGGGTCATCGGTGGTGTAGGGGAGCACGACGAAGCCGTCATCGACGAGCTCCTCGGCGGCGGCGACGAGCTCGACGGCGTCGGGGAGCAGCGTGCGATCGTCGCCGATCACCTCCAGCTTGATCCAGTCGGTGGCGAACGCCTCGCGCGCCAGCCGGGCGGTGGTGACCGCGTCGCGGGCGGTGTAGCAGCCGGCGGTGTTGGGCAGCACCCGCACGCCGGCGGCGTCGAGCACGTCGAGGATCGATCCGCGGGCCGCGGGGTCGAGCCGGCGCAGCGCGACCGTGCACAGGTCGGCCTGCGCCTCGCGGCAGGCCTGCGCCAGCACCTCGTGGTTGGCGAAGCCGCCGGTCCCGAGGATCAGCCGCGAGCTCAGCTCACGCCCGGCGATCCGCAGCCGATCGTCGCCGGCGCTCATCCGCCCCCGATCGCGGCCACGACCTCCACCAGCGCGCCCTCGCGCAGCTCGGTCTCGGGCCAGCGCACCCGCGCGACGACCTCGCCGTCGACGGCGATCGCCACCCCGCGCGCGCCGGGGGCGACGTGCAGCAGCTCGACCACGCTGGCGACAGTAGCGCCCGCGGGCAGCCGGCGGGACTCGCCGTTGACGGTCACGTTCACGCCGCCCTCCCCACCGGTCCGGCGACCGCGAAGCGCGCGGGGGAGAACGCGGCGGCGTGCGCGGGGGGCTGCTCGCCGGCCAGCGCCCCCGCGATCAGCTCGGCGGTGACCGGCGTCAGCAGGATCCCGTTGCGCCGGTGCCCGGTGGCCCACAGCAGGCCCTCGATCGCGCCGGTGCCGATCGCCGGCAGGTTGTCCGGCGTCCCCGGCCGCAGGCCGGCGCCGAACTCGTCGAGGATCAGCTCCGAGACGCCCGGCACGAGCTCTGAGGCGTCGCGCAGGAGCGCGAACGCTGCCCCGGCGGTGACCGTCGTGTCGAACCCTCGCTCCTCCGACGTCGCGCCGATCACGTAGCGGCCGTCGCCGCGAGGGGTGATGTAGGACGTGCCCATCCGCACCACCCGGCTCAGCAACCCGGCGCCGGCGGGGTCGTGCAGGCGCAGGATCTGGCCCTTGACCGGGCGGATCGGGACCCGCTCGGCGTCGGGCAGCCCGCCCAGCGCGCCGCTCCACACGCCGGCGGCGATCACCACCCGGTCGGCGCGCAGCATCGTGCCGTCGGCGAGCGTCACCCCGTGCACACGGCCGCCGGCGAGCTCCAGCGACGCCGCGGCGGTGTGCTCGCGCACCACCCCGCCGGCCCGCCGCACGGCCGCCAGCAGCGCCGCGGTGAGCGCCCGCGGGTCGACGGCGTGGTCGTCGGGGACGTCGAGGGCGAGGCGCAGCGCGGGCGCGAGCGCCGGCTCACGGCGGCGGGCCTCGCTGGGGCGCAGGCGGTCGACCGCCAGCCCGAGGCGCAGGCGCAGCGCGAGCTCGCGCTCCAGGGCCTCGGCCTCGTCGGCGTCACGGGCCACCAGCAGGGTGCCGCACGGCGTGTAGCCGACCGAGTCGCCGCCGGCGGCGGCGATCAGCTCGGCGACGAAGCCGGGGTACAGGCGGGCGCTGCGCAGCCCGAGCTCGAGCATCGGCTCCTCCCCGGGCGTGACCTCGGCGATCGGCGCGAGCATCCCGGCCGCCAGCCAGGACGTGCCCGCCCCGGCGCGGGCGCGCTCGAGCACGGTCACCCGCAGCCCGCGCATCGACGCCCGCCACGCGATCGCGAGGCCGATCACGCCGCCGCCGATGACGGCGACCTCTGTTGCTCGTGCGCTGCGCTCGGACACATTTGCTCCCTGCGGCGGCATTACCCGGCCAGGTTCTGACGGTCGGCGGATCGGCGTCCGCCCTCTCAGCCCAGTGGTGGGGCTCCCGTAACCGTCCATCCTATCGCGCTGCTCCTGCCAGACTTGGCCGATGACCGACCGCCACCGCCGTCTCGCCGACGCCCGGCTGTACCTGATCTGCGACGAGCAGAGCGACGGCTTCCTCGCGGCGGCGCTCAGCGGTGGCGTCGACATCGTTCAGCTGCGAATCAAGCACGGCGACGACGGGGTGATCGTCGCGGCGGCCCGGCGCTTCGCCGCGGTGTGCGCCGCGCACGGCGCGCTGCTGATCCTCAACGACCGGCCCGATCTCGTGGCCGCCGCCGGGGCCGACGGGGTCCACGTCGGCCAGGACGACGTTCCCGTCGCCCGGGCGCGCGAGGAGGTCGGCGCGTACCGCCTGGTCGGCCTCTCCACCCACTCCCCCGCGCAGATCGAGGCCGCCGGCCAGGCCCGCGTCGACTACATCGGCGTCGGCCCGGTGCACGCCACCCCGACCAAGCCGGGCCGCGCGGCGGTCGGCCTGGACCTGGTCCGCTACGCCGCCGCGCGCGCCACGGTCCCGTTCTTTGCGATCGGGGGGATCGATGCCGGCACCGTCGGCGCGGTGCGCGCGGCGGGAGCGCAGCGGATCGCGGTCGTGCGCGCGTTGACGCGGGCGGGCGACCCGCGGCGCGCGGCGTCGGCGCTACGCGCCGCGATCACCGGCGCGGCGGCGCCCGACGCCGAGGCGGAGGCGGGCGTTGGCGCGCGCTAGCCGCAAGCGCCGGGCCCGACCCGCGAGCGTCGAGTCGCGCAACGGCGCGGCGCCCGCGGGATCCGCGACGCCGGCGCCCGCCGCGCCCGCACCCGAGTCCGGCCAGTGGTTCGTCCCCACCGGCGAGGAGCTGACCCGCACTCAGCGCCGCGACGCCGAGGCGCGGGCGGCGCTCACCCCGCTGGCGCCCGGCGAGCGCCCCGGGATCATCGTCGCCTCGGCCGCGGTGGCGGCGATCGTCGGGCTGGCGAACCTGGTGGCCTTCGCGGCGGGGGTCAAGATCGGCGGCAAGCACCCGGCGACCGGTGGCATCGTCGTCTTCTCGGCGGTGATGCTGGCCTGCGCGATCGGGCTGTGGCGCCTGTGGTACGGCGCGGTGCTGGGGTTCATGGCGCTGCTGGCGATCGTCGCGACGATCTTCGCGCTGCTGCTGATCGAGGCCTCCAACGTGCTCGGCCTCGTCGTCGCGCTGGCGGTGATCATCGGCGCGGGCTACCTGTTCTTCAAGCTCGTGCGCGTCCTCAGCCGGATCCAGATGCCCCGCCGGCCCGGCTCGTGACGGCTGTTCGGATAGGCTCAGGGTATGCCCGAATCGTCTTATGACTGCGTCGTGATCGGCTCCGGCCCCGGGGGCTACGTCGCCGCGATCCGCGCCGCCCAGCTGGGAATGAAGACCGCCGTGGTCGAGTCCGACCGCGTCGGCGGCCGCTGTCTGAACTACGCCTGCATCCCGGCCAAGGCGGTCCTGCGGACCGCCGACATCCTCACCGAGATCCGCGAGGCCGGCGAGTTCGGGATCACCGTCGGCGAGCCGCAGGTCGACTACGCCGGCGTCAGCGCCCGGCGCCAGAAGGTGATCTCGACGCTGACCGGCGGCGTCGCCGGACTGCTGAAGAAGAACAAGATCGATCTGATCGAGGGCACGGCCGGCCCGGTGGCCACGGGCAGCGTCACGGTGAACGGGACGTCGATCGCCGCCAAGACGATCATCCTCGCCACCGGCTCGGTCAAGCGGCCGATTCCCGGCGCGCAGTTCGGCGGACGGGTGATCGGCACCGAGGAGGCGTGGGCGCTCGAGGAGCTGCCGCGCACGATGGTCGTCGTCGGCGCCGGCGCCTCGGGGTCGGAGATCGCGTCGGCCTACGCCCGGCTGGGCGTCGAGGTGACGTTGTTCGAGGCGCTCGACCGGGTGCTGCCGACCGAGGACGCCGACATCTCCAAGCTCGCCGAGCGCGGCCTCAAGCGCCAGGGCATCACGATCCACACCGGGACGCTGGTGACCGGCATCGAGACCGGCGCGACCAGCGTCACGTTCGCCCACGGCGACGCCGCCGGCGAGGCCGACTGGCTGGTGATCGCGGCGGGCCGCGGGCCCGACGTCGAAGCGCTCGGGCTCGACGTCGCCGGCGTGGCGCTCGGCGAGGGCGGGCTGATCGCCGTCGACGGCGCGATGCGCACGAGCGTGCCGGGCGTGTACGCGATCGGCGACCTGGTGCCCGGCCCGGCGCTGGCCCACAAGGCGTCCGACGAGGGCGTGATCGCCGTCGAGGACGCGGCCGGGCTGCCCACCCACCCGATCGAGTACATCGATATCCCCCGTGCCACCTTCTGCACCCCGAACGTCGCCAGCTTCGGCCTCACCGAGGCCCAGGCCCGCGAGCAGGGCCACGACGTCGTCGTCGGCAAGGTCCAGTACGGCGCGGTCGGCGCCGGCACCGTGTACGGCGACCGAACCGGCCTGGTCAAGATCGTCGGCGACAAGCGCTACGGCGAACTGCTCGGCGGCCACATCGTCGGCGCCAAGGCGACCGAGCTGATCCAGGAGCTCGTCAACGCCCGCGCGCTGGAGGGGGGCTACCCCGAGGTCGCGCGCCTCGTCCATGGTCACCCGACGATGGCCGAGGCCGTGATGGAGGCCGCGCGGGCGGCCGACGGCTGGCTGATCCACGGCTGAGCGCAGAGGCCGCGTGGCGCCGGCGCCCGACCAGCCGATCTTCTACTACGACCTGGCCAGCCCCGGCTGCTACCTGATGGCCGAGCGGATCATGGCCGAGCTGCCGGTGGCGCCGGAGTGGGAGCCCGTGCTCGGGCAGCGGCTGGGCGTGACCGAGCCGGCGCCCGATCCGGTCGCGCTCGCCCTGGCCGTGGCCGAGTCCGAGCTTCAGCCGCTGCGCCTGCCGGCCCGATGGCCGCCGCAGACGCAGGCGGCGATGCTGGCGGCGACCTACGCCAAGCAGATCGGCCGGGCCGTCGCGTTCTCGCTCGCCGCGTTTCGCCAGGCGTTCGCCGGCGGCCGCGACCTCAGCGACGAGAGCACCGTGCTGATCGCCGCCGCCGCCTGCGAGATGCATCCGACCGCGGTGCTGGCGGCGCTGCGCTCCCGGTCGGTCGCGGCTGCCCTCGCGCGCGCCGGTGAGCGCGCGGCCGGCGCCGGGGTGAGCGCGCTGCCGGCGATCGGAGTCGGCGCCGAGCTGTTCGCCGGGCCCGCCGCGCTGACCGACGCGATCGCCGCCCTGGCAACGATCGGCGCCGCCCGGGACTGACGGCGTCGCGATGCGGGCCAACCGGGTCTACCACCTCACCGTCTCGCGCGAGGGCCGCGAGCCGGCATTCCTCGCCGACCCGCGGCGCACCGACCGGATCGAGGTCGTCTGCATCGACGACGGCGAGCTGGTGCTCTACTGGGACCTGCCGGCCAAGCCGGCGGCGAAGCTCGTCCGGCAGCTGCGCGAGGACCTCGCGGGACTGGAGGCCGAGGAGTTCATCGCCCTGTGGGAAGGGGCCGACGCCGGGCAGCGGTGAGCGCCCCGCGCCCGCGCACCGGTATTTTGCCTGTCACTGTGGAACCCCCGACGCCTACGGCGGCCCCGTCCGCGCTGAAGGGAGAGACGAGCGTCCGGGAGCCGGGACGCGCCGGGAGGGCGCTCGCGCGCCGCGCGGCCGAGGCCCGCGCGACCGTGCCCGACCTCGAGCTGGCGATGATCGTGGACGCGCAGGCGATCCTCGCGCTCCAGCGCGAATCGGGCTGCGGGCGCACCGCGATCCTCGCGCGGGCGTGCGCCACCGCGCTGCGCGAGCACCCGGGCGCCAACGCCGCCTATCGCGACGGCCGCTTCGAGCTCTACTCCCGGGTCAACCTCGGGATCGCGGTGGCGACCGACGAGGGCCAGCTCACCCCGGCGGTGCTCGACGCCGACACCAAGTCGCTGGAGCAGCTCAACGACGAGATCGACGCGCTCACGCGGCGCGCGCGCGACGGCGCGCTGACCCCGCCGGAGCTGGCCGGCACGACCTTCACCCTCGCCGATCTCGGCGACCACGCCGCGCACCGCTGGAGCCTGCCGATCGCGCCGCCGCACGCCGCCGGGCTCAGCGCCGGCGCGATCCGCCGCGTGCCGGTGATCAGGGACGGCGCGATCGTCCCCGGCGAGGAGCTCGAGCTGACGCTGGCGTGCGATCATCGCATCCTGTTCGGGTCCCGGGCGGCCGCCTTCCTGGCTCGGATCGCCGATCTGCTGGTCGGCGCGCGACAATGACCGACACCGTGAACGAATCCGCGCAACGGATCGCCGATGGCGGGCGCGCCGCGCTGCTGGATCTGCTGCGCCCGGCGTTCGAGCGCCAGGCGCAGTCGCGGGCCGGCGCCCTCGAGCTCGACGGTCCGGCGCTCGAGCGCCTGGTCGCGGCCGCCGCCGACCGCGCCGACGGCGTGCTGTGGCGCCGGGCGCTGGCCGAGGTGGGGCGCGCCGAGCTCGGTGTCGAGCTCGCCGAGGCGGTCCTGCACCCGGCGGTCGAGCGCGCGCACGTGCTCGCCGGCGCCCCGGCGTGGACGCCGCCGGTCGTTGCGAGACGGCTCCAGGCGGTCGAGCTCGCCGTGCCCGGGCCGGTGGAGGTCGACGACGCTCCGCCGGCGGGCGTGCCCGCGGGCGGTTCGGCGACGGCGCCCGGGCGAGCGCCCGAGACCGACGAGGCCGATGACGACGACGGCGGGATCGAGTCAGGGCGCGGCGCGATGCAGGCGCTGCGGCTCGCGGCGGTGCACCTCGGCGGGATCGAAACCGTCCGTCAGGGCGACCGCGACATCGAGCTTCGCCTGTCCGCCGCCGGGCTCGACGTGCTCCGGCGCTCCAGCGGCGTGGCGATCGGCCGCCTGGAGTGGGATGAGATCGAGACGATCGAGCTTCCCCGCGCGCGGCGTGGCCTGCGCCCGGGAAAGCGCAAGGCGCAGGAGCTGCACGTCGCCACCGATCGCGGGCAGGCGAGCTTCGAGCTCCCCGGACTGAGCGACGAGCAGGTCAAGGAGCACCTCGAGCCGATGCTGGCGCACGCCCGTGCGCCCATCGACCACTCCTAATCGCGTGCCGAGGTGGATGAGGCGCTCGCCCTCGCCCGCCGCCTGAGCGCGGCCGTCGACGACGAGCGGGTGCTCGCCGCGATCGCGGCGGTCCCGCGCGACCGGTTCGTGCCGCCGGCGGACTTCGCCCGCGCCTACGAGAACATCGCGCTGCCGATCGCCTGCGACCAGACGATCTCGCAGCCGATCGTGGTGGCGCGGATGCTGGAGCTGCTGGAGCTCTCCCCGCTGGACCGCGTGCTCGACGTCGGCACCGGCTCGGGCTACCACGCGGCCCTGCTCGGACGACTGGCCGGCGAGGTGTGGACGATCGAGCGCCACCCCCAGCTCAGCGCCGCGGCGCGGCGGACGCTGTCGGACCTCGGCGCCACCAACATCACCTGCGTGGTCGGCGACGGCTGCGACGGGCTGCCGGCGCAGGCGCCGTTTGACGCGATCAACGTCGCGGCCGCGACCGGCGAGACGCTGCCGCCCGCGCTCGTGCACCAGCTCGCGGTCGGGGGCCGGCTGGTGGCGCCGGTCGGCGCCGGCCGGCAGTACCTCACGCTCGTGCGCCGTGACGCCGAGGGCATCCGGTCCGAGCGCCTGGACCCGGTCAGGTTCGTGCCGCTGGTGCACCGGCGGCCGCGATGAGCGGCCCGTCGCCCAGCCGGGCTCGCATCACGTCGATCGCCACCGGGTTTGAGTCGACGAGCACGAACCGGCGGCCCAGCATCCGGCACACCGCGCCCAGCGTCCCCGAGCCGGCGAACGGATCCAGGCACCAGCCGCCGGGCCGCGACGAGGCCGCCACCAGCCGGCGCAGCACGCCGACCGGCTTCTGGGTGGGATAGCCCGTCTTCTCCGAGCCGTTGGTCGGCACGATCGTGTGAAACCAGACGTCGGTGGGGCGCTTGCCGCGCGCGGCCTTCTCGGCGCCCACCAGTCCGGGCGCCATGTAGGGCTCGCGGTCGACCGCATCGGCATCGAAGTGATGCGCGCCGGGGGTGCGCACGTAGGCGAGGATCGTGTCGTGCTTGGCCGGCCAGCGCCGCCGCGGCTTGGCCCCGTAGTCGTAGGCCCAGATGATCTCGTTGAGAAACGCGTCGCGGCCGAACACCTCGTCGAGCAACAGCTTGCAGTAGTGCGCCTCGCGGTAGTCGATGTGGAAGTACAGGGTCCCGTGCGCCGCCAGCAGCTCGCGGGCGGCGACCAGCCGCGGCGCGAGGAAGGCCAGGTAGTCGCCGAACTGGTCGTCGTAGCTGAGCCGCGCCAGCAGGCTGGTGCGGTAGCTGCGCCCGCCGAAACCGACCCGCCCGGCCGTCGGATCGGCCGCCGCCGAGATTGTCCGGCGAGCCTGGGCCCGGCCGGTGTTGAACGGGGGATCCATGTAGATCAGGTCAAAGCTCGCCGGC
Organism: Solirubrobacteraceae bacterium; assembly: GCA_049509055.1. Taxonomy (GTDB): domain Bacteria; phylum Actinomycetota; class Thermoleophilia; order Solirubrobacterales; family Solirubrobacteraceae; genus Palsa-465. The sequence goes on from JBELAG010000089.1 coordinate 10,219, forward strand.
GGCAGCCGCGACAGCACGTCGGCGTTGTCGCCGTCGAGCACGAGGTCGTCGTCGAGCGTGAGCGGCGCGTGCGCCGGTTGGATCCGCATCACGGGCAACGTAGCGCGACGCGAGGCGGGCGGCGGGCGGCGGGCGGCGCGTGACGTAAGCACAGGGTAAAGTCGCGCCCGAGAGCACCGGATCAGTGGCCTTTCAGCCGCTAGCATGGGCCGATATCCGTGCTTTCTGACCATTACAGACGCCTGAAAGCATCGGCGCTTGGCGCCCGCATCACGCGCTACACGATCGGCTCCTGCGTTGCCTTCGGGACCAGCGCGGTCGTGTTCCCGCTGCTGTACGTGATGGGCGTCAGCACGACCGGCTGCTCGATCGGCGCGTTCGTCGCCGGGGCGATCCCCAATTGGGTCCTCAACCGCCGCTGGGCATGGAAGATCCGCGGCAAGGTCAACTTCTGGCGCGAGATCTTCGCCTACGTCGTCATCTCGGTGGTCCAGCTCGTGCTGACCTCGCTGTCGACCGCGTGGGCCAACCACCAGGTCAACGGCATCGCGCCCGGCCACGGCATCCGCGCGGCGCTCGTCACCGCGGCCTACCTCGTGGTGTTCGTGGTGATGTTCGGGGCGAAGTTCGGCGTCTACGAGTTCTGGATCTTCTCGGACCGCAGCGGCCTGCGGGCCGCCGTGCGGTCGCGCCACCAGGTGTGGACCGCGGCCCGCGCGAACCGGACCCCGTAGCCCAGGTTCCCGCCCTTCTTGGTGCCGGTGGCATGTGCGCCGCGATCGCGCATCGTGGTCGGCACCTCGACCAGCCGGTAGCCGTGCAGCGCGGCGGAGATCATCAGCTCCGACGCCTGGTACTGCGGCTGCTCCAGCACGACCGTGGCGGTCAGCTCGGAGCGCATCGCCCGCAGCCCGCAGGCGGGGTCGGTGATCCGCTGGCGCACGAGCACGCTGATCAGGGCGCCGAAGACGATCACGCCGGCGTGGCGGGTGGCGTCGGTGGTCAGCTCGCTGCCGAGCCGGCGCGAGCCCGAGACGAAGTCCGCCCGCTCGGCGAGGATCGGCTCGACCACGCGCGCGATCTCCTCGGCCTCGTACTGGCCGTCGGCGTCGATCGTCACGATCACGCGCGCTCCCCGCGCCCGCGCCAGCCAGTAGCCGAGGCGCAGCGCGGCGCCCTGCCCGCGGTTGACCGGCACATCGCACACGAGCGCGCCCGCGGCGGCGGCGCGCTGCGCGGTGCCATCCCTGGCGCCGTCGACGACGACGATCACCTCGGTGGCCAGGCCGGCGACCTGACCGGGAATCTCGGCGATCACGGCGCCGACCGTCGGCTCCTCGTTGTACGCGGGCACGACGACCGCCAGCGGCGCCCCGGCGCCCGCCGGGTGCAGGCGCAGGAAGGCGTCGACGGCGTCGCGCTCGACCGGAACCAGCCGCGCATCCTCGCGCGGGGCGACCTGCGGCGTGTCGCCGGTGGCGGTCACGCCCGGGCTCCCTGGGCGGGGGGTGGCGCGACCTCGGCGGTCGACCACTCCTCCCAGACGCCGACCAGACCGTCGGCCAGCGAGGCGAAGCGCGGCGACCAGCCGGCGGCGTGGGCGCGCCCGGGATCGACGATCACGGCTCGCATCTCGCCCGCCTTGGCCTCGCCGAACGTGACCGGCAGCCCGGCGCCCGAGACGGCGCGGACCGCGTCGAGCACCTCGTGGACCGACAGCGACGTGCCCGAGCCGATCACCGTCGGGCCCGCCCAGCGCTCGTCGAGCAGTCCCAGGCGCATCGCGCTCACCACGTCGAACACGTGGACGTAGTCGCGCACCTGGTTGCCGTCGCCATAGATCTCGAACGTCGTCCCGAGCCGGATCGCCCGCATCAGCCGGGCGATGATGCTGTCCTTGGCCTGCATCCCGGGACCGTAGACGTTGGTGAGGCGGATACAGGCGCACCGCAGCCCGTAGGACGCGGTGTAGGCCGACATCAGCATCTCCCCGGCCGCCTTGGTCGAGCCGTACGGGGTGAGCGGGCGCAGCGTGGCCGCCTCGGAGATCTTCGGCGCGTCCATCGGACCGGTGACCGCGTTGGTCGAGGCGAACGCGAGCGAGGTCGCGCCGGCGGCCCGCCCGGCCTCGAGCAGCGCTGCGGTACCGGCGACGTTGGTCGCGAACGTCAGCTCGGGCTGCTCGAGCGAGCGCAGCACCGAGGTCACCGCCGCGAGATGGACGATCGACTCACAGCCACCGGCGAACGCCCGCTCCAGCACGGCGGGATCGGCGATGTCGCCGATCACCACGTCGACCGCCGGGTCGGGGTGCGGCTGGAGGTCGACGACCCGCACGCGGGCACCGTCGGCCGACAGCCCCGCGACCACGTGGCGGCCGATGAACCCCGAGCCGCCGGTGACGAGCACGCGGCGGCCACTCAGGTCGGAATCGCTCATTTCACCGAGACGGGGTTGTCCATACGACGATCTGTGCCTTGCGGTGCAGTTGGAGGTCCAGCCGGTCACGGCCAGCCGTGGCGGTGCTGCGTCGGCCAAGCGGCAGGCTCGCTGACCAGCGAGCGCCGAGGATAGCCGACGTCAGCCGGCGAGGCCAACCGGGGGACGGCGGCGGCGGGGCCCGCGGGTGCTACGTTCGGCCGCGCCATGCCGCAGCCCGCCGTCCACGCTCCCTCGCCCGCGCGCCCCGCGCCGGCCCGCCAGCCGGCCGCGACCCGCGGCCGGGAGGCGCTGGGCGCCGTCACCCGGTACCGCTGGGCGCTGGGCGCCGTCGGCCTGCTGATCGTGTCCGCGGCGGTCGTGGCGTGGGCGCGGGCGCGGCCCGGCTATGACCCCTACGGCTGGCTGGTGTGGGGCCACCTGACGCTCCACGGCGAGCTCGACACCAACGGCGCGCCCTCGTGGAAGCCGCTGCCGTTCCTGTTCACCGTCCCCTATGCGCTGCTCGGCCGTCACGCGCTCACGCTGTGGATGACCACCGCCGTCGCGGTTTCGCTCAGCGGCTGCGTGTTCGCCTGGCGGCTGGCGTTCACGCTCACCGCCGCGCCCCCGCACCGTCGCTACGCGGCGTACGTGGCCGGGCTGGTGGCCGCCGTGGCGGTGCTGGGAATCGACCAGTACCTGCACTCGATCCTCAGCGCCGAATCCGACACGATGATCGTGGCCCTGTGCCTGGCGGCGGGCGACTGCATCCTGCACCGGCGCTATCGCTGGGCGTTCTGGGCGTGGTGGCTGGCCGCGCTGGGGCGTCCCGAGGTGTGGGCGCCGATGGGTGTCTACTGCGTGTGGGCATGGCGCGCTCAGCCCGCCATGCGCCGGCAGATGATCGCCGGGATCGGGTTGATCCCCGTCCTCTGGTTCGGGATCCCGGCGCTCACCTCCAAGAGCCCGTTCTCGGCCGCCTCGCTGGCGCAGAACTCCCCGCGCGAGCTGCACGGCAACAAGATCACCGGCACGATCGGCCGCTTTGACTCGCTGGACGCCGCCTCGATCAAGCTCGCCGCCGTGATCGCGGTCGCACTCGGGGCGCTGCGCCGCGACCGGGCGGTGCTGACGCTGGCGGGCGTCGTCGTGCTGTGGGTGGCGGTGGAGACCGCGTTCGCGCTGCACGGATGGCCGGCGGTGCCGCGCTATATGTTCGAGGCCGCCGGCGGCGTGTGCGTGCTGGCGGGCGTGTTCGCCGGCCGCGTCATCCTCGACGCGCCGGCGCTGCTCTCAGCCGTCGCCCGCCGGGCGGGGACCGTGCGCCTGGCGGCTCCCGAGACCGCCGGCTGGGCGGCCGCGATCGTCCTGGCGGTGTTCGCGCTGTCGCTGGCGCCGGCGGCGCGCCAGCGGATCGCCTACGAACGCCGCGATCTCACCGCCCAGCGTGCGCGCACCCGCGAGATCGCGCTGCTGGCGAGCGTCGTCGTGCGCCTGGGCGCGTCCCGGATCCTGGCCTGCGGCCAGCCCAACATCCCGATCGAGTTCCAGAGCATGCTCGCCTGGGACCTGGGCACCGACACCGGCCGGCTGTACTTCAGCGCCGCCTATGAGCGCGAGCACGAGCACCCGATCGTCAACCTGTACCCGCACTCCTACGGCTGGCAGGTGTTCCCCAGCGACTGGACGACCGCCGCCCAGCGGTCCCGCTGCCAGGGTCTGACGATCCGGACATGAGCCTCCGCGCCGGGGCCGGGCGGCGGCGGAGAAGGGGCTCGGTCCCGGCCGGCCGGCGGCGGCTGGCGCTGCTGGTCGCCGCCGTCGCGGTGATCGCCGGGGTGCTGGCCGGGAGCATGCGCTCGGGCGGGCTGCCCGCGCCGCCCCCGGCGAGGACCGCGGCGCCGGCCAGCGGCGCCGACCCGTTCGGCTATGACTCGGACCTGGAAGCGCAGTTCGTCGCGCGCGCGACGGCCGGCAATGCCCACGTGCTGTTCACCAAGAGCCCCGGCGGCGCCCTGGCGACCGCGGCGCGCGTCGCCGCGTGGCGCCCGGCGATCGACCGCGCCACCGCGGGGACGAAGATCGACCCCGCGCTGCTGGAGGGCCTGGTCTTTGTCGAGAGCGCCGGCCGCGCGCAGGTGATCGCCGGCGCCGATGCGGCCGACGCCGCCGGCCTCACGCAGATCCTCGCCCAGACCGGCCAGTCGCTGCTGGGCATGCGCATCGATCTGGCGCGCAGTCGCCGCCTGACCGGCGAGATCGACGCGATCCCCGCCGGGACGGCCGGCCGGCGGCTCGGTTCGCTGCTGGCCCGGCGGGCCGCCGTCGACGCCCGCTTCGATCCCGCCGCCGAGCTCGCCGCCACCGTGCGCTATCTCCAGCTCGCCCAGCGCACGTTCGGCCGTCAGGACCTGGCGATCGAGTCCTACCACATGGGAATCGGCAACCTCCAGCAGGTCCTGGGCGACTACGACGGCGGCCGGCCGGTGCCCTACGGCCGCCTGTACTTCGACGTCGCCCCCGATCGCCACCGCGCCGCCTACGAGCTGCTGGCCGGCTTCGGCGACGACTCGTCGCTGTACTACTGGCGCGTGCTGGGCGCCGTCGCGATCATGCGCCTGTACCGCACCGACCGCGCCGCGCTGACTCGTCTGGCGGGGCTGCAGGCCGACGACGACGCCGGGGCGGCCGTCCTGCACCCCCCCGATCGCGGCGCGCCGTTCGCCGATCCCGCGGCGCTGGCGGCGGCCTACCAGAGCCGCGTGCTCGTTCCGCTGCCGACCAACGCCGCCGCGCTCGGGCTGTCGTTCGATCCGGGGATCGGCTCCGGGACCGCACAGCTCGGCGCGCCCCGGTCGCTGTACCGCGGCCTGAGGCCGGTCGCGCTGGCGCTGCTGATCGACATCGCCGCCGAGGTCCGCCGCCTGTCGGGCCAGGCGCCGCTGCACGTCGCCGGGGCGGTCAGCGATGCGCTCTATCAACAGCGGCTGCTCGGCGCCGCCGACTCGCCCGCCGCCACCGGCTACTCGTTCACGATCGACCGGCGCTACACGAGCGGGGCGCAGGCGCAGGCCTTCCAGGCGGTGCTGGACCGGCTGGCGTCGCTGAACCTGATCGCCTGGGCGCGGACGCCGTCGACGATCGAGATCACCGCGGCCACCGACGCGGTGAGCTGGCGCTCCTGACGGCGCTGGCGGTAGCTTCCCGGGATGACCGACGCGATCCGCACCCCAGACGAGCTGTTGCAGGGACTGCCGGACTTCCCGTTCCCGGCCCATTGGGGCAGCCTCGGGGAGCTGCGCATGGCCTACGTCGACGAGGGCGACGGCGAGCCCGTGGTGTTCGTGCACGGCGAGCCGACGTGGTCGTTTCTGTGGCGCCGGGTGCTCGTTCCGGTGCGCGACGCGGGCTACCGGACGATCGCGCCGGACCTGCCGGGGTTCGGGCGCTCCGACAAGCCGATCGACATCGGCTGGTACACGTATGATCACCAAACCGAGGCACTGAGCGCGCTGCTGGCGCAGCTCGACGTGCGCGGCGCGACGATCGTCGTGCACGACTGGGGCGGGCCGATCGGGCTGCGCGTCGCCGTACAGGAGCCCGACCGCGTCGCCCGGCTGGTGATCCTCGACACGGGCCTGTTCACCGGACATCAGAAGATGACCGACGCCTGGCTGGCGTTCCGCGACTTCGTCGCCCGGACCGAGGATCTACCGGTCGGGTTCCTCGTGCGGGGCGGCTGCAAGCACGATCCCGGTCCCGAGGTGATCGCCGCCTACGAGGCGCCGTTCCCGAGCGTGGCCGCCAAGGCGGGGGCGCGCGCCTTCCCGCTGATCCTGCCGACGACGCCCGACGATCCGGGGGCGGCGGCCGGTGGGCGCGTGCTCGACGCGCTGCGCGAGGACCGCCGCCCCACGCTGATCATGTGGGCCGACTCCGACCCGGTGCTCCCGCTGGAGAGCGGGCAGCGCTTCGCCGCCGCGCTGGGCGGCGAGATCGCCCACGTGGTCACGGACGCCGGCCATTTCCTCCAGGAGGACGCCGGGCCCCGGATCGGGGACCTGATCGCCGACTGGCTGCGCGCCGGCTGATCAGGGTCCCCATCAGCCTGGCTTACACGGCTTCCTTCTCGCGCTCGCGCTCCGGCTCGCCGTCGGTTTCGGCGTCGGCTGCGGCGGCGGGTGTGGCGGACTCGGGCGCGGCGGGCTGTGCGGTCACCGCGGTGCGCTGCTCGTAGGCCCCGCGCGCGAGATGGTCGGGGTTGACCAGCACCTGGTCGCCCTTGAGCACCTTGGTCACGAAATCGGCGACCTGGCGCGGCACGACGTTCATCGACCGCAACAGGATCCCCATCATCCGGGGGACGTAGACGTCGGTGCGGCCGGTCTGCAGCGCGTCGACGATCGCGTTGGCAACGTCCTCGGGCTCGACCACGTCGACACCGCGGCTGCGCTGCAGGCCGGAGCCCAGCTCGGTGTTGACGACGACCGGCATGACGATGCTGACGTCGATCGCGGTGCTGCGGACCTCCGCCCGGATCGCCTCGCTGAGGCCGACGACGGCGTGCTTGGTGGCGCAGTAGGTCGCCCCGCCGGGGAAGCCCGCCTTCCCGGCCGCCGACGCGATGTTGACCAGGTGGCCGCGGCCGCGGGGGATGAAGCGCTCGAGCGCGAGCTTGGAGCCGAAGATCACGCCGTGCAGGTTGATGTCGACCATCCGCGCGGCGGTCGCGTCGCTCTCGTCGACGAACGGGCCGATCGGCATGATCCCGGCGTTGTTGATCAGCACGTCGAGCGGACCGACGGTGCTCTCGACCTGCTCGAGGAAGCTCGCGAAGCTGGCGCGGTCGGTGACGTCGAGCGGCAGCCCGACGGTGTCTGAGCCGAGCTCCTGCGCGGTCGCCAGCGCCAGCGCCGAGTCGATGTCGCCGATCGCGACGCGCGCGCCCTGGGCGATCAGCGCGGCCGCGGTGGCGCGCCCGATCCCCCTCGCTCCGCCGGTGATGGCGACGACCTTGCCGGCGAGCGATCGTGGAGCCTTGGCCATGAACTTTCTCCTCTGTTGCGATGCGGTGGCTGGTATGAGACTGTACCGCCAGACGGGCCGCGGCGGAGGGCCGCCCATGAGACTGTACCGCCAGACGGGCCGCGGCGGAGGGCCGCCCGGCCGCGCACCGGCGTCGACACTATCCTGGCCGCTTGCAGATGACGCGCTTTCGCTTCGACGGCCACCGACTCGCCTACACCGTGCACGGAGACGGGCCGCGCACGACGGTCCTGCTGCCCGGGCTGTTGCTGTCGCAGAAGATGCAGACGCCGCTCGCGCGCCGCCTGGCGCGCCAGGGCCAGCGCGTGATCACGATGGATCCGCTCGGCCATGGGGCGTCGGACCGCCCGCCGGAGTCCTGGCGCTATTCGATGGCGTCGTTCGCCCGCCAGACGATCGGGCTGCTCGACCACCTCGGGCTGGACCGGGCGATCGTCGG
>JBELAG010000009.1:0-39612 GCA_049509055.1 Solirubrobacteraceae bacterium
ATCACGAGGCTGCGGAACACCGCGGTGAGCAGCAGGAACGACAGCAGCACGACGACGCCGATGAACAGCGGGAGCTTGCCGGAGAGCACGCTCGAGAAGTCCGCGAAGATCGCGGTCTGGCCCCCGATCAGAACATGGACGCCGCTCCCGGCGCTCGCCCGCGGGACGACCTGGCCGCGCAGCGTGGTGAGCAGGTCGCTGGTCGATGCCGCCTGCGGCGAGCCGGCGGGGTACACGTCGGCGGTCGCCACGGCGGGCGCCGCGCCCCGGCCGCCGATCGTGACCGGCGTGGTGACCCGCACGACCCCGGGGGTGCGCGCGATGCTCGCGGCGACGGTGGCGAATGCCGCCCGCTGCGCGGCGCCGTTGACCTGCGCGACGAGCAGCAGCGGCCCGTTGTAGCCCGGGCCGAAGCCCTTGGCCAGCAGGTCATACGCCTGGCGCGTGGTGGTGCCGGCCGGGTCAGACCCGGCATCCGAGGAGCCCAGGCGCATCGAGAAGAACGGGAGCGCGATCAGGGCCATCGCCAGCACCGCGATCGTCGCGATCACCGCGGGGCGGCCCTGCATGAAGCCGGTCCAGCGCTCCCACCAGCCGCCCTGATCGCTGGTCGTCAGCTCCCCGCGCGACAGCGCGCGGCGCGCCCTGCGTCCCAGCACGCGGGTGCCGAAGAAACCGAGGATCGCCGGCAGCAGCGTCAGCGCGGCGGCCACCGTGAACAGCACCACGACCGAGGCCGCGATCGCGACGCCGTACAGGAAGCTGACGCCGAGCGCGAACATCCCCAGCAGCGCGATGCAGACGGTGATCCCGGCGAACAGGACCGCCCGGCCCGAGGTGTCGAGCGCGTCGACGATCGAGTCCTCGACGCTCTTGCCGCGCTGCAGGCCCTGGCGGTGGCGGGTGACGATGAACAGCGCGTAGTCCACGCCCACCCCGAGCCCGATCAACAGCGACAGCTGCGAGCTGAACGACGCCATGTCGATCAGGTGCGACAGCAGCCCGATCGTCGCGGTTCCCGCGCCGAGCGCGATTCCGGCCGTGATCAGCGGGAGCAACGCCGCCAGCAGCGAGCCGAACACCAGCAGCAGCACGATCAGCGCGGCCGACGCGCCCATCCCGACGCTGTTGATGCTCGTCTTGTTGGCGATCTCGGCGACCTGGCCCTCCACCTGCACCTGCAGGCCGTCACCGGCGCCCGCCCGCGCGGTGTTGACGAACCGCTGGGCCTGGGCGACGGTGTACTTGATCGCCTGCTGCTCGAGCGTCACATTGGCAAACGCGATCGCGCCCGACGGCGAGATCTGCGCCCGCCCGCGAGCCGCGTAGGGCGAGGCGATCGACGCCACCTCGGGCAGCGCCGCGACCCTCGCCAGCATCGCCTGCGCCCGCGCCTTGACCGCGGGATCCGTCACCCGGCCATGCGCGACCGCGATCACCACCTGCTCGACGTCCCCGGACGCCTTCGGCGCCGAGCGCTGCAGGAGCGTGAGCGCGTCGAAGCTCTGGGTCCCCTTGAGGCTGAAGCTGTCCTTGTAGGCGGTTCCGGCGCTCTGGCTGAGCACGGTCAGGGCGACGAGGCCACCCACCCAGCCGGCGAGAACCAACCGACGGTGATTGACACACCATCTGGCGAGCGAGCGCATGCGAGTCTTCTCCGATGTGAATCGAGGCTGACCGGCGGCGGCGGGAGACGAACGCAGTCAGCGCTTCTTCGTTGGAACGGACGCCGACTGTCGCAGACGACTTACCGGCTGTCAAGTAACTCCTTACCGGCTGGCAAGTAGATGCTTGCCAGCGGGCAAGGCGCTTGCTACGGTGGCGCCATGTCTGCCACGAGGACTCGGCCCGACACCCAGGCCCGCATCCTCGAGACGGCGCTGGCGCTCTTCTCCGAGCACGGCTTCGAGCGCACGACGCTCCAGCAGATCGCCGACCGGCTCGGCTTCACCAAAGCCGCGCTCTACTACCACTTCCGTTCCAAGGATGACCTGCTGGCCGCGCTCGTGCTGCCCGCCACCACGGAGCTCGACGAGCTGCTGTGCGCCCACCACGGTCTGCTCGACGTGCCCGGCCACCGCCGGCGCTTCCTGGAGGCCTATCTCGACTATCTGCTGCGCCATCGGCGCCTGATCGCCTACATGGTCAGCGACATCGCCGTCATCGCCCACCCCGCCATCGCCGGGCGCAACGACGGGCGGCGCCGGCAGGTGGACGCGATGCTCGCCGGAGACGGCCTCGATCTACGCCGCCAGGTGCGCGTCACGATGGCCGTCCGGGGAATGGGCGCGGTGATCGCGCAGTATCCCGACGCCGACGTCGGCGAGTTGCGTGATGCACTGCTCGACGGCGCCCGCGCGCTGCTGCGACCCAGCCGCCGTGGCCCGGCGCCGGGCGCTGAGAGCCTCAGCCCGCCGGCGTGACCGCGACCATCGCCGACGCAGTGGCGTCGGCGTTCCTGCTCGCCGGTGAGCGGGTCGAGCAGCGAGACGGCGGCGTGGGCGGCGTCGACGCCGCCGATCGTCAGGCGAAAGGCCTCCGGCGGCAGGTCATAGGGCGTGTGACTCATCAAACCTCCAACCGCCGCACCGGATCGTCGCACCCGTCGCCGTGCCGCCCGCCACCGTGCAGAGTTGCCGACCGGCGACGCCCGCCCCTACACTCCCGACGATGCGCCGCGCCCTGATCGCGATCCTGCTCGGCCTCGCCCTGCCGGCCACCGCGGTCGCGGCCGGCCGGCCGATCGTCCCCCAGGGCAACTCGAGCGCCGATCAGTACATCGAGTCGGTGCCCACCGCGCGCGGTCAGCGTCCAACGGCCTCGGTGCAGACGACGAGCACGCGGGTCACGTCGGTGAACCGATCGGGGTCGGTGCCCGCCGCCACGCAGCGCACGCTGGCCCACGACGGCGCAACCGGTCGTCTGGCGGCCTCGTTCGCCGCGGCGACGGGCCCCGCGATCGCCCACAAGGGGACCACCCGCCGGCACGCCGGCCGCTCCCGCCGTCCCGCGACGGCGACCCGGTCGACCCGCGCCCAGCGGCGCTCCTCGGGAGCCGCCGCCGCGACGAGAACTCCCCCCGGCTCGTCGCCGGGCGCCACCTCCCGCGGGACCGCGGTGGCCGACGCGCTGACCGGCGTCGGCGGCAGCACCGGCGCCTGGCTGCCGATCATCCTGATCGTCCTGACGGTGGGCGCGGTCGCGCTCCGCCTGCGCCGCCCCGGCTCCGCTGACTGACGTCGTGGCGGTGGCCCCGTCGCGCGCCCGGTCACGGCCGCGCCCGACGGTCACCTGGGATCCCCGCGCGGCGTGGATCTGGGCGCTGACGCTCGCGCTGATCCTGTATCTCGGGTTCGACGGCGGCGGTTATGACCTCGTCGTGCGCAGCGAGGCGGGCATCGTCATCTGGTGGGTGCTGCTGCTCGGCGCGCTGCTCGGCTTCCGGCCGCCCGGCCGGCTGGCCCGCGCGGCCACGGTGGCATTGGCCCTGTTCGCGCTGTTCGCCGCCTGGAGCACGCTGTCGACGACCTGGTCGCTGAGCAGCGAGCGCAGCCTCGACGAGGCCTCGCGCCTGGCCGCCTACCTCGGGATCCTGTGGCTGGCGCTGGTCAGCTTCGGCACGCGCGAACGGGCGCTGCGCCACGTGGTCGGCGCCGTCGCGGTGGGGATCGTCGTGATCGCGGCGATGTCGGTGCTCACGCGCCTGGCGCCCAACCTGATCCCGGCGGCGCAGACCACCGGCCAGATCCTGCCCGGCTCGCGGGCGCGGCTCAGCTGGCCGCTGAACTACTGGAACGCGCTCGGGGCGCTGGTCGCGATGTGCTCGCCGCTGCTGCTGACACTCGCCGTCTCCGCGCGGGCGCTGTGGGCCCGTAGCGCCGCCGCGGCCGCCGTTCCGCTGCTGATGCTGTGCGGCTATCTCACGTTCTCACGCGGCGCGGCGGTCGCCGCGGGCGCGGCGCTCGTGGTGTTCATCGCGCTCTCCCCGCAGCGGATCCCGCGGGTCGCCACCGCGCTGCTGTGCGCCGGCGGCGGAGTCATCCTCATCGCCTCGGCGGTCACGCGCCACGCGATCGAGAACGGCCTCACCACGAGCGCCGCCTCCAGCCAGGGAGGCCCCTTGCTCGTGCTGGTGATCGTCGTCTGCCTGGCGGTCGGCGTGCTGCAGGCGCTCGGCACGATCGCCGCACGCCGCGTCGCGCCCGCGTCGCTGCTGGCGGTCCCGCTGCGCCCCGCCCGCGCGGCGACGGTGATCTGCGCCGTGCTCGGCATCGTCGTGGCAGTGGCGGTCGGCGTGCCCAACCGCCTCGACCACGCCTGGCAGGGCTTCAAGAGCACGACCGGCGCCAACCTCGGCGTCGATCAGCTCAGCCGGTTCACCGCGCTGAGCGGCAACGGCCGTTACACGTATTGGAAGACGGCGATCGACGCGATGCCCGGCCACTGGCTCGCCGGCTACGGCGTCGGCACCTTCCAGCTGGTGTGGCTGCCCCGGGCACCGTTTCTCAGCTACGTGATCAACGCCCACTCGCTCTACGTCGAGACGCTCACCGAGGTCGGGATCGTCGGGCTGCTGGCGCTGCTCGCGTTCCTGGCGACGCTGCTGGTGTCGGGGCTGCGGCGCCTGGCGGTCGCCGATCCCGCGCTGCGCGGCCTCACCGCCGCGGTCGTCGCCGCCGGGGTGTCGTTCATGGTGTCGGCCGCCTTTGACTGGATCTGGCAGGTCCCGGTGCTGCCCGCAGCGTTCCTGCTGCTAGGCGCCACCAGCCTGGCAACCGACACGCGCGTGGCCCGCTCCGCGGCGCGGCCGGTATGGATCGCGCTGCGCGCCGGGACGGCGGTCGTGGCGGTCGTCTGCCTGATCCTGATCGGGGTGCCGATGGCGATGACCCAGGCGGTGCGCGCCAGCCAGGCCGACGTCAAGGCGGGCCATACCGCCGCCGCGCTGACCGCCGCTCGCACGGCGATGAACATCGAGCCGGGCGCCGAATCCCCGGCGATCCAGGCCGCGCTGGTGCTCGAGCTGCAGGGCCGCTTCGCCGCCGCGGTCACCGACGCCGGCCGGGCGACCTCCGACGAGCCCCAGAACTGGAACGCCTGGCTGATCCGCTCGCGCCTGGAGGCGGAGTCCGGCCATGCGGCGCTCGCGGTGGCGGCGTTTGACCGCGCCCGCTCGCTGAACCCGCGCTCGCCGCTGTTCGCCGGCGTGTCGGGATGAGCGAGCCGCCGCGGCTCCTTTCCCATCGGCGGTGGTCGCATGTCGGCGTGTGCCGCGACGCGACCCGCGGTCTCGTCCCAACCGACGGTCAAGAGCGGCCGGCGGGCCGGGCGGGCCGGGCGGGCCGCGAATCGACATGCAAACGCCCACCGCAGGCCCGCTGACAGGCAGCGATGGACGTTTGCGTCCGTGGTCGAGGTCAACGTCCACCGCAACGCAATCCCGGCGCTGCGATGGACGTTTGCTTCGACCATCGCGGTCAACGTCCATACCTCCCCGATCACCGCGCGCCGATGGACGTTTGCCGACAGACGACACCCCGACGCGGGACCGACCGCCTGCCCCCCGGCGCGGTCGAGGTCGCGGTCATCCACAGCAGGAACTCCGCCGTGACCCACGCCGAAACGCGACGACCCTCCGGCCACACCACCACGGTCAGGGCCCGCTGCCGCCCCGTGCCCTTTCCCCAGCGCCGTTGACGTTCGCCGCGCGCCCCGGACGGCGGCCCGCCGTCCAGCCTGACCGACCGACGCCGGCACGGGATGAGCGGCAAACAGCGGCTGGGGAAGGCAACGCGTGGCGTAACCGGCCGACGAGGCCAGATCCACCGCCACCGCCACCGCCACCGCGGTGGAATCAAGCAGCTCTAGCGGGACGCCCGCGGCGACCCGGCGTGTGCGCGGACCGTCCGCGTGACCGTGCGGCGGGCCCGGCGGTGGCGCTGGCGCTTGCGCGCGCCTCGCGCCGCGCGGTGCGGGACGCTCGCGGCCGACGCGACGGGGTGCGAGGCGGCGACCGGGGCAGTGGACGGCGCGCCGGCCGCTGACGAGCCAGAGCCGACCCCTGACGAGCCAGAGCCGACCGCTGACGAGCCCGAACCGCCCGACGTGCCGGCGGCCGGAGCGGACGCGCTCGCATCGGTGGACGGTGCCGGGCCGGCCGGGGCCGTGGCCACCGGGGCCGGCGTCGAGGTGGCCGACGGGCTGACCGGGTTGGCGGGGTTGGACGGGTCGTCGTCGATCGTCAGCATCCGGGGCGAGTCGGTGGCCTGCAGCTGCACGACGATCGTGTTGGCGGTGCGCGAGACGATCGTCGCCGGCTGGCTGGTGGCGCTCAGCGGGTCGGTGAGCGCGACCGTGGCGTGGGCTCCGTCGACGTTGCCGATCGTCAGCTGGAAGTTCTCCGGCGGCATGTCGTATGGCGTCTGGCCGGGCGCCGGGGTGTTGGTGTAGACGGTCGCGAGGTTGCGCGTCATCACGTACACGGCGCTGACGAACTTGTAGGCGCTGACCTGGAAGGGGAAGAAGGTCAGGACGTCGCGGTTGTACAGCGGCGGGTACGCGGCGGTGCCGTTGCCCTGGAACTGCACGTCGGTGTCGTTGTCGGACGCGATCGCGTCGAGCGACAGCTGGCGGGGCTGGCTGATCGGCTGCGCCCCGGCCGTCGGCGCGAGCATCCGTGACACCGACTGCATCACCAGCCCGCCCGCGCTGTCGCCCGGGTAGGTGCCGGGGTTGGCGTCGACGGCATCGAGGAAGCTCTGGGAGACGAGCTGGCAGCAGCCGGCCCCGGCCACCGCGTAGAGATCGACGGCCGCCGCGCCCTCGGAGGCGTAGGCGAGGTAGTCGCGCATCGCGGTCTTGGCCTGGAAGTCGGGCAGATCGGCGGCGGGCATCCCGAAGGCGGTGGCCCGCGACGCGTCGAGGTTGGTCTCGGTGATCCAGTTGGCCGGCGCGGGGGCGCCCGGCGGGTGGGTGTCGGCGCCGAACGGCGAGCCGTAGATCGTGCTCGGGATCGGGCTGAGGCTGCGCATCAGCGTCTCGGTCTGGATCCCGGTGAGGTAGTACTCGGGGAAGAACGAGGTGTAGCTGGGCACGAACGTGTCCTGGTAGTACCCGGAGCCGTTGACGAAATAGTCGGAGTTGCCGAGCGCGTCGACCGGCCAGTCGAAGTTGAACGTCTGCGCCTGCGGGAAGGTCTGGGCGCTGGAATACGGGTGGTGGTCGATCGCCGCCGTGCCGGGCGGCACCGACGCCCCCGACACCCACGGGATCGAGTTGGAGAACCCGTCGCCGACCTTGACGTCGGTGAGCCCGTTGGCGGGGTCGGCCAGCCAGTTGACGGTTCCGGCCAGGATCGCGTTGTCGACGTCGCCGGTGGCGCCCGGGTCGGGCAGCGGCGAGTAGTAGTCGGACTCGTTGAGGAACGCCGAGCCGAAGCTCAGCTCGTTCCACACCTCGACGTCGAAGTCGTCGGAGCCGTATTGCTGGGCGACGAAGCCACACACCGCCTGCACGTACTGCAGCCAGCCGGCCATCGTCGCCTCAAAGCGCGGGTTGGGCGACCCGTCCGCGAGCTGCGGCGGCGTGAACGGCGCGTAGCGCAGGGTCGTCGCCGCCACCGGACCGGCGGCCAGCGCGCTGGGCAGCGGCCGCGACAGCGTCGCCACGCCGCTGCCGTTGACCGACGTGATCAGCACCCCGGCGGCCATCGGGTAGCCGCTGGTGTCGACCGAGTTGATCCCGGTCAGCCCGGGGACGACCGCCGCGGCGCTGGGGGCGTCGAGGTCGACGGTCGTCGCGCCCGCTGCCGCCGGCGCGGTCAGGTTGAGGTTGAACGGCAGCTCGGGCCCCGGTCCGCCGGAGTTGGCGTTGAGCAGGATCAGCGGGCGCAGCCCGTACTGGCGAAACGCCTGGATGTAGGTGGCCCACACCGACGCGTACTGGATCTGGGACGGATCGGCATAGCTCATCGCGCTCCAGCCGATCTCCAGCCGCACCCGCCGGACGCCGCTGTCGGCCAGCAGCCGGGCCGTGTCGTCGGCCTCGGCCGGAGTCACGTTGAAGTTGATCCCGATCGCGTCCTGCAGCGCCGTCGCCGAGCGCGTGGTCAGCGACGAGCGCCACGGCTGCAGCCAGTGCGACCGCGCGCCGAACGGGATCGAGGTCAGCTGGCCGGGGTCGATCGGGTCGCTGAGGGTGAACCACGAGTCCGCCGCCGCCACCGCCGGCGCCGCGAGGACGACCATCGCCGCCAGGAGTGCCGAAACAATGACCCGTCGCATGGGCCATGAGGTCGGCGCAACGACGCCGCGGCGAGAGCGACCTGCCGAAAACTCCGACATCCGTCCGTCCGGCTGCGGGCGAACGGCTCACAGGTCGATTGTCAGCATCCGCGGCGAATCGGTGGCCCGCAGCGCCACGACGATCCGGTCGCCGGCGCGCGAGACGATCGTCACCGGCTCCCGGGACCCGGTGAGCGGGTCCAGCAGCGAGACGCGGGCCGCCCGTCCGTCGAGGTTGCCGATCGTCAGGCGAAAGCTCTCCGCCGGCAGGTCATACGGCGTCTGCCCCGGCGCCGGGCGCGAGGTGTAGCGCCGGGCGAGGTCGCGCGTCATCACGTACACCGCGCTGACGAACCGGTGCGGATCGACCTCGAACGGGAAGAACGCCAGCACGTCGCGGTTGTAGAGCGAGGGAAACGCCGTCGTCCCGTCGCCGGCGAACTGCACATCGCCGTCGTTGTCGGAGGCGATCGCCTCCAGCGTCAGCTGCCGGGCCGCCGCGATCGGCTGCGCCCCGGCGATCGTCGAGAGCATCCGCCTGACGACCATCAGCGCACGCCCGCCGGCGCCGTCCCCCGGATAGCCGCCGGGATCGGCCGCCGCCGCGGCGAGAAACCGCTGCGCGATCAGCTGACAGCACGCCCCGCCCGCGGTCGCGTACAGGTCGATCGCCTGCGCGCCCTCCGACGCGTACGCCAGGTAGTCGCGCAGCGCCACCTTGGCCTGGAACTCGGGAATGTCGGCGGCGGGCATCCCCAGCCCGCGGGCCTGAGCGGCCGACAGGTTGGTCTCGGTGATCCAGTTGGCCGGGGCCGGCGCGCCGGGTGGATGCGTGGCCGCCCCGTGGGGGGTGCCGTCGATCAGGCTCGGCAGCGGGCTGAGATCCCGCATCAGCGTCTCGGTCTGGATCCCGGTCAGGTAGTACTCGGGGAAGAACGACGTGTAGTGCGGGACGAACAGGTCGGCGTCGCGGGCGGTCGCTCCCGTGCCCTGCACGCGATAGGCCGCCCGGCCGAGCGCGTCGAGCGGCCGGTCGCCGCTCTCGGTGGCGGCCGCCGGGAAGGTCGTGGCGCTCGAGTACGGGTGATGGTCGATCGCCGCCGTGCCCGGCGGCACCGTCGCCCCCGACACCCACGGGATCGAGTTGGCGAACCCGTCCCCGACCCTCACTCCGGTCAGGCCGCCGTTGGGATCGGCCAGCATCGAGACCGTCGCGGCGAGGATCGCGTCGTCGACGCTGCCGGTCGCGCCGGGGTCGGGGACCGGCGAGAAGTAGTCCGATTCGTTGAGGAACGCCGAGCCGAAGCTCAGCTCGTTCCACACCTCGACGTCGAACTCGTCGGAGCCGTAGGTCGAGCGGACGAAGTCACAGACCGCCTTGACGTAGCCCAGCCAGCCGGCGAGCGTCTGCTCAAAGCGCGGGTTGGGCGACCCGTCGGCGAGCTGCGGCGGCGAGAACGGCGCGTAGCGCAGCGTCGTCGCCGGCACCGGGCCGGCCGCCAGCGCCGCCGGCAGCGGGCGCGACAGCGTGGCCGCCCCGGCGGCGGTGATGCTCGTGATGATCACCCCCGCCGCCATCGGGTAGCCGGCGCTGTCGGTCACGTTGAAGCCGGTCAGCCCGGGCACGACCGGCGAGGCGCTGGCCGGGGTCAGCTGCACCGTCGTCGCCCCCGCGGGCGCCGGCGCCGCGAGCGTCAGCTCGTACGGCACCCCCGGCCCGGGCATCCCGGAGTTGCCGTTGAGCAGGATCAGCGGCCGCAGGTGGTAGCGCCGGAAGGCGTCGATCTCGGCGGTCCACTCCGTCACCGCCGCCGGGCTGATCTGCGTCGGCTGCGCGTAGCTCATCTCGCTCCACGGGAACTCGATCCGGACCCGCCGCACGCCGCTGTCGGCCAGCAGCCGCGCGGTCGCGCCGGCCTGGGCGGGCGTCACGTCGAAGTTGATGCCGATCGCGTCCTGCAGCGCCGTCGCCGGCCGCGTCGTCAGCGACGAGCGCCACGGCTGCAGCCAGTGCGATCGCGTGCCGAACGGCAGTTCGGTCAACTGCCGGGGGTCGATCGGGTCGCGCAGGACATACCAGCGCCGGGCGGGCGGACCGGTCAGCACGATCGCGCCGACGATCACCGCGATCACCGCGGCGCCGAGGACGATCAGCCGGCGCGGGCGCGTCATCGCGTGCATCGGCGACCTACGGTAGACGACCTCCCGGGCGCTGAACCGAGCTCTGACGAGCGGTCAGGCGAGCGTCAGCGACCGGGTGACGCTCGCGCGCCCGGCGCGCCCGACCACGACCAGGCGGCCCGGGCGATGGGCGCGCAGCCAGGCGACGGCGGCACCCGTGATCGGGATCCGCAGCGTGCCCGGGCGAGCGCCGGCGATTCGCACAACTCCGCGGCCGAGGATCCGCGCCCGCGGTCGCCGAGCGGGCCAGCGCGTTGGACGGGCTGTCGTCGATCGTCAGCATCTGCGGCGAGTCGGTGACCGCGAGCGAGACGACGATCCGCGAGCCGACCCGCGCGACGATCGTCGCCGGCCGCTGGGCCCCGGTGAGCGGATCGAGCAGCGAGACGGTGGCCTGGGCGGCGTCGACGCCACCGATCGTCAGCCGGAAGCTCTCGGGCGGCAGGTCATACGACGTCTGGCCCGGCTCGGGATCGGGGCCGTAGTCGTGGGTGAGGTCGCGGGTCATCACGTAGACCGAGCTGACGAACCGGTGCGCGCTGACCTGGAAGGGGAAGAACGCCAGCACGTCGCGGTTGGGGAGCGTCGGCCGGCCCGACTCCCCGTTGCCGAACTGGGTGGCGACGCTGTCGCTGGAGACGGCGTCGAGCCGGAGCGCCCGTGGGTCGGCGATCGGCTGCGCGCCGGCGAGCGTGAAGGACATCCGCGCCAGCGCGCGCATCGTCAGCCCGCCCGCGCCGTCGCCGGGATAGCCCGACGGATCGGCGTCGACCGCCGCGAAGAAGCTGCGCGGGATCAGCCCCCAGCCGGCGTCGTCGGGCGGCCACGAGGCGGCGTAGAGATCGATCGCCTGGGCGCCCTCCGAGGCGTAGGCGGTGTAGTAGCGCAGCGCGGCCTTGGCCTGGAACTCGGGGATGTCGGCCGCCGGCATGCCGTTGCCCTGCGCGGTGTCGGCGTCGAGGTTGGCCTCGGTGATCCACAGGGCGGGCGGGGCGCCGCCGGCGGGATGGGTGCCGGCGCCGTGCGCAACGCCGTCCAGCGAGGTCTGGATCGGGCTGAGATCGCGGATCACCGGCGCGCTCGGGACGCCGGTGAGGAAGTACTCGGGCATGAACATGCGCCCGTACCCGGCGTAGCCGACCGGTCCCTGGTACAGGTGCTTGTCGATCGCGGCGACTCCGGCCGGCTCGCTCGCGCCCGACACGAACGGCGTCTGGTTGGCGAAGCCGTCGCCGATCCTGACGTCGGTGAGCCCGTTGGCGGGGTCCGACAGGATCGCCACGGTGCCGGCCAGGATCGCGTCGTCGGTGTTGCCGGTGGCGCCGGGATCCGGCACCGGCGAGAAGTAGTTGGACTCGTCGAGGAAGGCCGAGCCGAAGCTCAGCTCGTTCCACACCTCGACGTCGAAGTCGTCGGATCCGTACTGGCCGCGAACGAAGTCACACACCGCCTGCACGTACTGCAGCCAGCCCGCCATCGTCTGCGCGAAGCGGGGATTGGGCGAGCCGTCGCTCAGCTGGGGCTTGGCGAATGGGGCGTAGCGCAGCGTCGTGGCGGGCACCGCTCCGGCCGCCAGACCCGCCGGCAGCGGTCGCGACAGCGTCGCCACGCCATCGCCGCTGACCGAGGTGATCAGCACCCCGGCCGCCATCGGGTTGCCGGCGGCGTCAACCGAGTCGATCCCGGTCAGTCCGGGCACGACGGCCGCGGCGCTGCCCGCGTCGAGCTCGACGGTGGTCGCGCCGGCGGGCGCCGGCGCGGTCAGCGTCAGCGCGAACGACAGACCCGGGCCGGGCATCCCGGAGTTGGCGTTGAGCAGGATCAGCGGCCGCAGCCCGTACTGGCGAAATGCCTGGATATCGGTCGCCCAGGCCGCCGGATCGGCCAGCTGCGACGGGTCGGAGTCGCTCATCTCGCTCCAGCCGATCTCCAGCCGGACGCGGTGCACCCCGCTGTCGGCCAGCAGCCGGGCGGTCGCGTCGGCCTCCGACGGGGTCACGTTGAAGTTGATCCCGATCGCGTCCTGCAGCGCCGTCGCCGGGCGGGTGGTCAGCGACGAGCGCCACGGCTGCAGCATCTGCGAGCTCTGCCCGTCACCGAGATCGGTGAGCTGGGCGGGGTCGATCGGATCGCTCAGCGTGCGCCACGCGCCGGTGGCGCCGGTCGCCGCGCGCGCGGTCGCGGCGGTCGCGGCGGCCGCGGTCGCGGCGCTGATCAGGCACAGCGCAGCCACGGACCCAAGGAGGGACAACCGGCGCATGGCCGCTGCTTCGTCCCTCGCCCCGAGGGGCTGCAGCCCACCGACCGCCGGTGGACGTTTGGACGATCAGCGGGTCAGCGGGTCAGCGGGTCAGCGGGTCAGCGGTTCGGCCACCGCCGGCGAGCGCTCGCCGAGCGCCACGGCGACGTGATCGCGGATCGCGTCGCGAAACGCCTGCACGGAGAAGCGCTGGGCGTTGGCCACCGCCGCGGCGGGGTCAAACCGCGCGAGCTCGTCGTCGCCGAGCACGGCGGCCATCGCATCGACGTCGCCCGGCGGCACGAGCACGCCGGTGCGCTCGCCGATCACCGTCTCCAGCGCGCCACCCGCCGCCGCGGCGATCACCGGCCGGCCGGAGGCCTGGGCCTCGACGGCGGCGATCCCGAACTCCTCCACGTTGGGCATCACCAGGCCCCGCGCGCGGGAGTACAGGTCGGCCAGCCGGACGTCGTCGAGTCGTCCGAGGAAGTCCGCGTGGTCGCCGTAGAGCGCCTGCAGCCGCTGCTCGTCGGCGCCGCCGCCGACGACCTTGATCCGGACCCCGGCGCGGCGCCCGGCCTCCAGCGCCAGATCGACGCGCTTGTGGCGCACGAGCTCACTGACGACGAGGAAGTAGTCCTCGGGCTGGCCGGGAGCGAACCTCGCCACCTCCACCGGGGGATGGATGACCGGGGCGTCGACGCCCCAGAACACCCGCATCCGCTCCTGCGTGATGCGGGAGTTGGCGATGTAGGACGTCGGCCGGGCGGCCTTGCGCCGGTCCCAGCGCCGGATTCGTTCCAGCGTCATCGACACGAACGGGCGCGCCAGGCGCGGGGTCTGGGCAAGGCCGGCGTCGCGCTCATACCAGGCGTAGCGAAACGGGGTATGGCAGTAGCAGACGTGGACGGCGCCGGGGTCCGGGGACACCCCGTGGGCGAAGGCGCTGGAGGACGAGACGACGAGCCGGTGGCCGGAGACGTCGAGCCTGTCGGCCGCCCACGGCATCAGCGGCAGCAGCTGCCGGAACGACGACTGGGTGGCGCCGAGCCGCTGCAGCGGCGAGGTGACCACCGGGTGGCCCGCCAACCGGCGGCGGAAGACCCGCTCGTCGTACATGAGGGCGGCCACCGGAGCGGACGGCCAGATGTCGGACATGGCGGCGAACGTGCGCTCCGCCCCCCGCATCACCAGGAGGTAGTCGTGCACCAGCACTGGTTGGTCCCCGCGGGCCTCAGACATCACGCGCCGCCCCAGCATAGATGTCGCGCACGTTGGCCAGATGTGTGTCCAACGAGTACCCGGTGGCGCGCCGGCGCGCGGCCTCGCCCAGCTCGGCCCGGCGTCGGGGGGCATCGATCAGCCCGGCGAGCGTGCCCACCCAGCGCTCCGGCTGCCGCGGTTCCAGCAGGAATCCGTCGACTCCGTCGCGGATGATCTCCGCCGGTCCGCCGATGCTCGTCGCCACGACGACGAGCCCGAGCGACATGCCCTCCACCACCACGCGCCCGAACGGCTCCTCCCAGGAGGGGACGAGCAGCGCGTCGAGCGCGCTCATGATCTGCGGGATGTCGTCGCGCTCGCCGAACAGCGAGACGGCGCCGGCGAGCGCTCCCCGGGCGATGTCACGCTCCAGCTCGGCGGCGTAGGCGCGGTTGTCGTAGCGCGTCGCCGCCGCGACGAACTTCGGTTCGCCGACGATCAGCAGTCGGACGTCGCGACCGGCCGCGCGCAGCGCCGCCAGGATCGCGACCGCCTCGCGTTGCCCCTTCCACGGCGTGATCTGCCCGACGACCGCCATCACGAACGCGTCCGGATCGATCCCCAATCGCTGCCGCGCCGCCGCCGGAGCGGCTCGCGCGCGATCAAAGCGCGCCAGATCGACCCCGTTGTGGACGACCCGCAGCCGGCCGCCCGCGGTCACCGCCCGCACGCCATCGGCGGTGTACAGGGAGTTGGCGATCACCGTCGTCGCGGCAGCGGCGACGAGTCGCAGCGAGAGGTCGGCCACCGCCGAGCGCGGAAGCCGG
The DNA here is from genome assembly GCA_049509055.1 of Solirubrobacteraceae bacterium. GTDB lineage: Bacteria > Actinomycetota > Thermoleophilia > Solirubrobacterales > Solirubrobacteraceae > Palsa-465. Next base: position 14,733 of record JBELAG010000009.1, read on the forward strand.
TCGCGCACGTGCACGACGACCGGGATCCCGAGCGCGCGGCCGGCCGGACCGGCGAACAGGCCGGCCCGGATCGAGTTGGCGTGGATCACGTCGGCCGGCATCCGCCACGCGTGGCGGGCGACCTGCCAACCGGCGGCGCCCATCCGCAGGATCGCCCGCGGCGTCTCTGCGGGGTGCAGCCTGAGGCTGCCCTCGGTGGGCGCGATCGTGTCGACGTCGATCCCGAGCGCGCGCGCCGCCCCGGCCAGCGGTCCACCGGACGGGCACGCCAGCCGCACGTCGTCCTGCGCGCGCGCGGCCGCCATCAGATCCAGCAGCGAGCGCTCCGCCCCGCTCACCGCGCCGATGTGGTTGACGTAGAGGACCCTCACGCCACCAGCTCCCGCAGCTCGCGCTCGACGCGGCGGGCGGTCTGAGCCCAGCCTGACCGCTGCGCGCGCGCTCGCCCCGCGGCGCCGAGGCGGGCGGCGAGCCGGCGATCGGTCAGCACCGCGACCAGCGCCTCGGCGACCGCGACGTGATCCTCGGGGTCGACGAGGATCCCGGTCTCGTCGTCGGTGACCGCGTCGAGCGCCCCGCCGGCCGCCCCGGCCACGACCGGCAGGCGGTGCGCGCCGGCCTCCAGGTAGGCGATCCCGAAGCCCTCGCCCGCGTAGGCGCCGGCGGCCACCCGGCTCACCATGCACATCACGTCGGCCCGGTCGAGCTCCGCGTCGCGGGCCTCGTCGGTGAGACGCCCGAGGAACGAAACCGCCTCGAGATCGAGCCCCAGCGCCCGGCTGCGCGCCTCGAGCATCGGTCGCAGCGGTCCGTCGCCGACGATCCGCCACCGCGCCCGGGGCAGCTTGGCGCGCACCAGCGGCAGCGCCCGCAGGATCACGTCGTGGCCCTTGTAGCGCTCCTGCAGGCGGGAGATCGTCAGCACCGTCGGCGGCTGCGCGGGGTCGCGGTCGGCGGGCGGGCGCCCGGGCGGCGGGAGATCGACGCCGGGATGGATCACCACGACCCGCTGCGGATCGGCGCCGGCGGCGATCACCAGTTCGCGGGTGTGGGCGCTGATCGCCACGATCCGGTCGGCGCGCGTCGCCGCGAACCTCGCGAGCGCGGGCCGGGCCTCGATCTCGTCGGCATAGAAGCACTGCGCGAACGGGACGCCGAGATGGCGGCGCAGCGCGGCGGCCGCCGGGGCGGCGACGATGTGGGCGCTGAGCACCACGTCGGGCCGGCGGCGCAGGGCGGCGGCGACGGCGCGCGCGTTGAGGGCGGCGATCGCCCCCGGCCGCGGCCCGGGCATCCGGACCCGGCGCACCGCGAACGGCTGGCGGGCGTCGAATCCGGCCGCGCCTGGCTCGGCGAGCGTGACGACGGTCGGCTCCAGCTGCTCCAGCGCCGCGACGATGCGGTGGTTGAACACCTGAATCCCGCCGCTGGCCGGCGGAAAGTCAGGCGTGATGACGAGAACCGACCGCCGCCCGCCCGGGGTCACGTGCGGCCCGCGTACTGGTCCAGCCACAGTCCGAGCGCGAGCACCGGCCACAGGATCGAGGTGCGGTCCTCCCCGCCGGCGTGCTCGCCGGCGGTCCTGTGCAGGAACTCGCGGTCGACGAGGCCCTCGCTGACCAGCGTCCCGCCGCGGATCTGATCGGCGAGCGCCGGGGCCAGCGGTCGGCGCAGCCAGTCGCCGCCGGGGACCCGGAAGGCGGTCTTGCGCCAGCGGCGCCCCGGCCGGTCGACGTAGGGGCGCAGCACCGCCCGCAGCAGCGCCTTGCCGTCGCCCGCCAGGTGGGTGAGCGTCGGCACGCCGTTGGCGAACTCGGCCAGCTCGCGCGCCAGGTACGGAGTCCGGATCTCCAGCGAGTTGAGCATGCCGGCGCGGTCGGCCTTGAACAGCACGTCGTCGGGCAGCCAGTGGCGCTGGTCGAGCTCCATCGCCGAGCTGGGGTCGAGGTCGGGCAGGTGCCCGTTGGACCGCGGGACGAGGTCGTCCCAGGGGCCGCTCGCGCCCGCTCGCGAGCGCAGCGCCGGCCCGTACAGCGCCGGGCGCTGGTGACGGCGGCCCGCCGTCACCCAGTCGAGGCTGCGCTCCAGCGTGCTCTGGCGACGCACGACCTGCGACAGGCGCAGGCCGCGGCTGCCGAGCCGGTCGATCGACAGCGCGCGGGCGCCCGCGCCCGCCAATCCGGCGGGCACCAGCTGCTCGAGACGTTGCGCGCGCATCAGCCATCGGTATCGGGGATACCCGCCGAACAGCTCATCTGCGCCCTCGCCGCCGACGACGACCTTGACGTGGCGCCGGGCGAGCTCGGAGACGGCGTGCAACGGGATCAGCGCCGGATCGGCCAGCGGCTGGTCGATCCGGGCCAGCACCGACACGGCCCGCCGGGCGACATCCGCCTCGTCGAGCACCAGCTCGTGGTGGTCGGTGCCCAGGTGCGCGGCCGTCTGCCGGGCGTTGACGAACTCCGACACCTCCCCCACGTCGTAGCCGACGGTGAACGTGGGTGGCGGCGAGGGCGCGGCGGCGGTGACCAGCGCGGCGATCAGCCCCGAGTCGACCCCGCCGCTGAGAAACACCCCGACCGGCACGTCGGAGACCAGCGTGCGCGCGATCGAGCGCTCCAGCAGCCGCCGCGTCTCGGCGACCAGATCGCCCTCGCCGGCAGCCGCGTCGGCGCCCAGGCGCCGCGGCGACCAGTACGGCCGCGGCGAGGCGGCGGGCTCGCCGGCCTCCCAGGTGAGCAGGTGGCCGGGCGGCAGCTGCGTCACGCCCTCGACGATCGTCTCCGGGCCGGGCACGTAGCCGAACACCATGTAGCTGTCCACGGCGTCGAGGTTGAGCGCCGGCCGGCGCTGCGCGACGGTCAGCAGCGCGGTCAGCTCGGAGGCGAACACCAGGCCGCGATCACGGCGCCGCACGAACATCGGCTTCTCGCCGAAGCGGTCCCGGGCGAGCAGCAGCCGGCCGCGCGTCTCGTCCCACACCGCGAAGGCGAACATGCCCTCCAGCGCGTGGACGAGATCGTCGCCGTACTCCTCGTAGAGGTGCACGAGCGTCTCGGTGTCGGTGTGGGAGTGAAACCGGTGACCGCGGCCGCGCAGGTGCTCCTGCAGGCTCGGGCTGTTGTAGATCTCGCCGTTGAGCGCCGCCCACACCGTGCCGTCCTCGTTGCGCAGCGGCTGGTGGCCCCCCGCCAGGTCGATGATGCTCAGCCGCCGCGCGCCCAGCGACAGGCGGCCCCGGGGGTCGGTGTAGATCCCGTCATCGTCGGGCCCGCGGTGGACCATGGCGGCGTTGATGGCCGCCGCCTCCGCGGCGGATGTCGTGGACGTTGAGCCGCAGATCCCGCACATGGGGGCGGCATGCTAGAGGACCCGCCTTCTCGCGCCCGGTCGCCCGGACCCGGGGCCTACGTGTCGCGGACCTTGGTGGCGACGACGCCGTAGCTGAGGTGGGCGGCGCCCGTCCGGCGGGTGACGAACGGGTCGATCACCCGCAGCGCGCGCAGCGGCAGCGTCAGCGCCCACCCGAGCGCGCCGCTGGTCTGGTTGAGCCGGCGCTGGACGTCGGTCACGGTCTGCATCAGGATTCCCCCCACCCCCTCCAGCTGGGCGACGCTGAAGCCCGCCGCTTCGACGACCCGGCGCAGCTGCGCCGGCGAGTAGCCGTAGCGCACGTGGCGCCCGTCCTCGACCGCCGTCTGGTGGCGCATCTCCAGATACTGGGGACGGTGCTCGGCGGTGGGAGTGCTGAGCAGCAGCCGGCCGCCCGTCCGGGTGCGCCGGGCGAGCGCCCGGAGCACGGCGACGTCGTCGATCACGTGCTCGATGACCTCCAGGCAGATGACGTTGTCGTAGGGCTCGGGGGGCGCGGGCAGGGAGTCCAGCTCGCGGAGGTCGTGCACCTCGAAGGCAACGTGGTCGATGCCGAGCAGCTGGGCGCGGCGGCGGGCGTCGGCCAGCTCGCGCTCGGTGTCGGAGATCCCCAGCACCTCGTGACCCTCGGCGGCGGCGAAGATCGCAAACCCGCCGTTGCCGCACCCGGCGTCCAGCGTCCGCGGCCGGCGGTCGCCGGCGACCGCGCGCCCGAGATGGCGGCGCAGCCACCGGTAGCGATCCCAGACGAGCGGGTCGCCGTGGAGGAACAGCGCGCGCCATCCCAGCAGGCGGACGAGGGCGTCGCGCATCGCGCCACACTAGCTCAGGTCGCCGGCGACCGGCGGGCGATCCAGCGCTCGCGCAGCCAGCGGGCGTCGGCCCGATTGACCACCAGCAGGCCGCGATAGGGCTGGTGAAAGGTGCGCGCGGCGGCGGTCAGGATGAGCGCGAAGCTCAGCGCATAGGAGGCGAGGCTGACGCACGCCGCCCCGATCCCGCCGGCGAACGGCAGCACGATGATCAGCGCGGGGACGGTGAGCACCAGGCCGGCGGTCTGGCCGCGGGCCGCCGCCGCGGGGTTGCCGCCGGCGACGAGCGCGGCGCCCAGCACCTGGCCGGGCATGTAGAAGGCGCTGGCGGCGAGCAGGATGACGAGCATCGGGATCATCGGCCGGAAGCTGTCGCCGAAGATGAACGGCACCGCGAGCGGGCTGATCAGGCTGACCGCCAGCGCGAGGACGATGACGAGCAGCAGCGTCACCCGGCACGCCCGTGCGACCAGCTCGGTCTCGCCGGTGGCGATCCGCGGGGTCAGCGCGTTGGTGGTCGCGGCTATCAGCGCCGCCGACGCGGTGGCGAGCGTCACCGCCAGCGAGTAGAGGCCGAGCTGGCGAGAGCTGACCAGCCCCGCCATCAGGACCTGATCGAGCTGCGTGTTGCCGGCGTTGGCGAGCGAGGACAGCCAGCTGCGCACGCCGAAGGCGAGCCCGACCCGGGCGGTCCAGGAGGAGAAGCTCCACGGTCGCGATCCGCGCAGCGAGACGAGAAACGGGAGGCTGGCGACGAGCCCCCAGACGACGTAGGTCGCCGCGGCGGTGGCGACGGTGAGGCGGCCGGCGAGGCTCAGCACGACGATCGTCGCCGCCGGCCCGCCGGCGTTGAGCAGCCGCGAGGCGACGATCACGCTCCAGCGCCGGTCGGCGATCGCGATCCCGTACAGGGTCTGGCTGAAGACGCTCGCGGGCAGCAGGAACAGGCCGATCTCCAGGAACTCGGTGACGGTGTGGCGCCCGTGGCCGATCAGATGGGCGAGCGGGACGGCCAGCACCACGCCGACGAACGCGCCGGCCAGCGTGATCGCCATCGTCGAGCCGAGCAGCTCCCCGAGCGGGGTCCCGCGGCGCGCGTGCTCCCGGCTGAGGAACGCGCTCATCCCCAGCTCGGTGATCCACGGCGACAGCGTCAGGATCGCGAACACCGCCGCCACCTGCCCCCGGCCCGCCGGGCCCAGCGCCCGGGCGAGAATCGGCGAGGTGACGGCGGCCAGCGCGGTCGGCAGGAGGTTGACCGCGGTCAGGCGCGCCACCACCGCGTCGAAGCGAACGGCGCGCTTCGCGGGCGGGGGGGCGTTCATCGCCGGGACCTTAAGGCCCGCAACCACCCGGCAGGCCGACCGGTCAGGAGTCGCGCACGGCGCAGACGAGCACGTGCACGGACCCGAACAGCGGGTGAAACCATCCCACCGGCGAGGGCGACGTCGGCACGAGGAAGATCCGGTCGGCCCAGCGCTCGAGCACGGGCAGCGAGTCGTAGACGCTGTAGGAGTAGCAGACACCGTCGCCCTCCAGCACGAGGTATCCGCGACCGCGGGTGCGGACCCAGCTGAACACCGGCCAGGCGCCCGAGCGGTAGATCGCGTAGCGCACCGCCCGGGCGAGGCGGCCGCCGAGCGCGAAGCGGTTGGCGTCGGACATGAACACGGCGCGCCGGGCGACCCGCGTCATCTCCGCGACGACGGTCTGCGGGTCGGGCACGTGGTGCAGGATCCCGAACTCGCAGGCGACGTCGAAGCTGTCGTCGGCGAACGGCAGCGCCTGCCCGCGACCCTCGACGATGCATCCCGCCGGCACGCCGGAGACCCGCTCGGCCTGGTCGATCATCGCCCGCACCGGCTCGACGCCGCGAACCTCCAGCGACGGGTGCCGGGCGAGGAAGTGCGCCGGGCCGCGCCCGGTCCCGGACCCCACATCGAGCACGCTGCGATAGCCGTAGCCGTCGATCATCGAGGAGACGAACGCGAGCGCCGTGCTGTGGGGCCCGGTGTCGCCGGCCCAGCCCTGCTGGTATTCCTCGGCCGTCGCGGTATAGAAGTCGTGCTGGCGCTGCTCGGCCGTCGTGCGCATGCGCGGCCATCGTAGCGGCCGGCCGACGGCCCGCCGGATACGATCGCGCCGTGTCGCGCCCTGACCGCTCCGGTGCCAAGACGCGCCTCGTGCTGGTGCACGACTCGATCGGGGGATCGACCGGAATGGGCCGCGTCGCCGCGGCGATGGCGCGGATCGCGCTGGCGTCCGGATGGCGGCTGACGCTCGTCGGCGACGACGTCGATGGCGCCTTCCCGGAGGCGCAGCTGATCCCGGTGCTCCGCCACCACCGGCTGCCGGCCCTGATCGCCAACCAGCGGTGGGCGTGGGATGCCCGCCGGCGCCTGCGCGCCGAGGATCTGTCGGGCGCGGTGGTGCACGCCCACGCGCCGCTGCTGATGGCGGCGGCCGACGTCTTCACCTGCCACCACCTCGCCGAGGGCGCCGAGCGCCACGGCCTGCGCGAGCCCGCCGACGGCCCCGTCGGACGGGCCCGCCGCGTGCAGGAGCAGCTCGTCGTGCGCGTCGACGCCTGGTCCTACCGCCACCGTCCGCCCGCCACCCGCGTGACGTTCGTCTCGGGCTTCCTGCGCGACGAGTTCACGCGCCTGTACGGGGCCCCGGAGGGCGGGGACATCCTGCCGCCCCCGGCGCCCGCGTGGGATCCGATCGGCGCCGGGGAACGCGCGGCGGCGCGCCGACGGTGGGACGTGGACGAGGACCAGCCGGTCGTCGGCTACTTCGGCGGCAACGACCCGCGCAAGGGCGTCGCCGACGTCCTCGCGCTCGCGCACGGCGCCGGCCTCACCGTGCTCGGCGCCGGGCCCCGATCACAGGAGCTGCGTTTCGGGGCGCGCCCGGGACTGGGATACGTGCGGATGCGCGACGTGCTGGCGGCGTGCGACGTGGTCGTCGCCCCCACCGTGTTCGACGCGGCCCCGGTCGCGGTGCTGGAGGCGGTCGCGGCCGGGCTGCCGGTCGTCAGCGGCGTCAGCTCGGGCTGGGCCGAGCCGCTGACGCGGTTCGGCGCGGGCGCCGCCTGGCGCCCCGGATCGTCGTTGGCGGCCGCGATCCGCTCGGTGCTGCCGGGATCGCGCGAGGCGGCCCGGGCGTTCACCGACAGCTTCTCCGAGGCGGCGCTGGCGGCCCGGCTGCGGCCGCTGTGGGCCTCGCTGGCCTGACCGCCGTCGATCGCGTCCGGCGCGTGACGCCCGGGCGGGTTTCACCATGCCGCCCACGCGCTACAGTGCTCGGAGGGCGGCGCGGTGCTGTCGCGGCCGCGAGCCTCGGGCTGGCATAATCGCCGTCACGCGGGAGGCCAACGTCACAGCCGCGAGCCGAGTCAGCGGTCCAGCCACGACGGCGAGCCACGAGGGCGTCACCGCCGCAATGCTCGAACCAGTTCAACACCGACAGGCATCGCCCCGGGGGTTTTCCTTGTTTCTCCGCCATCACAGCCGGCCTGGAGCGGGTGCGGCCGCGGGCCACACGCCGCCCAAGGCGATCTCTATCCTTGGCGCCCTGCCCACTTCCGACGACGGGATGACGAGGACATGAGGGACGGCGGCCAGCCCGGCGGGGAGCTGACCTTCCTCGATTATCTGCGCCCGGTCTGGCGCTTCAAGTACGTGATCGTGCTGATCGTCGTGATCGCCGGCGCCGGAGCGTACGCCTACAGCAGCCGCAAGCCGAAGGTGTATGAGACCTTCACCGACGTCTACGTCGGCCAGTCCCAGCTGGAGCAGGTCATCAACCCGGGCTTCGAGCAGGGCCCGCGCACGGTCGCCGACGACGCCTCGCTCGTGACGACGCCGGCGGTGGCGCTGGCCGTCGCCCAGCAGCTCCGCGTCGGCTACACGCCCACCCAGCTGCTCAACAGCGTCACCGCGAGCCCGTCGACGACCGACGACTTCATGACGATCTCGGCGTCGAGCTCCAGCCCCACGCTCGCCGCCGATATCGCCAACGCGTTCGCCCGGCAGTACCTGCGCAACCGCCGCAACGCGCTCAATCGCAGCGGCCAGCAGGCGCTGGCGTCGGTCAAGGCCCAGCTCGCCACCGCGGTGGCCACCGGCGCCAGCTCGGAGGAGCGCACGGCGCTGCAGGACGAGATCGCGTCGCTGGAGGCCGACACCGTCGCCCCCAACTCCGTCGGCCAGCAGGTCAGCCCGGCCGACGTCCCCGGCTCGCCGATCTCGCCCAAGCCCGCCCGCGATGCGCTGTTCGCCGCGGTGCTCGCGTTCGTGCTGTGCATCATCGCCTCCTACCTGTTCGACCGGACCGACCGGCGCGTGCGGCGCCTGGAGGACGTCGAGACGCTGTTCGACCTTCCGGTGATCGCCACCGTCCCCCAGGCGCGCGGCGCCAATCGCCGGCTCGAGATCCCCACCGACCTGCAGGAGCCGTGTCGCACCCTGCGGGTCAACCTCGACCTGGCGCGCGCTCAGATCCGCGGTGACGGCAAGCTGATCATGGTCACCAGCGCGCTGCCCGGCGAGGGCAAGTCGACGGTCGTGCGCAATCTCGCGCTCAGCTACCGCGCCGCCGGGGCGCGCGTCGCCGTCGTCGAGGCCGATCTGCGCCACCCCGTGCTCGCCGACCGCCTCAGCCTGCTGCGCGCCCCCGGCATCAGCGAGGCCCTCGACAGCGGCTCGCACGTCAACCTGCAGTACGTCGACGACGACGCCAACCCGGCGTTCGCCGCCGGCAGCCTCCAGGTGGCCGTCGCCGGCATGGCCGAGCGCGATCCGACCGCGCTGTTGACCAGCCACCGCCTGCTGCCGGTGCTGACCGACCTGGCGGAGGGCAACGACATCGTGCTGATCGACTCCACGCCGCTGCTGTCGGTCAGCGACGCGCTGCCGATGCTGAGCATCGTCGACGGAGTCGTCGTCGTCGTCCGCGCCGGGCGCACGACCTATCCGGCGGCGGCGCGGCTGCGCCGGACCGTCGAGCGGCTGCACGGAGCGGAGGTGCTCGGGGTCGTGGCCAACAACATCGCCGACGACATGGCGTCCTACGGCTACGCGTACTCGCCGCCGTCCCACAGCCACGGCAACCGTCGCAATCACGCCGCCGCCGAGATCGATCTGCCCGAGGCCGACGTGCCCGCCTCGGGCTGAGTGGTCAGCCGCCTCCCGCGTCGTGAGCATCCTCTCCGAGCGAATGCCGGCCGCCGGTCCGTCGGCCGGCCCGCGCGCGCTGCTGCAGACCGCGACGTTCGTGACGGTGGGCGCGATCGCGTTCCTGGCGGCGACGCGGGTGGCAGCGCCGAGCGTCACCGTCGCGGTCGGGCTGGCGGCTGGCATCGGGATCGCGGTGTGGATGTTCTTCAGCGAGAGCATGGACGGGCCGCTCGTCGTCTTCCTGCTCTACCTGGGGCTGCTCGACGGCTTCCTGAAGCTCCGCACCAACTCGTCGGTGATCACGCTCGGCCGCGATGCGCTGCTGTTCGCGATCGAGCTCGGCTTCCTCGCCCGCGCCGTCCTGCAGCGCCGGCGGCTGTCGCTGCCGCCGCTGAGCGGCTGGCCGCTGGCGTTCACCGTGCTGGTCCTCGCCCAGATCGCCAATCCGGCCGACGGCAGCCTCGTGCACACGCTGGGCGCGCTGCGACCGCACCTCGAGTTCGTCCCGCTGTTCTTCGTCGGTTACGCCGTGCTGCAGACGCCCAAGCGCCTGCGGGCGTTCTTCATGATCCTGGTGGTGATCGCCGCCGCCAACGGCATCGTCGGCGCGATCCAGCTCGACCTGACCCCCGCGCAGCTGTCCGCATGGGGACCCGGCTACGCGGCGCGGATCGAGGGCACGGGCACCGGCGTCAACCAGGTCTCGGCGCGGGTGTTCTACACCTCCAGCGGGGCGGCGCGCACGCGACCGTTCGGGCTGGGCGACGACTCCGGGGTGGGCGGCGGTTGGGGCATGCTGGCGCTCGGCGGCGCCCTCGCGCTCGTCGCGCTGGCGACCCGCCGGACCGTCGGCCGGTTCGCGCTGCTGTTATGCCTCGGCCCGCCGTTGGCGATCGTCAGCGGGGAGAGCCGAGCCGTGCTGGTGGCGTCGCTGATCGCGCTGGTGGCCTACATCTGCCTGGCCACGACCGCGCGAAGACTCGTCCCCACGTTGATGGGGGTCGTGTTCGGCCTGGCGGCGCTGGTGGCGGTCGTCGCCTACATCTCGAGCGTCGCCGGGGCGGGCGTGTTCGACCGCTACGCGACGATCACGCCGAGCAAGATCGCCGCCACGACGAACGCCGACCGCGGCAGCTCGCTGTCGCTGATCCCGACGTTCTTCACCAAGTACCCGCTCGGCAACGGCCTGGGCTCCAGCGGCCCGGCGGCCGAGTTCGCCGGCGGCGGCAACACCGGCAGCAACGCCGAGACCGAGCCGACCTTCCTGCTGTCCGAGCTCGGGATCCCCGGGCTGCTGCTCGTCGCGGGCTTCTACCTGCGCCTGCTGTGGCTCGGCGTCACGCGGGTGCGGCGGCTGGAGCCCGACACCCGGATCTTCGTCGCCGCGCTGCTGGCCGGCTTCTTCGCGCTGGCCACGATGTGGGTGGCGTCGACGACCACCGACACCTCTCCCTACGCTCCCTACACCTGGTTTGCCGGTGGCGCGCTCAGCTACTGGCTGGTGACCCATCTGCAGCGCGACGAGACGCCGCGCCGCCGCGCCGGGCCGGGCATGGCGGTCGCAACGCGGGCACGGGTCTCGGCGTGACGCTGGTCACGCGGGCCAATGGATATCTCCGAGGCCATCCGCTGCTGGCGCAGCTGGCGCGGCGGGTCACTCGTCCGGCACGGCACGTCGGCGTGCCCGTGCTGCGCGGTCCCGCCCGCGGGATGCGCGTCAGCGTCGGCGACTCGACGATGACCCGCCTCGTGTCCCGGGTGGAGCCCGAGGTCGAGGACGCGCTGCTGAGCTCCCTGCGGCCCGGCGACGCGCTGTGGGATGTGGGAGCCAACATCGGCTGGTTCGGCCTGATCGGCGCACGGGCGGTGGGGCCGCAGGGCAGCGTGACCGCGTTTGAGCCCAACCCCGGCAACGCCGCGCAGATCGCGATCAACGCCGCCCGCAACGACGTCTCGATCTCGGTCGTCGGCGCGGCCGTCGGCCGGGAGCCGGGATGGGCGCACTTCGACACGATCTCCAGCCTGACCGGCCGGCTCAGCGACACCGGAACGACGATCGTGCCCGTGGTCACGATGGACGCATGGGCCGCCGAGCACGGCGCGCCCGCGGTGATCAAGCTCGACATCGAGGGCAGCGAGCTCGCCGCCCTGGCCGGTGCCGAGCGGCTGCTGGCGACGTCGCGGCCGGTCATCCTGTGCGAGTGCCACGGTACCCAGATCCAGGTCGACCGGGTCCTGCGCGCAGCGGGTTACGACGTCCGCGCCGTCGAGATGCCCGACACGACGATCGAGAACGTGCCCCCCTGGGCGCACCTGCTGGCGACGCCGCGATGACCCCGACGACCCCGCCGACCGGCGACGCGCCGATGCCACGTCCCGCCTCCCCGCCCGACGCCGGCCGGCGACTGCTCGTCGTCAGCCATCCGGCCTCGGTCACCGCCAACCAGATCGTCTATGCGGCGCTGGACGAGCTCGGCTGGGAGGTGCACCTCGTGATCCCATCACACTGGATCGACGATTTCGGCAGCCACCGCTACGCGACCCGCTTCCTGCCGGAGCTGGCGGCGCGCGGCCGGCGCGTGGCGGTGATCATGGCGGGCCGGCCTCAACGCCATCTGTATCGCGCGCGGGTGGCGTCGATCATCGCCGCGGTGGCGCCTGCCGTGGCGTTCCTGGAGCAGGAGCCGTTCTCGGCCTCGGCCTGGCAGTGGGGCACCGCGCTGCGCCGGGCCGGAGTGCCGTTCGCCGTCGCCCAGGACGAGAACCTGAAGCGCAGGCTGCCCGCCCCTGCGCGGTTCTTCGCCCGCGGGTCGCTGCGCGGCGCCGGCCTCGTCGCCGCCCGCTCGCCGCGAGCGGCCGAGCTGGTGACCGGCGTCCCGACCGCCGTCGTGCCCCATCCGGTGACCGAGTCCGAGCCCGCGCCGCCACGGCCCGCGTCGGCGCCGTTCGTCGCCGGGTACGCCGGCCGCCTCGTGGCGGAGAAGGGCATCCTCGACCTGCTGGCGGCCGTCGAGGCGCTCCCCGAGGTCCGGCTGCTGGTCGTCGGCGACGGGCCGCTGCGCGATCGGGTCACCGAGGCGGCCGCGCGAACCGGACGCGTCGAGCTGCGCGCCGATGTGCGTCACGACGACATGCCGGGGGCCTACGCTGCCATGGACGTGCTCGTGCTCCCCTCCCACACCACCCCGACCTGGGCCGAGCAGTTCGGCCGCGTCCTCGTGGAGGCGCTGTGGAGCGGCGTGCCGGTGATCGGGTCTGATTCGGGCGAGATCCCGTGGGTGATCTCGGCCACCGAGGGCGGGCTCGTCTTCCCCGAGGGCGACGTCGGCGCGCTGACCGTGCGCCTGGAGACGATGCGCCGCGACCCCGAGCTGCGCCGCCGCCGGGCCGCCGCCGGCCGGGCGCGGGTCGTCGAGACGTTCTCGATGACCGCGGTCGCGCGCCAGCTGGACTCGCTGCTGGGGCAGCTGGCCGCCGGCCGGCGGCTGGTGAGCGCATGACGATCGACGGCGAGACGCTGCTCGGCGCCCGCCTGCGCCTGCCCCAGCACGTCGTCCATCGCAGCTTCGTCGCCGAGACGGTGGTGCTCAACCTCCAGACCGGCCTCTACCACGGTCTCAACCCCACCGCCGGGCGGATGCTCGACGCCCTCGACGCGGCCGACGACGTCGCCCAGGCGGCCGCCGTGATCGCCGCCGAGTACGGAGAGGATCCGGACACCGTGCTGGCTGATCTGCTCGCCCTGTGCCGGGAGCTGCTCGATCGCCGGCTGGTCGAGATCGTCGACGACGATCCACCCGGGCGCGGGTCAGCGAGCTGACCGCGTACCCGCCGGCAGCTTGCGGAACACCACATCGCCGTACGGCGGCTCGTCGAGGCGCCGGTTATCGCGCCCGAACGGAGCCTGCGCGGGCGTGATGCCGTTGTCGACGCTGAGGGCCAGGGCGAAGCGCCCTGCCGCGCTGGAATCGCGAAAGCGGAAGTGGCTGTGCTGGATGATGAGCAGGCCGCCGTCGCGCACGCACCGCGCCAGATCGCCGGTCATCCGGTCAAACGCCTGGAAGGTGATCCAGCGCTCGCAGCTGTCAACCGCCGGGTCAGACAGGGCGGCGTGGCGGAGCACCGCCATGCAGAACACCGCGTCGTAGCCGCCGGCGGGCTCGGCCTGCAGCGATCCGGCGACGGCGAACGACATCCGCGGGTCGCCGGCGCGGCGGCGACGGAGGCGGGCGGTCGCGATGCTGAGCGGGTTGATGTCCAGCCCCCGGATCTGCGCCTGCGCGAACGAGCGACGCAGCGAGAACACCTCCTCGCCGGTCGCGCAGCCGAACGACAGCAGCGCCAGCTCGGGGCCGTCGCCGAGCTCCCGGCGCGCAAACGCGAAGATCTCCGGATAGCGGTCGGCGTAGGTCTCGACCGAGGGCTGGAACAGGTTGGCGGGGCGGGTGGCGCGCATCAGCCAGTAGCCGGCCGGGTGCCCCCCGCGGGTCAGCTCGGCGAGCAGGTCGACCGCGCGGTAGCGGCGCAGCCGCCGCAGCTGTGCGCGCAGACTCAGAGCTCGAGCAGCCGGGATTCGTGGAAGCCCTGCCGGGGCAGGACCGGACGCCCGTCGTACTCCACCCAGGCGTGGGCGGCGAAGTCGGGCCGGGAGTGCGCGCCGATCACCAGCGTGCTGGGGATCCCGCGGACCGCCAGCAGCCGCGAGAGCACCAGCGACTGCACGAGGCAGCGCGAGTCGGTCGGCAGCACGCCCAGGGTGCGCCCGACCGCGTAGCCGAGGCGGACGGCGACCTGCCATCGCTCCTGGGCGCCGGCGGGCACCGCGCCGGGCGGCGGCGGCGCTCCGGCGCGGCTGGCCGCGACGAGCGTGCGCACGTCGGTGCCGCGCATCCGCAGGCGGGTGCGGACGTACGTGACGATGATCTCGGCGCCGAGCAGGAGCCTGAGATGGAAGGCGAGGCCGGCTTCGGGGATGACTCGCCATCCCACGCGCGGTGGGCGCGACGCGACCGGCTCGTGCACGCCGTCATCCTACCGGCGCGTCCCCCCGACACCGTGCGACACCGCCCCGGATCGTCCCGGGGCGGTGCGCGCTGCGACTACGGCGCTGCTGGATGCAGCGAGCGGCTCAGGAAGGCGGGTTGGCCGTGCCGTTGACGCCGTGGGGCACGTCGGCGTTCGGCAGCCCGCCGCTCAGCGTCAGCTCGGTGAGCGTGCCGTAGTCGATGACCTCGGGCCGCTCGTACTGGGGCTTCGGGGCCAGGTCCTTCGTCTCGTTGTCCATGTTTTCAGTTCTCCGTTTCTTCCGGGATCGCGTGTGGTCAGATCTTAGGTGCGCCGGGGTGCGGGCGCCAGTCGGAAAAAAGTGCCGGGTCAGACAGCGCCACCCGCCGCGCCGACGGCGCCGGCACGTCGGGCCGGGCGAGCATCTCGTCGGCGAATCCCGGGTCGCCCTGGATGCGCAGCCAGGCCTCGCCGACCGCCAATCGCCACGCCATCGTGCCCCAGAAGGTGGAGCTCTCGCCGGGCTGCGGCCGCTGCCCGCCCCAGAAACGTCGCACCCACGCCATGTCGACGTACGCGCCGAGCTCCGCGTCCGGGGCCTCGATCAGCCGTCGCATCGCCGGCAGATCGGCGCCGGTCAGCGCCGCCATGCAGAACGCCGAGAACACCGCCTTGCGGGTCTGCAGCCGCACGGCGTCGGGGACGATGCCGCGCACCGCCGCGCGCGCGAGCGGTCGCGTGAAGCGGGGATCGAACGCCAGCTGCGGCGGCAGGCGCAGGACGTAGTCGATCAGATCCGCGTCATACAGCGGCGTCCCGCTCGTCACGCCGGCATCGGCGGCCCGGTGGCGTAGATAGTCCAGGCGCGTGTCGCGATGCGGCGTCTGGATCAGCAGGTCTGACAGATGCCGCCACCACCGCGGCCCGGGCGGCCCCAGCTTCCACGACCACGTGTCGTCGAGCTCCACGTAGCGCCGGCGGTGGCCGGCCGGCATCCACGCCGGGGCGAGCGCGTCCGCGTCGCGCCGGTGCCTGGCCCGACCCCGGAGGCGATGGGGCGCCAGCCCCTTGAGGCCGACGTGGGTCAGCAGCCAGCTCACGTCCTGGCGGGTGACCGGGCGACCCACGGGCCAGCGCCGCGCCAGCGCGACCGCGGCGAGCAGCCGTCCCCGGAGCAGGAGGTCGGAGAGCAGGTGCGGCGCCATGCCGAACAGCTCGTCTCCGGTCTGTCCGTCGAGCACGACCCGGACGCCGTCGCGCGCCGCCTCACCCACCGCCGTGATGTCGATCAGCGCACCGGCGCCGCTGAGCGGCAGCTGCCGGCGCTTGAGGTGGCGCAACGCCAGCCACAGCGTCCCCTGGGGCGCCAGTTGCAGCGCGATGGCCTCGATCCGGAGCGCGCTCGTCATCTCCCTGACCTTGGCGCTCTCGTCGTACTCCTCGCCTGGGAACACCGCCGAGTAGGTCGCAAACCGCGCCTGCGGCGGCGCTGCCCGCGACGCGAGCGCGGCGACGATCGACGAGTCGAGACCGCCGCTGAGGATGACCGCGTTGGACTGCACCGACAGCCGCCGCCGGGCCGCCTGCTCGATCTCGTGGCGCAGCCCCTGGGCGAGCTCCGGCGCGGTCCCGGGAAGGGTGCCGCGGTAGCGCGGGCGCCAATAGGTCCGCGTCCGCGCGCCGCCCTCGGTCAGCTCGATCGCCTCCCCGGGGCCGAGCCGGCTGACCCCCTCATAGAGCGTCGCGCCGCCCCCCGGGCTGCCCATCGCCAGCCACATCACGAACGCCTCCTGATCGGGCGCCGGGCGCGACGGCAGCAGCGCCAGCAGCTCGTCGATCTCGCCGGCGAAGGCCAGCCATCCGACGCCGCGCCGGACATAGACCGGCCGGGTGGCGAGCAGGTCGCAGGCCAGGGCGCCACGCCGGCGCCGGGCGTCCCACAGGACGGTCGCAAACGAGCCCCGCACCAGCGGCAGGGCGCCCAGGCCGTAGCGTCGGTAGCCGCGGGCCAGCAGCTCCGGCCCGTCGCCGCCCACCTCGCGGGCCAGGCTCGAGGGCTCGTACAGCATGCCGTCCATCACGCAGCTGATCTCGCCGGCGTCGCCGGCGCGCAGCTCGTCGTCGGCGGCGATCGCCAGCGGTCCGCGCACGATCGGCCGCGGACCGAGCCGCGCCACCGCTCCGATCTCCCCGGCGGGCGCGCCCGACAGGTTGTAGACCCCGCGCAGCATCAGCCGCGGAGGCCGGCGAGGCCGCGGAGGTGGCGCTCGATCGTCTCCACGACCTCCTCGACCGGCGCATCGCGGGGCTTCTCGACCTCGAACTGGTCGACGGTCGTGCTCAGGCGGTGGGCGACCTCGAGGTGTCGCAGCAGCCGCGCCGGCGTCGCCAGGTAGGGCGCGAAACCGCTGCGCAGCGCCGAGCCGAGCTCGCCGCGGCGCAGCGACGCGACCGTGATCCGCGGGCCCGGCGCCAGGTGATACAGCGCTCGCAGGCGGATGCCGCGCCCGGTGGTGCGCGGGGAGGCGTGCAGCTTGTCGCTGGAGCCGACCTCCGGGCCGAGCCGGCCGTCGGCGTCGGCGATCAGGCGCTGGTCATGGGCGGGCACGGCCATGAACGGCGGCCCGGGACAGACCGTCAGGCCCGAGCCCGACAGCTCGAGCGCGAGCACGTCGTCGGTGACGAGATCGGCGCCGCGGAGCACGAGCCGGCTGGCCACGCTCGTCTTGCCCGCGCCCGACGGGCCGACGAACGCCGCCACCCCGTAGGCGCCGGCGACGGCGCTGGCGTGCAGCAGCTCATAGCCGTGCAGGACGGCGACCAGCGGGAAGACCTGCGCGAAGAGAAAGCGCGTCTGGCGGTCACGGGTGACCGCCGACCGCTCGCAGCCGATCTCGGTGCCGTCACGGGACACCAGGTAGCGGCCGAACTGCTCAAACCACAGCCGGTAGCCGTCGCGGCTCTCGTCGACGGTGAAGCTCACCCTGCCGTTGGGATAGATGGGCTCGTAGATCCGCGTCGCGGGCTGGGCCCACGCGTCGTCGACCTGCCGGGAACTGAGGGTGCGCACGACGGTCGGGGCGCCGCCCGAGGACCCGTGGCGCGCCCGGCCTGACCCCGGCAGCTCCCATTCGCATTCGATCGCCAGCCCGAACGCCTCCAGGTGGTGGCGTGCCTCGGGCAGTCGATCGGGCAGCGCGGCGATCACGCCAGCCCGATCCGTTGCTCCAGCAGATCCGCCAATCCAGCGGTGCTCAGCGCCGGATCGGCGGCCAGCCGCAGGACGCGGGCGCCCGCCGCCAGCTGGCCGAACAGCTCAAAGCGCCGCCGCTCGCGCCCGGGGGCGGGCCACAGCCAGACGGCGTGCGGGAGCAGGTCGAGAAGCGTCGCGTCGAGCGGTATGCACCGCGCGGTCTCGCCGGCGGCGCGCCGCAGGAGCACGACGGCGTGCAGCGGCGCGGGGCCTGCCGCGACCCGGCCGACCCTCACCCACTGCTCATCGCCGAAGCGATCGAGCACCTCGGCGTCGCCCAGGCACCCGGCCGGCACCGCGCCCGGGAGGTTCATCACCGGCGGACCGGGATGGGCGAGCACCCCGCCGCCGGTCTGCTCCAGCGCCAGGATGTCGTCGCAGAACAGCGCCGCCCCGCGGGCGACGCACTCGGCGACGAGGCTCGTCTTGCCGGCGCCGCTCTCGGCGACGATCGCCACCACGCCGGCCCGCGTCGCGATCGCGCCGGCGTGCAGCAGCTCATAGCCCGCCATCAGGCTGGTCGTCCACAGGACGGTGTCGAGCAGTACGCGCTGCCACGACATGCCCGGGCCGCCGTCATGCGCGCAGCGCAGCACGGCGCGGTCGGCCGACAGGTGAAACATCGCGTCCCCGCCGTAGACGAACAGGATGTCGCCGTCGGCGGCCTCGAGCATCGCGTAGGGGCGGCCTTCGAACACGTGCAGCCACCGCAGGATGCGGGGCTGGGCGACGAGCGGCTGCAGCTCCGCCGCCAGCACCCACCGCAGCGCCAGCGGCCGGCCGCGCGGCACGCCGTCGGTCCCCCGGGTGGCGCCCGGGACGGCGAAGTCGGCCTGGAGATCGAGCCCGAACGCCCTCAGCGCCCACACCTGGGCGTCGTCCACGGGGCCCGCGACGGCCGCGTCCCGTGTGACGTCTGACGTACTCAGTCTCCACCAACCGAAAAAGACTCTAGAGTTGCCGCCGGCCGGAGGCCCGACGTCACGGCTGAGCCCCGTGCGCGACGGGCTCCGAGCTGTGCATCGCACTCTGCCGGGGGCGACCGAGACGCTGTATGACCATCGACCCTGAAACCTTCCTCGACGCACGTCTGCGACTGTCGCCGCACGTGGTCCATCGTAGCTTCGCGTCAGAAACCGTTGTCCTCAACCTCGAAACCGGCCGGTACCACGGGCTCAATCCGATCGGCGGACAACTCCTGGACATCCTAAATGACGCGCCCAGCGTGCGCGACGCCGCCACGCTGGTCGCCGACCGCTACGACCACGATCAGGCGGCCGTCGAGGCCGACCTGCTGGCCTTCTGCAGCGACCTGCTGGAGCGCCGGCTCGTGGAGATCGTCGTCGACGAGGCCGCCATATAGCATCGGTCGTATGCCCGCAGCCCGGACGTCATCTCGCCCCGCCCAGCGCCGCCGGCGCCACGCCGATGAGCCGCTGGTCGCATTTCGGGGCGTGTGGCGCTACTGGGGCCGCGGCTCCAAGCGGTGGGCGGTGCTGCGTGACATTCACCTGGACATCCCCCGCGGGGAGACGATCTGCATCGAGGGGCGCAACGGCGCCGGCAAGACGACACTGTTGCGGATCGCCACCGGCATCCTCGCCGCCAACCGTGGAACGGTGACGATCGGCGGAATCGCCGTCGGTGACAGGTGGCGCGACTATCACCGTGAGATCGGCTTCCTGTCGGCGGGTGACCGCGGCCTGTATGCGCGGGTGACCGTCCGCGGTCACCTTGACTACTGGACGGCGCTGGCCTTCGTCCCGCGCACCGAGCGCCGGGCGCTGGTCAACGACGCGATCGTGCACTTCGGCCTGGAGGATCTCGCCGACCGGCGCTCCGAGCGCCTGTCACAGGGGCAGCGCCAGCGGTTGCGCCTCGCGCTGGCGGTGGTGCACCGGCCGCGCGTCGTGCTGCTCGACGAGCCGCGCAACAGCCTCGACGGCGAGGGGCTGGAGATGCTGCGATCGGCGATCCACGGTGTCCTGGCGGGCGGCGGATCGGTTATCTGGTGCTCGCCGGTGGGTGAGGATCAGCCGGTGACCTTCGACCGCATCATGCGGCTGGAGAGCGGCCGGTTGCATCCCGTATGACGGTTCTCGGACTCTACGCCCAGGCGATCGCCGCGACGATCAAGCGCGACGCCGCGGTGTACGCCAGTTACCGGCTGCGATTCGTCAGCCAGATCTTCGGCACGCTGTTCACCCTCACCGTGTTCTTCTATGTGTCCAAGCTCGTGCGGACCAACGCGGTCGGAGCGCACAGTGACTATTACGCATACGTCGTCGTCGGCATCGTCACCCTCACCGTTCTGCAGTCGGCGTTGACACTGTCGGCGCTCGTGCGCGGTGAACTGATGGCCGGCAACTTCGAACGCATGGTGATCTCCCCGCTGGGCCCGGTCGTCGGCTCGATCTCGCTGGTCATCTTCCCGGTGATCTCGGCGGTCCTGTTCGCGGGCTTCACCTTCATCATCGCCGCCGTGCTGTTCGGCGTGCCGATCCTCACCAGCGGCATCGTTCCCGCGCTGTTCGTCGCGCTGCTGAGCGCCTCGACCTTCGCGGCGATCGGGCTGCTGTTCATCAGCGCCCTGATCGCGTTCAAGTCCGCGCTGGGCGCGACCTGGGTGATCGCCGCGCTCAGCATCGTCGGCGGCGTCTACTTCCAGGTCAAGCTGCTGCCCGGCTGGCTGCGCTGGACCGCCGACATCCAGCCGCTGACGCCGTCGGTGGACCTGCTCCGGCACCTGCTGGTCGGCACCGCGTCGGCCGAGCCGGTCTGGCTGGACCTCGTCAAGCTCGGCGGCTTCGCCGTCGTGCTGACCCCCGTCGCGGGAGCGATCCTGTGGCAGGCGATCAAGCTCAGCCGCCTCCGCGGCACCCTGATGGAGTACTAGTGGCGCCGTCCGCCGTCGCGCTGACCCCGCCCGATGTCCGGCTGCTGCACGACGACGCCGACCTGTGGCCGCGCACGCTGAGCGTGATGGGCTCGCAGGTGACGGTCATCGACGGTGACGACGACGGCGCCGGGATGGCGATCGGGGTCGTCACCTGGCGACGGGCCACGCGGGCCGAGGTCGGCGAGCTCGCCGCGCTGCGCGAGCGCCACGCCGGCCCGATCGTGGCGATCCTCGCCGAGCTGCCCTCCACCCGCGGGGCGCGCGCGGTCGCGGCGCGCGTCGAGGGCTCGGTGCTCGCCGCCGACCTGGAGCGCTCGCTGCTGCCCACGCTGTGGGCGGTCTCCGCCGGCCAGTGCGTCGTTCCCCGCTCGGTCCGCCAGCTCGTCGACCGGCCGCCGCTGTCGCCGCGTGAGCGTCAGGTGCTGGCGATGGTGGTGCTCGACTTCTCCAACGCCGAGATCGCGCGCAAGCTCGTGGTCAGCGAGAGCAACGTCAAGAGTCACCTCACGTCGGCGTTCAACAAGCTCGGCGTCCGCTCGCGCAGCGCCGCCGCCGAGCTGATCCTCGACAGCGAGAGCGGCCTCGGGCCGGGGATCCTGCGGATCTCGCCCGAGGAGCCGGAGATCTGAGTCGGTGGGTCAGTCGATGGAGCCGGCGGGGGCGACCCACTCGCTGGATTGGCCGGTGATCGCGGCGATCCGATCGAAGTCGGCGTCAGTTCGTCGCCGGGACCGGCGACGCCTGGCCCGCCGGCGCCGGCGCATGGACGATGAAGTCCTTGGGCCGGATCAGCGCCAGCGCGCAGACGGCGGCGGCGAGCGCCAGCAGTCCGGTGATCAGCTCGAGCTCGTTGAGCGCGCTCGCGTAGTGGGCGCCGAGCGTCGCGGGGGTGGCGCTGCGCAGCTTGGTCGCGAAGATCGAGCCGAGCGCGGCGACCGCGGTCGCAACGCCGATCTGACGGAAGGTCGTGTTGATCCCGCTCGCCATGCCGGCGTCCTTGGGCTGGACGACGCCCACGGCGGTCGATGCCAGCGGAGCGTTGACCAGGCCGCTGCCGATCCCGGCGACGATGAAGCCCGGGATCAGATGGGTCCAGCTGCTGTCGGCCGACAACCCGCGCATCAACAGCAGCCCGACGCCGACCATCGCAAGCCCCGGCCCGACCAGGAAGCGGACCGGGACGCGGGCCGACAGCCGGCCGGCCGGGATCGCGGTGACCAGCGCGCCGGCGGTGATGATCGCCAGCCGCCAGCCGCAGCCCAGCGCCGAGAAGTGCTGCGCGTTCTGGAAGTACAGGACGATGTAGAGAAACAGCGCATACAGCGAGCCGTTCATGCCGAAGGCCGCGATCGAGCCGCCGACGAAGGTCGGCTTCGTGAACAGCGCCAGATCGAACATCGGCTCCGCGATGAAGTGCTCGGCGACGGGGAACGCGGCGAGCGACGCGGCGGCGATGATCAGCGAGACGACCACCTGGGTGCTCCCCCAGCCGGTGAAGCCGGACTCGATCAGCCCGTAGACCAGCGCGGTCAGGCCGACCGTGAACAGGACGAACCCGAGCGGGTCGAGCCGGCGGTGGTGCGACGGGCGGAACTCCTGCACCCGGGTCAGCGTGATCGCGACCGCGAAGATGCCGATCGGCAGGTTGACGTAGAAGATCCAGTGCCAGTTCAGCCCGGTCGTCAGCGCGCCGCCGAGCAGCGGGCCCAGCGCGGTCGAGACGCCCGCCACCGCCCCCCAGACGCCGAAGGCGAAGCCGCGCTCGCGCCCGTGAAACGTCTGGGCCAGAAGCGCCAGCGAGGTGGCGAACACCGTGGCGCCGCCGATCCCCTGCACGGCCCGCCAGATGATCAGCTCGGTGCCGGAGCTCGACAGGCCACACAGCAGCGACGCGAGCGTGAAGATGCCCAGACCGAGCGCGAACACGCGGCGGCGCCCGAGGATGTCGGCGAGCGAGCCGGTCGGCAGCAGCAGCGCGGCGAGCGAGAGTGAATAGGCGTCGACGGTCCATTGCACGTCGGAGAAGCTCGTGTGCAGCGAGGAGCGGATGTCCGGCAGCGCGACGACGACGATCGTGATGTCGATCAGCAGCATGAACGTGCCGAGGCAGATCGCCAGCAGCGTCCAGTTCTTGTGTGGGGTGGCGGCAGCAGTAGTAGTCACGGATGGCAGCGTATCACAAGCGCTTGTTATTACAAGTGCTTTACTTAGCAAGCCCTTGCGTTGGACCGATAGATTCCCGACCTCGTGACCGAGCCCGACTCCCCCCGCTTCCACCACGTCCACCACCTCCTGTGGGAGTGCTACGCCCGGATGATCCCGCTCGCCGATGAGCTGTTCGCGGACGGAGAGCTGACCCTGTCGCTGGCCGGGACGCTCGACATGGTCAGCACCTGGCCGGGCTCCACCGCGGCGGAGCTCTCCCGCCGCAGCCCCAAGAGCCAGCAGGCCATCAGCCAGCTGGTCGCCAAGCTCGAGAGGCTCGGCTACGTCGAACGCCGCGTCGGGCCGGGCCGCGGCGTGGGCCTGTATCTCAGCACCGCCGGCGAAGCCGCCTTGGCCGACGGCAACCGGCGCGAAGACGCGCTCGAGTCGCGCCTGCGCGAGCTGCTCGGCGAGGAGACCTACGCGCAGCTCGGAGAGCTGCTGGAGCGGGCCGGCGCCAGCCTCGCCGACTGACACCACGAGCAGAATCGCGTCGAGCGCCAGCAGGACCGCGTGGTCATCACCCGGTCGGTCGCCGCCCAGATCCGCGAGAGCCAGAAGGCGATCACGCTGTCGAGCACGGATATGTCAGGAGAACCTGGCCGACGCGATCGAGCGGCTGCTCGACGAGAAGGAGCGCGAGTACGCCACCAAGCACAAGCGTCGCCAAGCGCTGGAGCTGCTGGAGAGAGCGTTGCGCGTTCATCAGGCGGCGACGCTGATCGACGACCCGGTCGCCGAACGCGAACTGCGCGACTACCTCGTCGAGCTCTCCTACCGCCCGGCCGCGGAGCTCGTGGCCAACCGTCTGTACGCGGCACAACGCTCCCTGGTCGCACCGGCGCTCGTGGTCGTCGGCTTCCGCCCCAACGGGTCGGCGACGATCATCGACGCGATCGACCAGCTGGTCACCAACCAGCACAAGCGGGGACCGCTGCAGTGGGAGCCCGCCGCGCAGGCGCTCGACAGCCGCAACTCGGCGATCCGTGCGCGGGCATCGCACCGCACAAGGTCGCCGACCTCATCGAGCTCCGGGAGAGCCAGGCCCGCGATCTGGACTACCAAGGACGCCGCGGCGCCGACTACCTGCGTGCCTCAGAACAACACGCAGACGAGAGCGAGGAGGAGCGTGACGAGGCGGAGGCTGTGCTCTGATGGGCACCCGCATGGGACCAGGCACCTACGCGGCGGCCCGGCGCGCGGCGGGGCGGAACACAGCACCGCCGCACCCGCGAGCGTACCGGCTCACCCGCGGCATTCCGGTCGACCTGCTGCCGGTGCCGAAAGTGATCTACATCGCCTGCATCAGCCAGAAGGTCTGCTACGTCGGGTCAAGCACCCGCGGTGCTCGCGTCCGTCTCCGCGAGCACGTCCGGGAACGCGCACCGGCGCATTGGGAGGAGGTGTGGGTCATGTCACTGTTGGTCACCACGTCCAGCTACGGCGTTCTCCTCGCCGAAGAGCGCGTCGGTCGCTTGCTCAACCCTGACGACGACATCAGGCCGCCCGGACGCTGAGGTTCGGCCTTCCGGTAGTAACGGAACAGGACGCACGCTAAGCCGGCCCGTGTCGCATCGCGTTGATGACCCGCTTGCGCTCGTGGTACGATCTTTACTTATGGCAGCGCGAGTAAAGAACCAGGCGGTTGGCGGCTCCGCTTACAGACGCGGCGCCGGCCAGACGCGCATCTCGGCCAAGCATCAGGTCACGATCCCGATGAGCGCGTTCATGGACGCTGGTTTCAAGCCGGGCGACGCGGTCAGAGCCGAGGCGATCGGCCCCGGACGGGTCGTGCTGACGCGGACCGATGCGCTGCTCGACGAGTTCAGCGGAGCGCTGAGCACCGACGGCGCTTTGCGCAAGGCCGTCGAGCGGCTCCGCGACGAATGGGCGTAGCCCTGCTGGACTCAAACACGGTCATCGGCTTCCTGGACGCCGATGACCTCCTGCACCAAGCGGCAGATGCCGCCGTGAGGGCGGCGGCGACCGAGCACGTGTTCGCCGTCTCGGTGGTGACGATCGTCGAGCTGCTCACCGGCGCGAAGCTCGGACACCACGACCAGCGCACGGTACGCCGCTTCTTCGCCCAGACGATCAGCGGGCGGATTCCGCTCGACGAGCCGGCCGCTGAACGCGCCGCCGAACTCCGAGCCGC
>JBELAG010000090.1:0-17640 GCA_049509055.1 Solirubrobacteraceae bacterium
GGCGAGGAGCCGGGCGCCGGGACGCGGGCCGACAAGGGCTCGACGGTCACCCTGACCGCGTCCAACGGGCCCGGCAACGTGTCGATCCCCTCGGTGCAGGGGTTGTCCCGGTCCCAGGCGAGCCGATATCTGACCCGGGCCGGCCTGAAGGTGACCGACGTCGTCATGGAGAGCTCGTCGCAGTTCAAGGCGGGTGAGGCCACCGGAACCAATCCCGGCGCGGCCCGCACGGTCGCGGCCGGGACGGCGGTGACCTTGCTGGTCTCCTCCGGAGCCGCTCCCAAGGCCATTCCCGCCGTCACCGGCGAGACGCAGGCGGCCGCCACGACCACCCTCACCCAGGCCGGCTTCAACGTCAGTCCGCAGACCGTGACCTCCAGCACCGTCACCGCCGGCAACGTGATCAGTCAGGACCCGGCCGCCAACTCCAGCCACGTGCCGGGGACGACGGTCACGATCGTCATCGCCCAGGCGCCGCCCACCGTCTCGGTGCCGCCGGTCACCGGCGACCCGCTGGCCGGCGCGGTCGGCGCGCTGACCACGGCCGGCTTCGCGATCCACCGCAGCACCAAAGACGTCCGCCTGCCGAGCGAGGATGGCACCGTGATCTCTCAGAGCCCGGGCGCCGGGTCGACCGCCAAGAAGGGCAGCACGGTGACGATCGTCGTCGGTCACTACGTCGCGGGATCGTCGACGAGCTCGTCCACGACCAGCTCGACCACGTCCACGACCAGCTCATCGACGACCAGCAGCACGACCACGGCGCCCGCCTCGGGCTCGGCATCGACCACGACCAGCTCGCCGGCGCTGTGAGCGCCAGGCGGGTCGTCGTGTTGGCCGGCGGGCGCTCGTCCGAGCACGAGGTCTCGCTCGCCTCCGCCGCGTCGGTCGCCGCGGGACTGCGGACCGCCGGCCACGAGGTGACGGTCGTGGAGATCGGTCGCGACGGCGCCTGGCGGCTCGACGGCGACACGCTCGCCGTCTCGCCGGGGGCCGGCCTGCTCGGCGCCGAGGTGGTGTTCCCGGTGCTGCACGGCCCGTTTGGCGAGGACGGCACCGTCCAGGGCCTGCTGGAGTGCCTCGACGTCCCCTACGTCGGTGCCGGCGTGATGGCCTCGGCACTGTGCATGGACAAGATCCTGTTCAAGGAGCTGATGGCCCAGGGCGGGATCCCGCAGGTCGATTACCGCGCCGTGCGCGAGGCCGACTATCGCGCCGATCCGCCGGCCGTGGTACAGGCGCTGGCGCCGCTCGGCCTGCCGGTGTTCGTCAAGCCCGCCCGGCTGGGCTCCTCGGTCGGCATCGCTCGGGTCGCCGACGGCGCAGCGCTCCCGGCCGCTCTCGACGTCGCGTTCGCGCATGACTCGCTGGCGATCGTCGAGGCGCTCGCGCCCGGCCTGGAGGTCGAATGCTCGGTGATCGGCAACGACGAGCCGATCGCCTCCCAGCCCGGCGAGATCATGCTCGCCGCCGGCGAGGACGGCTGGTACGACTACCAGGCCAAGTACACGCCCGGCGGGATGCAGCTGATCGTTCCCGCCCGGCTGTCGCCCGACGTCCGCGATCGGGTGCGCGAGCTCGCCGTCCGGGCGTTCGCCAAAGCGGGCTGCGCCGGGCTGGCGCGCGTCGACTTCTTCGTCTCGGAGGACGAGGTGCTCGTCAACGAGCTCAACACGATGCCCGGCTTCACCGAGACGAGCGTGTTCGGATCGCTGTTCGCGGCCAGCGGCGTCCCCTATCCTCGGCTGCTCGACACGCTGGTCGGCCTGGCGCTCGAACGCCACGCCGCGGACCGCGCGCACCAGTACTGAAAACCCCCCGGACGCGGGAAAGCTCCGGTTTGAAGGGCCGGGCTCGGCGGGCAGGTTAGGATTGCATTAGCCTAACTTGACACGCCGTTCTCTAGCGTCGGGAGGTCATGTCCGAGGAAGCGATCCCAGCGCCGACCGCCGTCGCGTCGCTGTCGGGCGGCGCGGGCCTGCGCCGGCCCCGCGTGCGGATCTCGACGGTGACCGCGCTGTGGATCGGGCTGGCCGCGAGCGTCATCGTCGTGTCGGTGGCGATCGTCGCGGTGACCGGGATGCGGCCCGGGTACGACGCCTTCGGCTGGCTGGTGTGGGGCCGCCAGGTGCTGCACTGGAATCTCAACACCGACGGGGCTCCGTCGTGGAAGCCGATCACGTTCCTGTTCACGCTGCCGTTCGCGCTGGCCGGCCGGGTGCAGATGTCGCTGTGGACGGTGACCGCCGTCGCCGGCGCGCTCACCGGCGCCGTGTTCGCGGCCCGGATCGCCGTCACGCTCACCGGGCCGTGCCCCGGGCGGCGCTTCGCGGCCTGGCTGGCGGGAGCGTTCGCCGCGTTCGCCGTGCTCGGCATCTCCGGCTACGAGCACCAGGTCCTGATCGCCGACTCCGACCCGCTCGTGGTCACCCTGTGCCTGGCGGCGATCGACTGCCACCTCAACCGCCGCCCGCGGCTGGCCTTCGCGGCGGTCGTGCTGGCCGCGCTCGGCCGGCCGGAGGCATGGCCGTTCGCCCTGCTCTCCGCAGCGCTGCTGTGGCGCCGTAGCCGCCGGGCGCGTCCGCTGGCCGCCGTCGGACTGGCGGCGATCCCGGCCCTATGGTTCGTGATCCCGGCGCTGACGTCGAAGAACTGGTTCATCTCGGGCGACCTCGCGCTCAGCACCGTCAACCCTGCCAACGTGATCCACGGCAGCAAGATCATCGGCGTCCTGCAGCGCTTCGGCAGCCTCTACGAGGCGCCGATGCAACTCGCCGTGCTCGGCTCGCTCGGGATCGCCGCCCTGATCCGCGACCGCCGGGTGCCGGCGCTCGGCGCCGCGGCGGCGGTGTGGATCGTCCTGGAGATCGCGCTCGCCATGCACGGCTGGTCGGCGGCGGCGCGCTACATGTTCGAGCCGGCGGCGATCCTGGTCGTCGTCGCCGCGGCCGGGGTGGGGCGCGCGCTGGCCTACCGCCCCGGAGGCGGGGGTCCGGCTCGCCACGGGGCGCTGGGCTGGATCGGCCCGGTCGCGGTCGCCGCGCTGCTGCTCGCGCTCGTGCCGACGGCGCGCACGCGGGTCCGCGTCAACCGCGCCGAGGTCCGGCTGGCGGCCGCCGCCGGGCGCGAGGTCGATCGCCTCCAGGGCGCCGTGGCGCGCGCGGGCGGGGCGTCGCGGGTCAAGGCGTGCGGCCAGCCGGTCACCCTCGTCGGCTCCCAGAGCGCGGTCGCCTGGGCGGTCGGGCTCAACGTCGGCAACGTCGGCTTCCGTCCCGGCCACGCGATCGCTCAGGGCGAGGCCGTGGTCGTGTTCAAGCCCCATCTCCACGGTTGGCAGGTGCACAGCTACAACGTTCGCCGGCCCGACACCCGGGACTGCGCCGCCCTGCGCTTCGACAGCCCCTTCGGGTGACCCGGAGCGGAGCTACGTGTACAGCGCGATCTCGTTGATCGCCACCTGGTTGTGCGGCCCCAGGCTGGTGATCCAGACCAGGTAGTAGCGGTAGGGGACGCCGTCGGTGGCCAGCCGGATCGTCTGCGTGCGGTGGACGGAGGCGGCGCTGCCGACCCGCACCCAGCCGTTGGGCCCCGGGTCGAAGACGTTGGGGTTGGGCGGATCCTGGGCGCGACGGGCGTAGATCGCGACGGTGTAGCCCGGGGTGGCGGTGTCGATGATCATCGAGCGCGCGGCGACCCCGGGCTTGGCGTCGACGTACAGGCCGACCCCCGGCTTGCCGAGGCCGTCGTAGTAGATGTCGGTCGTCCAGGCGGTGTTGCGGTTGTCGTCGATCGCCAGCCCGTCGAGCTGGGGATTCTGGTTCTTGGGCCCGCTCAGCGGGTCGGGGTTGTAGTCCACGGCACAGGTGTCGCAGAGCGAGATCTGCTGCGGCGTGTACTTCGGCGCGGGCTGGTCGAGCTTGCCGTTGCCGTGGTGGGCGCGGGTGAACAGGAACACGAGTACGAGCGCCACGATCGCCGCCATCGCCAGCAGTGCGAAGATCGCCGCGGCCGGGTGGCGGATCCGCATCGGGATGCGCCGGCGCGTGCTGGCCGGCAGCGTGCGCAGCACGGTCGTGACCTCGCCGGTGGCGCTCCCGGCGCGGGCGGTCTCGATCGCCAGCACGTCCTCGAGGTCGGCGATCAGTTCGCCGTCGTTGGCATAGCGGTCCTCCACCCGCTTGGCGGTGGCGGTCTCCAGGACCGCGGCGAGCGCCGCCGAGACCTCGGGGCGCTTGGACTGCACGTCGGGGATCTCCTCGCGGACGTGCTTCATCGCCACCGCCACCTGGTTCTCGCCCTTGAACGGAACCTCCCCGGTGAGCATCTCATAGAGCACCACGCCGAGCGAGTACAGATCCGACTGGCCGGTCACCGGTTGGCCGAGCGCCTGCTCGGGCGAGACGTAGTCGGTCGTTCCCAGCACGCGTCCGTCGGCGGTGAGCCCGTCCTCCTCCAGCGTTCTGGCGATCCCGAAGTCGGTGACCTTGGCCGAGCCCTCCGGGTCGATCAGGACGTTCTGGGGCTTGACGTCACGGTGGACGATGTGGCGGGCGTGAGCGGCGCCGAGCGCCCGCGCGATCTCGATCGCGTACGCCACCGCCTCGGCGATCGGCAGCCGGCCGTGCCGGCGGATGCGCTCCTTGAGCGTCTCGCCCTCGACGTACTCGAACACGATGTAGGGCCGCCCGTCGTCCTCGCCGGCGTCGATCACCCCGACGATGTGGGGGTGCGACAGCTGGGCGACGGCGCGGGCCTCGCGGCGGAAGCGCTCCAGCTGGTCGGAGTCTGAGGCGACCTCGCGGTTCATCAGCTTGACCGCGACCCGCCGCTCGAGGATCTCGTCCAGCGCCCGGTAGACCGTCGACATCCCCCCGGAGGCGATCCTGGCCTCCAGGCGATATCGGCCACTGAGACTGGTGCCGAGCAGAGTGCTCATCGACTGACCCGTATTCTGCGGCACGCGGCGATCGCGCGCGGCGACTTGTCAGCGGCGCGGTCGCGCCCGCCGTCATTCCGCGCGCCGGCGGCCGGCCGATCAGACCGGGTGCAGACCGTGGGCGTCGCCTTCGATCCCCAGCGCCGGCAGGGCGACCCGCCCCGCGCGGTCGCCGCAGCGCCCGATCACCGCCGTTCCCGGATGACGAGCCTCGAGCAGCGCCACCGCCCGGGACGCGTCCGGCGCAGCGACGATCGCGCAGAAGCCGCAACCCATGTTGAACACCTCCCACATCTCGGCGGCCGGCACCCCCCCGAGGCGTTCGATCAGCCCGAACACGGGGGTGACCGGCAGCGGCGCCGTGACCTCGAAGCCGACGCCGTCGCCGAGGCGCAGCAGGTTGAGCAGCCCGCCGCCGGTGATGTGGGCCAGCCCGTGCACCGCGATCCCGGAGCGCAGCAGCTCCAGCACCGCCCGGACGTAGATGACGGTCGGCTCCAGCAGCGCGTCGGCGACGCTGGCGCCGCCCAGCTCGGGCGGGGTGTGGGCGAGCTCCAGGCCGCCCTGGTCCAGCAGCGCGCGGCGGGCGAGCGTGAGGCCGTTGGAGTGCACGCCGGAGGCGGGCAGCCCGATCACCGCGTCGCCGGGGGCGCACGCCCCGCCGTCGACGATCGCGTCGAGCGCGACGGTCCCGAACGCCGATCCGACGAGGTCGAAGCCGAAGGGCGAAGGATGGCCGCGCAGCACCTCGGGAACCTGGCAGACCTCGCCGCCGGGGATCTCGACCCCGGCCGCCTCGGCGCCGGCCCGCAGCCCCACCGCGATCTCGGCGAGCATCGCCGGGTCGGCCCGCTCGACCGCCAGATAGTCGAGCAGCGCGAGCGGCTCGGCGCCGACACAGATCAGGTCGTTGACGTTCATCGCGACGCAGTCGATGCCGATCGTGTCGAAGCGCCGCGCCTGCTCGGCGACGATCACCTTGGACCCGACGGAGTCGGTCGCGAGCGCGATCCCGAGCCCGGGGGCGATCCGTACGACGCTGGCGTAGTGGCCGGGCAGCGGCACCGTCCGGCGCTCGCGCCCGGGCTCGATCGCGCGCAGCACGTCGACCAGTGCCGACACGCCCCGGTCGGCCTCGTGCGTGTCCACACCGGCGGCGGCGTAGGCGTCGGTCACGCCGCCATTGTCGTACATCGCGCGGACCGGCTCACCCGCGCAGGCGGCGCGCGATCACCGCGGCGAGCGCCAGCCGGTACGCGGCGTAGGGCGCCAGCGAGCGGTCGCGCTCGACCTGCCGGATCAGCCACGTCGAGCCGAGCGTCGACACGAACGAGGCCGCTGCGCCGACCGCGAACGGGACGGCGGCGCCGGGCGGCAGGCCGCGGCGGTGAAGACGGATCGTCTTGAGCAGCGTCGCCCCGGCGATCACCGGCAGGGCGACGTGACGCGACAGGCGATTGGCGTCCTGGCGCGTGAAGCTCCGCGCCCGCGCCGCAGCGAGGGTCGCCCCGTTGCGCGAGACGCCGGGAACGAGCGCGCAGGCCTGTGCGGCGCCGAGCCACAGGGCGTCACGCCAGTCGGCCTCCTGCGAGGTCCGCGTCTGGGGCGCTCGGTCGGAGATGATCATCGCCACCGACCCGCACACCAGCCCGACGGCGATCGTCGCCGGGGTTCCGAGGTAGCGCTCGATCTTGCGCTCCAGCGTGAAGCCGACGAGCGCGGGCGGCGCGAACGACAGCGCGATCAGCGACAGGGCCCGCGGGCTCATCTCGCGCACCGTGTCCTCCACCTCGAGGCGCAGCGTGATCAGCAACGCCGCCGCGGTGCCGGCGTGCAGCGCGACCTCGAACGCCTTGCGCAGCTCGGGCTCGACGTCCTCGTAGTCCCAGCCCAGCAGCCACGGGATCACCGTCACGTGGCCCGAGGAGGAGATCGGCAGCAGTTCGGCCGGCCCGTGCAGCGCGCCCATCACGAGCGCCTGGCCGACCGCGAGCTCCCGCGCGCCGCCCGCGGGGGGCGCGTCAGTCGGAGACGACATCCGCTGTGGGCTCAGCCGGGGGAAGATCGGTGCGCCCGCGACGCGCGCGTACGATCAGGTAGACGATCGCTGCGACGAGCACGACGGCGCCGACGTAGTCGACGTACTCCAGGTGGTGGCGCCACGTCTGCCAGTTGGAGCCGACGGCGCGCCCGAGGATGCCGAGCGCGCTGATCCAGATCAGCGATCCGAGCGTGGCCAGCGCCAGGAAGCGCCAGTAGGACATCTCGGCCACGCCGGCCGCGTACGGGAAGGCGGCGCGGATCAGGGGCAGCATCCGAGAGACGAAGATCACCGGCGACCCCCAGCGGTCAAACCACCGGTGCGCGCGGTCCAGCCCGCCGGCGCTCACGTGCAGCCTGGAGCCCTGGCGCTCGAGCAGCTCGCGACGGCCGTAGTAGCCGATCGCATAGGCGATCGATGCGCCCGCCACGTCGCCGATCACGCCGAAGGCGATGATCCCGGGCAGCGACAGCGTGCCCTGGTAGACGTCGAAGCCGGCGAACAGCATCGTCGGCTCGGTCCCGGGCACGCCGACCACGCCGGTGATCAGCGTGAGCAGCGCGACGCCGGCCAGCCCGAGGTCGCCGATCAGGTTCGTGGCGAAGGTGACGAGTGGTCCGGTGATCGAGGCGAGCGCCAGCAGCACGCGCCGAAGCGTAGCGGCAGCCGGTGGGGCGACCGTGGGCCGCGTTGCGCCGCCGCCGGCTGCGACCGGGACGCCCGGCGGCATGTACTAGGGTGCGGGCGATGGCGATCCCGCAGTTCGACACTCGGACTCCGCTGGCGCCGCTGCGCCCGGCGATCATGGAGCGGATCGAGGCCGTCGTCGCCGGCGGTCACTTCGTGCTCGGCCCCGAGGTCAAGGCCTTCGAGCGGGAGTTCGCCGAGTATCTCGGCGTCCGCCACGTGATCGGGGTGGGCAACGGCACCGACGCGATCACGATCGCGCTGCGGGCGCTCGGCGTCACGCCCGGCGACGACGTGGTCGTGCCGTCGTTCACGTTCTATGCCACCGCCGAGGCGGTGGCCGAAGCCGGCGCCAGGCCGATCTTCTGCGACGTCGACGCCGACACGCGCAACGTCACCGTCGAGACGGTGCGCGCGGCGCTCACCCCGCGCACGACGGCGATCGTCGCGGTCGACCTGTTCGGCCTGCCGGCGCCGGTGCCCGACCTCGCGCAGCTCGGGCTGCCGGTCGTAGAAGATGCCGCGCAGGCTGCCGGGGCGCGGCTGGGATCGCGGATGGCGGGATCCCTCGGCCACGCTGCGACGTTCTCCTTCTATCCGTCCAAGAACCTGGGCGCGTTCGGTGACGGCGGCGTGGTGGCGACCGACGACGACGCGGTCGCCGAGCTCGCGCGCGCCCTGCGCTTCCACGGCTCGCGCGACAAGCAGACGTTCGATCACGTCGGCTACAACTCGCGCCTGGACGAGCTCCAGGCGGCGATCCTGCGCGTCCTGCTGCCCGAGCTCGACGGATGGTGCGACGGCCGCCGTGCGGCGGGGCTGGCCTACGTCGAGGCCGGGCTCGGAGAGCACGTCGCGCTGCCGGCCGTGCCCGACGGCGCGCAGCCCGCCTGGCACCTGTACGTCGTCTGCCATCCGCGGGCCGACGAGCTGCTGGCCGTGCTGGCGGCGGCCGGCGTCGAGGCCCGCGGCTACTACCGCCGGCCGCTGCACCGCCAGCCGGCGATGGCGCCGTTCGTCCGCGGTCAGCTCTCGCTCCCGGTCACCGACATGCTCGCCGCCCAGAACATCGCGCTGCCGATCAGCCCCGTCCTGCGCGCCGAGCAGGCGCGCGAGGTGGTGCAGGCGATCGCCGCGGCGCGGTAACCGGGCGCCCGTGCGCGTCTGGGTCGATCTCACCAACTCGCCGCACGTGCTCGTGCTGGCGCCGGTGATCGCGCGGCTGCGCGCGCACGGGCACGAGGTGCAGGTCACCGCGCGCGACTTCGCGCAGACGCTGGCGCTGTGTGATCGCTTCGGTCTCGAGCACACCGAGATCGGCCGCCATCGCGGCGCCGGCCTGCTCGACAAGGCCCGCGGGCTGGCCGCCCGCTCGGCGGCGCTCACACGCTGGGCCCGCGGCCGGCGCTTTGACCTGGCGATCGGCCACGGCTCCAACGACATCACGGTCGCCGCCGCCGTGCTGCGGATCCCGTGCTCGACGACGTTCGACTACGAGTGGGCGGTGGTCCAGCACACGGTCAACTGCCGCCTGGCCCAGGCCGTCGTCGTGCCGGACGTGATCCCGGCCCGGCGTCTGGAGCGCTACGGGGCGCGGGGCAAGCTGCTGCGCTACCCGGGGCTCAAGGAGGAGTACTACCTGGCGGACTTCGAGCCCGACCCGGCGGTCCTGGGCGAGCTGGGCCTCGACGCCTCGCGGCCGATCGCCGTCGTCCGCACGCCCCCGGCCGTGTCGCTGTATCACCGGTTCGAGAACGACCTGTTCGGCGAGGTCCTCGAGCGGCTGCGCGGAGAGCAGGCGGTGGTGCTGCCGCGCACGCCGCAGCAGCGCGCCCAGCTGGCCGGGTTCATCGTGCCCGAACAGGCGATCGATGCCCAGTCGCTGATCGCCTACGCCGACCTCGTCGTGTCGGCCGGCGGCACGATGAACCGCGAGGCGGTCGCGCTCGGCACGCCGGTCTACACCGTGTTCGAGGGTCGGCTGGGGGCGGTCGACGAGCGGCTGATCGCCGAGGGCCGGCTGCGGCGCCTGGAGCGGGCCGCCGACGTGACTCTGACCAAGCGCGCGCCCGGCGCCGGCGGCGAGCGGATCCGCCGCGACCCCGAGGTGCTCGTCGCGCTGCTCAGCTCGCCCGTCGTGCGGCCGTCGCACACACGGCGCTAACCCCCCGAAATCACGCCCTAACCGTCGGCCGATGTCGGATGGCGCCCGCCCCCGCGGCTGGTACCGTCAGTCCCGCCTCGTGTCTGACACCACGCTAGAGACGCCACATTCCCTCCGCCCGGAGGAGCGCCGCGAACCGCGTTCGGCGGACCTCGGGCCGCGCGGATTCATCGCCCGCCACGTCTGGTGGCTGGTGGCGCTGGGCATCCTGATCGCCTCCGCCGTACTGCTGCGCTGGGCCAACACCCGGCCCGGCTATGACCCCTACGGCTGGTTGGACTGGGGCTATCAGACGCTGCGCGGAACGCTGAACCTCGGCGGCGCGCCGTCCTGGAAGCCGTTCACCTACATCTTCACCGTCCCCTACTCGCTGCTCGGCCACTGGGCGCTGTACGTGTGGATGGAGACCAGCGTTGCGATCTCGCTGGCCGGCGCGATCTTCGCCGGGCGGATCGCCTACCGCCTCACCGCCGCCGAGGGCGGCCCGGGCGCGCGCCGGTATCCGGCGATCGTCGCCGCGATCGTCGCCGGCGCCGCGGTGCTCGGGATCCAGAGCTATTTCCACTACATCCTCAGCGTCCAGTCGGACTCGATGCTCGTCACGTTCTGCCTGGCGGCGATCGACTGCCACCTCGGCGGCCGCCTGCGCTGGTCGTGGTGGCTGGGGGTGGTCGCCGGCCTCGGGCGCCCGGAGGTGTGGCCGTTCCTCGTCGTCTACGGGATCTGGCTGCTGATCAAACGCCCGGCGATGCGCTGGATGGTGATCTCGGGCGGGATCGTCACGCTGTTGTTGTGGTTCGGGGTGCCGACGATCACCAACGGCAAGCCCGACATCGCCGGCCAGTTGGCGCTCAAGTCCCCGCGCGAGCTGCACAGCAACAAGGTCGTCGGGACGATCGACCGCTTCACCGGCCTGGACTACGTGACGCTGGAGATCGGCGCGCTGCTGGTCGTCGTGCTGGCGGTGCTGCGCCGCAATCGGACCGTGCTGGCGCTGGCGGCGATGGCCGCGGGATGGGTCCTGGTCGAGATCGCGTTCGTGCTGCACGGCTTCCCCGGCGTCCCGCGCTACCTGTTCGAGCCGGCGGGGGTGGTCGCCGTGCTGGCCGGGGTCACGGTCGGCTGGCTGCTGCTCGACGCATCGAGATTCGACGCCCGCCTGCCGAGCTGGGCCGGGATCCCGGTGGCCGTCGTACTCGTGGCGGTGGCGATCCCGCACGCGATCACGACCGCCAGGGTCGAGCACGGCGACATCCATCACGAGCGGGCTCGCACCGCGGAGATCGACAAGCTGGGGGCCTACATCGAGGCGCTCGGCGGCGCCAAGCGGGTGCTGTCGTGCGGACATCCCGTCCTCAACGTCGAGTACGTGAGCGTGATGGGCTGGTACCTGCACCTCAACACCGGCGACATCGGCTACCGGCCGGCCTTCGAGCTCAAGCAGGCGCACCCGATCATGCTGTTCGCCTCGCTGCCCAACGGCTGGGGGCTGACCCCGGTCCATCAGCACGGCAACACGTCGTGTAGCTCCCTGAAATCGCTCTACGTGCCCACCGCGCGCCATCCGGAGGGAATACTCGTCCCGAAGTGACCGGCGCCGGCAGGCGCGTTTCCTAACGGTCTCTTACCGGGGATGGCGCGGGGCCCGACCGGGTCCCGTCTAGAATCAGGGCCGCATGCGCCGACGGATCAGATCGGCGGCCCTCCCCGTTCACCGCCACGCACTGCCTCAGTTGCTGGTGGACGGCATCCTCGTCGCGCTGGCCTACTTCCTGGCCTTCCGGCTGCGATTCGAGGACGGATTCGGGCCCGCCAACCACCGCTACGAGCACCTGCTGGACACCTCGATCATCGGGGTGGTCGCCGTGACCCTGGTCGCGCTCGCCGCGGTCGGGCAGTACCAGCGCCTGTGGCGCTTCATGGGCCAGCGCGACTACGAGGCGGTGATCAAGGCGGTGTTCGTCGCCACCGTGATCGTCGTCGGCGTGATCGCCCTCCTGCACCCGGTCGAGGCCCCGACCTCGCACACGGAGCTGGTCAAGCGCTGGGGGCGCCACCACGTGCTGCTGAGCGCACACCTGGTCTCCGTACAGGGCAACGCCGCGGCGGTGACGCCGCCGCTGAGCGTGATCATCCTGTTCTTCCTGCTGACGCTGGCCCTGCTGGTCGGCGCCCGCTTCCTGATCCAGCTGATCACCGAGGGCCGGGTGCGCAGCATCCGCGTCGGCAAGGGCGCCCGCGAGGCGCTGATCATCGGCGGCGGCGAAGGCGGCCGGCTCGTCGTCCGCGAGCTGCTGCGCAATCCCCAGCTGCTCCTGCGCCCGGTCGGGTTCCTCGACGACGACCCCCGCAAGCAGGGGATCAAGGACGAGCACGGCCTCAAGGTGCTGGGCACGACCTCGTCAGACGATCTGGCCCGCGTGCTCGACGAGGTCGAGCCCGACGAGGTGGTGATCGCGATCCCCTCGGCGCCCGGCACCCTGCGCGCCCGGGTGGTCGCGGCCTGCCGCGAGCGTGGCATCCCGGTGCGCACCACTCCGACGGTGTTCGAGCTGCTCAAGGACGGCTCGGGGCAGCTGCGCGTGACCCGCCAGCTGCGCGAGGTCCGCGTCGAGGACATGCTCGGTCGCGAGCCCGTGCGGGAGGAGCTGTCGCGGGTCGGCGCCTACCTGGCCAACGAGGTGGTGCTCGTCACCGGCGCGGGCGGCTCGATCGGCTCCGAGCTGTGCCGGCAGATCGCCCGCGTCGGGCCGCGGCTGCTGGTGCTCGTCGACCATGCCGAGGACAACCTGTTCGCGATCCAGCGCGAGCTCGAGGAGGATCGCCACGTCCGCACGGCGGTGCCGGTGCTGGCCGACTGCAAGGAGGAGGAGCGGATGCGCGAGGTGTTCGCCGAGCACCGCCCCTCGGTGATCTTCCACGCCGCCGCCTACAAGCACGTCGCGATGATGGAGGCCAACCCGGTCGAGGCGATCCGCAACAACGCGCTCGCCACGCGCCTGGTGGCCCGGATCGCGGGCGCGACGGGCGTCGAGACGTTCGTGCTCGTCTCGACCGACAAGGCGGTCCAGCCGGCCACCGTGATGGGCGCCTCCAAGGCGCTGGCGGAATGGGCGGTCGAGGCCGAGGCCGCCAAGCACCCCCACACGCGCTACGCCACCGTGCGGTTCGGCAACGTGCTCGGCTCGTCGGGCTCGGTGGTGCCGATCTTCCGCCGGCAGATCGCGGCCGGTGGCCCGGTGACGGTCACCGACCCGCGGATGACGCGCTACTTCATGACGATCCCCGAAGCGGTCCAGCTGATCATCCGCGCGGGCTCGCTGGCGGAGCGCAGCGGCGAGGTCTTCGTGCTGGAGATGGGCGAGCCGGTCTCGATCCTGGAGCTGGCCAAGACGATGATCCGTCTGTCGGGGCTCGAGCCCGAGCGCGACATCGCGATCGAGATCGTCGGCGCCCGGCGGGGCGAGAAGTTCCACGAGGAGCTGTTCGACACCCACGAGCATCCTCAGCCGACGCCCGCGCAGCGCATCCAACGCGCCGGCCACGATCCGCTGGATCCCGACTGGGTGGAGCGAACCTTCGTCGACATCAACCTGCTCGTGCTGGAAGGTGACGCGGCGGCGCTGGCGAAACACGTGTCGGACCTGTCCGGGGCCCGCGTCACCCTCACGATGCCGGCCTAGCCCCATAGACTCCGCGGCTTGATCATGGCATCGCTTCCACTCGCCCTCTCGATCCACAACTTCATCTCCAAGGTCGGCGCCGACGCCGGGTTCGCGGCGATCATCGGCCTGGCGATTCTCGTGCTGCTGCTGTTCGCGCAGGCGCGCGAGACCGCGTCGCTGCGCCGCCGTGCCGACGAGGCCGAGGATCAGCTGCACCGACTCGAGCTCTACGTCGACCAGCTCGCCCGTCGGCCCCGGGGTGCCCCCGAGGCGGCGCCCGGCGGCGCTCCGATGGTGACACCGCCCCCGGCCGTGGCCGCCCCGGCGTTCGCCGGTTTGGGCTCGCCCGTCGCGGCGCGCGCGATGAACGCGCCGGTCGGCGCGATGACGGTGATCCCCGCTGCCCCCGCCGGCGTCGCCGCGCCGGCGCTGAGCGCCGCCACGCGGCTGATCCCCGCCCCGGACCCGATCTCGATCCGCGCGCTGCGAGCTTCGGAGGAGGCGCACGCCAACGGCAGCGGCGTCGCGGTCCTGGAGAGCGCGCCCCCGGTTGCCGCCCCATCCGTCGCCGCCGACGGGCCGCCACCGTCGACCCCGGCCGGCGGCGCCAGTCATCCTCCGGCGCCGGGCGCCGGCAACGGCCAGCAGCCTCCGGCGCGCGTCCGGCTCCCCGGCGGCGGCGCTCCCGGCGGCGGCGCTCCCGCCGCCGAGCGCCCGCTGTCGATGCCCCCGCGCCGCGCCGGCCTGACCGCCGAGCCGTCGGGCTCCCGCGTCAGCCGGGCCGCGATCGCGATCGCCACCGTGATCGTCGTCGTGATCGTCGTCGTCGTGCTGCTGTTCGTCACCGGCGGCAGCAGCACGACCACGACCTCCACGCCGTCGGCCGGCGCGTCGGCCACGACCAGGGCCAAGACGACGACGTCGCGCCGGACCAAGGCCGCCGCCGCGATCGCGCCGGCCTCGATCACCGTCGCCGTGCTCAACGGCACCTCGACGACCAACCTCGCCCACGACGTGATGGCCAAGCTCAGCGCCGACGGCTACAAGCAGGGCGCGATCCTCACCGCCTCCGATCAGACGCTGACCGGCACGATCGTCGGCTACCTGCCGGGCGACCGCGCCCAGGCGGTGGTCGTGGCCAAGTCGCTGAAACTCGGTTCGGCGTCGATCCAGGGCGTCAACGCGAGCGACCGGGCGGTCGCCTGCGGCGGTGCGACGAGCGCCTGCCCAGCTCAGGTCGTGGTGACCGTCGGCTCGGATCTCGCCTCCTACGCCACCACCGCGGCGTCCGGCTCGGGCGCGAATGGCGTCCCGGCCTCGACGACCACCTCGGGCGCGTGACGCACTAACCTCTGGCCGCTGATGACGTCTGCGAAGGATCTCCTCAAGCTCCCCGAGCGCACGGCCAAGCCCCGCCAGAGCGGGATCACCCACGTGCTCGATCGCGGTCTGTCGGTCGCCGGCATCGACGGCCTGGTCGAGGTCGCCGGCGACTACGTCGACCTCGTCAAGCTCGGCTGGGGCACCGGCGTGGCCACCGGCAACCTCCAGGCCAAGCTCGACCGCTACCGCGCCCACGGGATTCCCGTGATGTTCGGCGGCACCCTCACCGAGCTGGCGATCGCCCAGGGACGGCTCGACCGCCTCGTCGCCTGGCTGCACGAGCTCGACGTCGAATACATCGAGCTGTCCGACGGCACGATCAACCTCGAGCACGACCGTAAGCTCGGCCTGATCACCAGCCTCGCCCAGGAGTTCACCGTCCTCTCGGAGGTCGGCTCCAAGGACGACACCCGGATCATGGCGCCGTTTCGCTGGGTGGAGCAGATCCAGTCAGAGCTCGCCGCGGGCGCCTGGAAGGTGATCGCCGAGGCCCGGGAGAGCGGCAGCGTCGGCATCTTCCGTCACGACGGCGAGGTCCGGATGGGGCTGATCGACGAGATCGTGCACGCCATCGAGCCGGAGAAGATCCTGTTCGAGGCGCCGCGCAAGGATCAGCAGGTGTGGTTCGTGCGCCGCTTCGGCCCCGACGTCAACCTCGGCAACATCACGCCGGAGGACGTGCTGTCGTTGGAGACGGTTCGCGTCGGGCTGCGATCCGACACCGCCGTCGCCGCGATCGATGGCTGACGCCACGAGCGGCCCCCGCGCGCGCTGACGATGGATCTCGGCGGCATCCTGCTCGCCCGCCACGGGCAGACCGATGACAACATCCCGCCGATCCGAGCCCAGGGCTTCACCGACACGCCGCTCAACGCGACCGGCCGTGCCCAGGCCGCCGAGCTCGCCGAGCGGGTCGCCGCCGACGGCGTCGCCTCGCTGTGGGCGTCCGACCTCAGCCGCGCGCGGGAGACGGCGGAGATCGTCGGGGCGCGGATCGGGCTGACGCCGGCGCTGGACCCGCGCCTGCGGGAGGCCAACCGCGGTCGCTGGGAGGGCTCGCGGTTCATCGACATCGAGCGGGACGAGCCCGAGCTGTACGCGGCATGGATGCGCGGCGGCGCTCAGTTCCGCTTCCCCGGCGGCGAGTCGCTGCTCGACCAGCAACGACGCGTCAGCGACGCGTTGGCCGAGATCCACCGCAAGGCGCCGCTGCCTGCGCTTGTCGTCTGCCACGGCGGCAGCATCCGGGTGATGCTCTGCGCCCGCGACGTGCGTGGGCTCGACGCCTTCCACGTGTTCGAGATCCCCAACGTGGCGGTGATAGCGCTTTGAGCCGATGGCCGGTCGCGACCTTCGTCGCGCTGGCGATCGCCACCGTGGGCGCGTTCTTCGTGACCCAGCACCTGAAGGTCACGACTCCGCTGATCGCCGGCTTTCCCGCGCCCGTGCCGTCGGCGATCAACCCGGTGGACGGCGGCGCCTGTCGCCTGCGCGATCCCGCGGGCCGGCTCGTGCCGGTGAGCTTTCGCCGGACCCGCGTCTCCTTCTACCTGCTGCACCGCGCCGACGACGTCGACGTCTACGTCGTCAACCAGGACGGGACGATCGTCGACCAGCTCGCCTCCGGTCGGCCCATGGCGATCAAGGTGCGCCAGGCCTTCACCTGGGACGGGCGCGAGTCCAACGGCTCGGTCGCGCCCGCCGGCCTCTACGACATCCGCGTTTCGCTCGTGCACCAGGGCCGGACGCTGCTGATCTCCAACCAGAACTCCGGCGCCGTCGAGCCGGTGACCGTCGAGACGACGCCGCCCATGGTCCGGGTGACGTCGGTGACCGCGCCCGGCATCGCGGCCGGCAACCCCACCGTGATCCCGCTGGCCGGCGTCGCCGACGTGACGATCCATTACACCGGCGCCGACGGCCTGCGCCCGCAGATGCTGATCTACCGCACCGATCTCCCCGGCCCGCCACGGCTGGTCAAGAGCTACGCCGCGACGTCGGCGGGCGGGCACAGCCTCTGGAACGGCACGCTCACCGGCGGCGCCCCGGCCCCCCAGGGCACCTATCTGGTGGGGCTCATGCTCACCGACCGCGCCTGCACGACCGCGCGCTTCCCGGCGATGCTGCCGCCCGCCCCCGGTACGACCGCCCACGCCGGCGTCACCGTCCGCTATCTGGCCGCGGAGCCGCCGATGGTCGCCACCCCGGCCGGCGGCAGCGCGATCGTCGACGTCGACGCCCGCCGCCACAGCTACCGTTGGAAGCTGCGGCGCGCGGGCGCACCCGCCGTCCTGCGCTCGGGGACCTCGAGCGCGATCGCGCTCAGCGTGCCGCTCCCGGCCGGCGCGGCCGGCCTCTACGAGCTGTCGCTGCAATGGGGGCCGCACCGCACCGCGGTCCCGCTCGTCGCCTCCGCGCGCGGCGCGGCGGCGTCGCACGCGCGGGTTCTCGTCGTCCTTCCGGCGCTCACCTGGCAGGGCCTGAACCCCGTCGACGATGACGGCGACG
The DNA here is from genome assembly GCA_049509055.1 of Solirubrobacteraceae bacterium. Lineage (GTDB taxonomy): Bacteria > Actinomycetota > Thermoleophilia > Solirubrobacterales > Solirubrobacteraceae > Palsa-465. Next base: position 17,385 of record JBELAG010000090.1, read on the forward strand.
GGGTTCCCAACGTCCTGACCGGCAGCGAGCCGGTTCGCCTCCAGCGCCCGCTCGTCGATGGCCTGCCCGCCGGCTTCCCGGACGAGGCGGCGCTGCTGGCCTATCTGCGCCGCGCCGGGCTGAGCTTTGACCTGACCACCGACCTCGGGCTGCTGGCCGGCAGCGGCCCGGGGCTGAGCGGCCACGCCGGCGTCGTGCTCGCCGGGACCGAGGAATGGCTGCCCCCGCTGCTGGCCACGTCGCTGAGCACGTACGT
>JBELAG010000091.1:0-17530 GCA_049509055.1 Solirubrobacteraceae bacterium
GAACACTCCAGCGAGCTCGAGGACGGCTTGCGCGAGGGCCTCGGGCACGACGGCGCGTCGATCATCGAGGTCATGGCCGAGCGCCAGGAGCTGTCGGTACCCCCAGGGATAACCGCTACCCAAGCCAAGGGATTCGCGCTCTGGGCGACGCGCAGCGTCTTGCCGGGACGCGGAGACGAGGTGTTGGAGCTGGCCAGGACGAACCTCCGCGAGCTCGTGCTCGATTAGCGTTTGCCGCCGGCGGGTCGCCGGGCTACGATGACTGATTGTCATGGTGACCGGCGGCGAAGTGGAGGCGCGGGCGGCGCTGGATGCCGCGCTCGACTGCGTCATCTGCATCGACGGGCGTGGCCGCGTGACGTATTTCAACGAGTCCGCGCAGCGGACGTTCGGCTATGTGCCGGCCGAGGCCGTGGGACGCGAGCTCGCCGAAGTGATCGTCCCACCATCCCTGCGCGACGCCCACCGGCGGGGCCTGGCGCGCGTTCTCAGCACTGGCGAGGCGTCGATCCTCGGACGTCGCCTCGAGCTCCCCGCGATGCGGGCCGACGGCACCGAGTTTGCGGCAGAGCTGACGGTGACGCGGCTGCAGCCGCCGGACGGGCCAGGGTTCATCGGGTTCGTGCGCGACATCACCGAGCGTCTGAGGGTTGAGGAGGAGCTGCGTGCGGCCCGCGGACGGTTTGAACTGATCGCAACCGAGCAGGCCGCGCTGCGTCGTGTCGCCACCCTGGTCGCGCGTCAGGCGACATCGGACGAGCTGTTTGCGGCGGTGGCCAGGGAGGTCGCCGAGCTGGTCGAAGCGCAGTGGAGCAGCATCCTGCGCTACGACTCGCTCGGTAACGTGACGCTGGTCGGTGTCTACGGCGAGGGGCCGCAGCTCGTTCTTGGCGATTCCTGGACGCTCGAGGAGGCGGTCGCGGCGGGAATGATCTGGCGCACACGAGCGCCCGCGCGTGTGGACGTGAAGGAGGCCGACAGTCCGCTGGCGGCGGCGATGCTGAGCGCCGGGCTGCGCTTCGCCACGGGCGTGCCGATCGTTGTCGAGGGGCAGCTTTGGGGGGCGATGACGGTGCTGGACGGCAGTCGGGACCACGCTGCCGGCGATCTCGTGAGCCGGCTGGAGAGCTTCACCGAGCTCGTAGCGACCGCGGTCGCCAACGCCACCAGCCGATCTGAGCTCGTTGCCGCTCGGCGGCGGGTGATCGAGACCGCCGACGCGGCACGAGCCAGGGTGACGCGTGACATGCACGACGGCGCGCAGCAGAGGTTCGTCAACTCGCTGATCAATCTGCAGCTGGCTGAGGACAAGTGGTCGTCGGATCTGCCGCGCGCGTGTGAGCTGCTCGGGATCGGAGTGCAAGAGCTGGACGCGGGAATCGCGCTGCTCCGAGAGGTCGCGGCCGGGCTGCATCCGACGATCCTCAGTGATCTCGGACTCGAGGCCGCGCTCGAGAGCCTGGCGGCTCGGGCACCGCTCCCGGTCGAGCTCGACGTCGATGCGGTCGAGGTGCCGCATTCGCTTCGCACCAGCGTGTATTTCTTCTGCTCGGAGGCGCTCACCAACGTCATCAAGCATTCGGAGGCCGGTTCGGTCTTGGTCCGAGTCGGGGCCGTCGACGGCTGGTTGAGCATCGAGGTGCGAGACGACGGCGTGGGCGGCGCGGAGATCGGGGCGGCCGGGAGCGGGTTGCTCGGTCTCAGCGACAGGATCGGAGCACTCGACGGGTCGCTGATCCTGAGCAGCCCGTCGGGCGGCGGCACGACGCTGATCGCGCGAGTGCCGTGCCCGGGTCTCGAGTAGCTCAGCGCCTCAGGAACCTGTCGAGATCCGTTCGGGCGAGGTCGGCTTTTGCCACGAAGCCACACGCGGCGCTGTGTTGGAGGAGCGCCGGCGCAATTGCCTGGGGGTCGGTCGAGGTGAGGAGGATGGCGAGGTGACCGCGGGCGCCGTGCAGAGTTTCGGCCAGCGTCAAGCCGTTGCCGTCGGGCAGCCTCACATCGAGCAGCACGGCGTCTGGGCCGAGACGGGTGCACTCCTGCACGGCCTCCTCGGCGGTCATCGCCTGTCCGACCACTGTGTACCCCCGTGCGGTCAGCATCTCGCTCGCCACACGTCCGAATCCAGGGTCGTCGTCAACGATCATGACCGTCGTGGCATCGTGTGCGCTCGCTTGCACGCCGACAGTCTGCGCTCGCGAGGCGATGCTCACAATGGGGCTAACCCCAGACGTCAATGGCCGAGGTACTTCAGGACTGCAAGGACCCGGCGATGCAGGTCGGGCTCGGGACGCAGGCCCAGCTTGTCGAAGATGGAGGTGACGTGGTTCTCGACCGCGCCGACCGTCACATTCATCGCAGCTGCGATCGAGGCATTCGAGCGGCCCTCGGCCATCAAGGCCATCACGTCGCGCTCACGGGGGGTGAGGGCGGTCATCGGCCCGTCGCTGCGCGGACGGGCGACCATCCTCTCGACGACCTCCGGGTCGAGCGCCGAGCCTCCACGCGCGACGCGGCGGACGGCGTCCGTGAAGTGGACGAGGTCGCCGACCCGGTGCTTGAGCAGATACCCGACCCCTTCGGCGCGGTCGCCGACCAGCTCGAGCGCGTAGCGTGCCTCGACGTACTGAGACAGGATCAGAACGCCGACCTCGGGCTGGGTGGCACGTATCTCGCGGGCGGCGCGCAGCCCATCATCGGTGTTGTCGGGCGGCATCTGGATGTCCGTTACGACCGCGTCCGGCTTGTGGGCAGCCGTCTTGCGAAGCAGGTCGGCCGCGTCTCCGGAGACCGCCGCGACCTCGAAGCCCGCCTCCTCGAGTACGGCCACGATCCCCTTTCGGGTCAGCGGCTGGTCTTCTCCGACGACCACGCGCAACGGCTGCGTATCGCTCACATCCATAGGCTAGCCCACACCGCACAGGAGCTAGCCCCAGGGACATTGGCCAGCTGGCGGGATCGAGAAGCCCGCCGGGGCTGAGCAGACTGGCCGACATGCTCACCGGAATGCACTGTTGACGATGCCGGGTCGGGTGCTGGAATCGAGACCGCAGAGCGGCCTGCTCGGGCGGGGACGAGAGCGTGCAGTGCTTGACCAGCTGCTGGCCGACATTCGTCAGGGCGTCAGCCGCGCCTTGGTCCTGCTGGGCGAGGCGGGGATCGGGAAGACGGCGCTGCTGCAGTACCTGATCGAGTCGGCGACGGATGTGCACGTCGTGCGCGCGGCGGGAGCGGAGTCCGAGGCCGAGCTGGCATACGCCGGCTTGCAACAGGTGTGTGCGCCGATGCTCGCCGAGCTCGAACGGCTGCCCGCTCCCCGGCGCGAGGCGCTGGAGACCGTATTCGGCCTTCGCAGCGGCGGAGTCCCCGATCGGTTTCTCGTTGGCTTGGGGGTCCTCACCCTGTTCTCGGATGCGGCCACGGAACGTCCCCTGCTGTGCGTGATCGATGACACGCAGTGGTTGGATCAGGCATCGGCCCTCACGCTGGCGTTCGTGGCGCGTCGCGTGTCGGCGGAGCCGGTCGGGCTGGTCTTCGCTGCCCGGAGCCCGGCCCGGAGTTCACGCATCTGGCGTCGCTGGAGGTGGACGGTCTGCGGGATGGGGACGCGCGGGCGCTGCTGGCCTCGGCCGCGAGATTCACGCTGGACCGGCCCATCCGTGACCGGATCATCGCCGAGAGCCGCGGCAATCCATCAGCGTTGCTCGAGCTCCCGCGCGGGTTGACGGCGACTCAGCTGGCCGGCGGATTGGGGCTGCTGGAGGCACCGTCACCGTGTGGGCCTGTAGAGCGGAGCTTCGCCCAGCAGTTGAGCTCGCTCTCCGGCGAGGCGCGGCGACTGTTGCTGCTTGCCGCGGCAGAACCGATCGGCGATCCGCTGCTGCTCCTGCAGGCCTCCGAGCAGCTGGGGATCGAGGTCTCAGACGTCGACGCCGAAACGGACGGGCTCCTGACGCTCGGGGACAGGGTGACGTTCCGTCATCCGCTGGCGCGATCAGCCGTGTATCGGTCGGCGGCGTCCGATGAACGCCGGGCGGCTCATCAGGCTCTGGCGCTGGCAACCGACCGCGAGACAGACCCGGACCGGCGTGCGTGGCACCTGGCGTGCGCCGCCGCCGGGCCCGATGAGCGGATCGCTTCCGACCTCGAGCGGTCGGCCGGCCGAGCGCAGGGGCGCGGGGGCCTTGCCGCGGCCGCAGCGTTTCTGCAGCGGGCGGTCGTGCTGACGCGCGAGCCCGGCCGGCGGGCGGATCGGGCGCTCGCCGCCGCGCACACCAGCCTGCAGGCCGGAGCATTCGACACGGCTCGCGATCTCGTCTCCACGGCTGAGACCTGGCCGCTCGATGAATCCCAGCGGGCTCGGATCGACCTCCTCCAGGCGCAACTCGCGTTTGCGGCGAACAGCCGCAGCGATGCTCCGTCGCTGCTGGTGAAGGCCGCCGAGCAGTTCGCGTCGCTGGACCCGAAGCTCGCGCGGCAGACCTGGCTCGACGCGCTGTCCGCCGCCGTCTTCGCCGGCCGCCTGGGCTCAGGGGACGGTGTCGCAGACGTGGCGCGGGCGGCACGCTCAGCGCCCGCCGCAGCCGACCCGCCGGGGGCCCCCGATCTTCTGCTCGACGGCTACGTGCGGGCGATCACGGAGGGTTACGCCGCCGGCGCGCCGATCCTGCAACTGGCGGTGAACGCTTTTCGCGGCGAAGCCGTCAACAGCGACGACGTCGTCCGCTGGGCGTTCCTCGCCGGCTACGCAGCGCAGGCCCTGTGGGACGAGAAGTCATATCGCGCGCTCCCGATACGCCAGATCGAGCTTGCCCGTGGAACGGGCGCGCTGGCGGTGCTGCCGATGAGCCTGACCCTGCGGATCGGAGCGCACCTGCACGCCGGCGAACTCGACGCCGCCTCGCCGATGCTCGAGGATCTCGAAGCTGTCATCGACGCCACCGCGAGCCAGGTGCCCCCCTACGCCGCCATCGCGCTCGCGTGCACTCGCGGCAGGGAGGCGGATGCGCGTCAGCTGATGAGCGCGAGCTTGGACACAATCGTCGCTCGAGGTGAGGGAATCGGGCTGACGCTGATCGAGTGGACCGCTTCGGTGCTGTACAACGCACTGGGTAAGTATGGGGACGCCCTGGCGATCGCGAGAACGGCGATGGAGCGACGAGCGAAGCTGCAATCGCCCATGTGGCTGCAAGAGCTTGTCGAGGCCGGTGTGCGGACCGGAGAGCGCGAGCTCGCGTCCGAGGCGCTCGAAGAGCTCGCGGGCATGAGCCGCATCGTTGGGACCGACTGGGCGCTCGGCATCGAGGCGCGGTCGCGAGCAATGCTGAGCGATGGCGCGGCCGCCGAAGATCTGTATCGCGGGGTGATCCATCACCTTGAGCGGAGCGAAGCCCGCATCGAGCTGGCCCGAGCGCATCTTCTCTACGGCGAGTGGCTGCGGCGCGACGGCCGACGCGCGGACGCGCGGGCGCAGCTTCGAACGGCCTATGACGAGTTCACAGCGAGAGGCTGGGAGGCGTTCGCGGCCCGCGCTCGAGCCGAGCTGCAGGCGACCGGTGAGACGGTGCGCAAGCGGACGGTGGAGACGCGCGACGATCTGACTGCGCAGGAGCGGCAGATCGCCAGGATGACCGGTGAAGGGCTTTCGAATCCAGAGATCGGCGCGCGGCTGTTCCTGAGCCCGCGGACCGTTGAGTGGCACCTGCGCAAGGTGTTCGCCAAGCTCGGGATCAGGTCTCGCCGGGAACTCTCCGGCGCGTTGCCGACCGCCGACTCCGAACTGGTCGGCGCTTGAGCCCAGGAGCGTCGGTGACCGGCGAGACCGTAACCGCGAACGGCATCGCAACGACCGCACGCGCTCCCTCAGTTGCCACGCCGCCGCTCGACAGCGCGCTGCTCATGTTGGAGAATCCGGGCATGGACGCGAGCATTTCTCGCGGTCGGCGATCCGGGTCGGAATGGGCCTGGCAGACTGTGAAACGATCCGACGGTCGTACCGTACCGCGCGACGCTGCCGGACGCGCGTTCACCAGACCAGCGTGCACAATGAGGTGGCCGCGCCGCCGAGCTGTGCGGGTACCCGGAGAGTGATGTTCAAGCGCGCAACGCAGGACCCACGAGCAACGTTCGAGGTGGCCGAGCGGCGTTTGTTTGCCGCGTGCGCGACGCAGATCGTCAGCCGACGCGTCCGCCTCGCCACCCCGCCGGTTGCGGTGCGCGTGCTCGAGGCGGGCGACGGTCCACCGCTCGTGCTCGTGCACGGTAGCGGCATGAGCGCGTCGACCTGGGCGCCACTGCTGCCCTATCTCGCCGGTCACCGGCTGATCGCCTTCGACCTTCCGGGGTTCGGGCGCAGCGACGCGTTTGACTACGCCGGCCGATCGCTGCGCCAGCACGCCGTTGCGCAGCTCACGTCGCTGCTCGATGCGCTCGCCCTCGAACGGGTCCCGGTGATCGGGACCTCGCTGGGCGGCATGTGGGCGCTCTGCATGGCCGTCGATGCGCCTGAGCGGATCACTGCGCTCGCCTCGCTCGGGGTTCCGGCCGTTGCCCTGCCCGGCATGCGCGGCGACCCCTCGTTCACCGCTCTCACCACGCCCGTGCTGCGTCAACTGGTCGCTCGGGTCGGCTCCCCCGGCGTTGCTGTCACCCGCCGGGCGTTGGCGCGCGGCGCGATCGGGCCCCGTGCGGCTGAGCTCGCGCCCGACGGCTTCTTCGATCTCGTCCATGAGGGCATGCGACAGCCGGGCTTCCGCACGGCGATGTTGAGCCACATGTGGTTGGCGATGCGGCGTGGACGACCCCGTCCGGAGAACTTTCTCTCCGACGCCGAACTTCGACACATCGCTGCGCCCGTGCTCATGGTCTGGGGAGACGAGGACCCCTACGGCGGCCCGGAGATCGGTCGGCGCGCCGCCGCATTGATGCCCAACGCACAGCTCGAGGTCATCCCAGCGCGCCACGCTCCCTTCCTGGACGACCCGCAGCGGTGCGGCGCCTTGATCAGCCACCTGCTCGGCTCATGACGCACGAGCGCGGCTTGGACCGGCAGGGCTGAGGATCCGATGGCCACGCCCTGGGACACGGCCGGCTTCCGCTTTTCGCGTCAGCTTTGATCGCGGTCGGATGAAGTCAGGCCGCCTCGACCGCTGACTTGATGCGCTGCGCGCACGCAGGCGCTTGCTTGATGGCGGCCCTCGCCGCGAAGCCGACGATGAGCTTGCCAAAGCCGTGGCCCTCAAAGGTGTTACGGATTGTGACCTTCGTCTGATTCTCGCTCACCTCCTCGAGGTCATATCCGCCGTCCGGGACCGTGATCATGTTCTTGGACAGCTCGGTTCACCGGATCTTCCTCGGCGTTTCGAACGTGGTGAGTTCGAAGCTCCGACCGGTCGTCATGCCGGCATCCTTGACCGTGCTTTCGAAGATGGTTCCCACGCCAATCGAACCGTCAGTCGCCTTGCGCATCTCCTGCACCCGCGGGCTGAACTTCGGGTCGTTCGTCCCGTCCGCCAAGAACGCGAACACCTCGGTGATCGGGCGATCGATGACCGCCGAGCCGCTGAACCCATGTGCCATCCGACGTACTCCGCTCGTCGACGACGTGAAGTGATGCGGCACCCTACATCCAATACCGGGCCCTGGTCCCCCGACAGGTCGGGGGACAACCACGCGCGCCACCATCCTGAGCGATCCACGATTCGCCGAATCCGAAGCCTGCATGGTGCTGCTGCTTGACGCCGCCTCGCGCTCGGCGCCATCGCCGACTGGTTGGTCGGGTCCGATGTCGTGTGGGCGGCGAGACGCTCGAACGCCGATCGCGATCGACGTGAGTCGGGGCTTGCCGTTGCCCCGCGGAATCGAGTAGCGTGGCGACAGCCGCCCTGGTCGGGGCGGGATTCTGAGGTGACCCCGGAACCCAAGGAACTGTGACCGACGGGGGCGTCCTGATCGTCGCGACGTATGAGTCTCAGGAATTTGCTGAGCGTTTCATTCAGGAAACGCTGATGCCGCTGATGCCGATCCAGGGCGGCTTGGTCGGCCCTCCTGAGCAGCGGGCGGGTCAGAACCTCCACTGAGCGACGTTCTCGCGCGGCGCCGGTGCGGCAGTAGGTCGTTGCCGCACCGACCCCTGCCCACCGGTCGGGACCGGCCACTGATCCAATTCGTTGCCGGTCCTGCGGGGCGAGACGGCGTCGATCGCGGTCTGGAATCCGGACGCAGCGGAGTCCACCGTGATCCCAGACACGATCGGACGCCCCGGCGCCCCTTCGGCTTCCAGCGCAGCCGCCGACGATGAGCCTTGAAGTTCACCGTCGGGGGGCGTACGGTGCTGTCCGTTATGGGGGCGGCGATTCTCGCCTCGAGGATCTTGGTGGCCGGCGTCTTGCTGATCGCCGGGGTGGCGAAGCTCGCGGATCTCGGCGGGTCGCGCCGGGCGGTAGTCGATTTCGGGGTGCCGGAGCGCCTGGCGCGCGTCGTGGGGGTAGGTTTGCCGGTGTGCGAGCTGGCGGCCGCGGTCGCGTTGCTCGTGAGCGCTTCAGCGCGGTTTGGCGCGCTCGGCGCGCTGGTGTTGCTGCTGGTGTTCCTGGCTGGGATCTCGGTCGCGTTGATGCGCGGGACCGAGGCCGATTGTCATTGCTTTGGGCAGCTGCATTCGGCGCCGGTGGGGTGGCGGACACTGGCGCGCAATCTGCTGCTGGCTGCGATGGCGGGGTTCGTGGTGCTGGCGGGGTGGCGGCATCCGGGCATCAGCGCTACCCACTGGGTGACCCGGGTGCCGGCCGCATCACTGGTCGCGATCTGCGCCGGGCTGCTGATCGTCGCGCTGGTCAGCTTCCAGATGTGGTTCTCGTTGCAACTGCTCGCGCAGAACGGTCGCACGCTGGGGCGCCTCGAGACGCTTGAAGGCATGCTCCACGAGATCAACGGCGCGCTCGGGCTGGCGCAGAACGGAGCCGCTGCTGGTCCCGGCCGGCTCGGCCATGGACTCGGTGGTGGCGGGCTGGTGGTCGGTTCGCGGGCTCCCGAGTTCGAGCTGGACGGTGTCGATGGCGAGCGGCATTCGCTCGGCACGCTGACGTCGGCCGGCCGTCCGTTGATGCTGGTTTTCTCCTCGGCGGGGTGTGGGCCGTGCGACGCGCTGTTGCCTACGATCGCCGGCTGGCAGCGCGAGCACGCCGGGCGGGTGACGATCGCGCTGATCGCCGCCGGCCGACGCGAGCGCAACCTGGCGACGGCCGGCGAGCACGCGATCGAGCGGATGCTGATCGATCTGGACCGCGAGGTATCTGACGCCTATCAGGCGCGCAGCACGCCGATGGCGGTCGTGGTCGGCGCCGACGGCGTGATCGCGAGCCCGACCGTCGGCGGCTCGGAAGCGATCACGACGCTGCTCGCACAAGCGGCTCGGCCGGCGCTCGCGATCAGACAGCACGTGCCCGCGGCCAACGGCCTGCACAACGACGCCGCGGGTCGCTCTCTGCTGCCGCCGCTCGACACGTCGAGAGTGGGTGAGCCGGCACCTGAGCTCGAGCTCTCCAACCTCGACGGCGAGCGGGTTGCGCTCAAAGACCTCTACGCGCAGCGGACGGTAGCGATCTTCTGGAACCCCGGCTGCGGGTTCTGCCAAAAGATGCTCCCCGACCTGAAAGCAATCGAACAGCGTCGCATCGCGTCGGCGCCACGCCTAGTCGTGATTAGCGCAGGCGACGCGGACCGAGTGCGCGACCAGAAGATCACTTCGCCGGTGCTGCTCGACTCCGAATCGTTGGCGATGAGCGCATTCGGAGCCGGCGGCACCCCGATGGCCGTGCTGATCAGCGACGGGCGGATCGCGTCCCCCGTCGCCGCCGGCGCCGACGCCGTGTTCGCGCTGATCCGAGCGGATCTGCGGCCGACGAACAACGGAAATGGGGCCTAGCCGTGGGCCACTGGCTTGACGATGCCGCTCGCGGCCTCGACGACGGAACGTTCAGCCGCAGGCACGTGCTGCGGCGCGCCGGGTCGGCCGCCGCCGGCGGGCTGATCGCGTTCACCGCGGGACCGCTCACGACCACAACCGTCACCGCGCTCGGACGCAGCCTGCATACGTGCAAGGTCTTCCCATGCTTGCCACCGGAGGAGTGCTGCCACGACGTCGACTGCTGGGATCCGAGCGCTGGTGAGCATTGCTGCCTCTCGGGCGAGAGGTGCAAGGAGCATTGCTGCGGAACCCGGTGCTGCCCGACGGCGTACCGGAAGGAGTATTTCTGCTGCCCGCCGGCGGTCAAAGCGGACCCCGACCACGCGTGCTACGAGTACCCGCGTGAAAAGTGCTGCACCACCGGGCAGATCTGCCTGGCCGAGGAGCAGTGCTGCGGGGATGCCGGCAAGCCCTGCTGCCGGTCAGACCAGGTCTGTTGCGGCAAGGGGCACGATGCGACCTGCTGCGATCCCCAATACTGTCTGGATCTGGGCAGCTCGAGCGTCTGCTGCAAGACGATCTTCGACGAGACCGAGGAGGCCTCCACACATTCGGCCTGCTTCGACGCGTGCTGCGCGCCGGGCTTGACGTGCTGTGGCACCAAGCAACATCACACCTGCTGCACGCCCGGTAACTGCCATGACGGCGGTTGCCAGAAGCCGACCTGCGCGCCGAGCCAGACGCCGTGCGTCAACGGCTGCTGCAACGCCACGAACGCGCAATGCTGCGCGGGTGACTGCGTCGCCGAGAACTCAAACCAGCCAGTGTGTTGCGCGGCGGGTAGCCCGTGCGAGCAGGCGGGCGGAATCTGCCCGCCGGCGGTGGGTTCTGGTACCGCCGACCAACCCGGATCGCCACAGTATCTGGCGTGCTGCTCCGCCGGCCAGGCGGGGATCCTGCCACCGGGGGGATCAGAGTGCTGCACCAGCGGGAACAGCTGTGGCAGCACCTGCTGCGCAGTTGATCAGGGCTGCTGCAACACCGCCATGGAGTGCGTGACCTGCTAAGACGTCCACTGCGCCCCGGACGCAGCCATCCCGTCACTCAAGGGACGCTGCCCTCGCTGCGCCGAGCGCCCCTCAGTCGCGCCGCAGTGCCGGGTTTGGACCGTAAGTCCATAGCAGCTCGTTCAGGTAGGTAGACAGCGTCCGTGGCTCACGGTCGAGCAGATGTCTCAGTGTGTCGACCTTGCCAGGAACGCCTGATCGATCATACGCGGAGTAGACCCGCTCGACATGATCCTTGAACGGACCAGGCGCGAAGCCGTTGAGCATCTGTTCCAATGGCCAGTGCTCGGCAGTGACCTCGCGCCCGAGCGCAGCGCCCATCAGACGAGCCAGGCCGTGCGCGTCCACTCCCACCGTGGACGCCAGCCACACCGTTTGCTGATCGAGATCCTCGCCTGTCAGCGCGGTCTGGACGACATCGGCAACGTCTCCCATGTCGACGTAGGCAAGCTCGCGCGTCAGCGCGAACGGGACCCTGAGCCGGCCCGTAACTCGGGCGTCGTTGAAAGCGCCAGTGAGCGTAGGCATCGGCACCGCCAGGCGTAGGACCGAGACCCCCGGATCGGCCCGCACCACGTCCTCGTCAAGTAGCTCAGTACTTTCCGCAATCAGCACGAACTTGGAGACCGCGGCGCCGGAAGCTGCTTGCCGCAAGAGACGCGCCAGATCGTGCTCTCCGCGCGCACCGTCATCGGTGAGCAGCACGATCCCATCAATGTCATCCACCGCCCGCTGAAGCGTCTGCATGTCTGCAGTAACGAGCGCTCGCTGCGGGAGATCGGTGCCCCAGGGAGGCCTGGCGATCAGTCTCGCGTCGCGCACACCCGCACGGACCCACAGGCCAGCCGCGTGCAGGCACCACGCGAGATTCTGACCGTTGGGTTCTCCTGCATCGACCACAAGCACGCGCATAACCCGACACTACCGGCAAATCGACCATGCGTTGCGCGCCCAAGGCCGCACGATGGCCGCGACCCAGGTTGAAGGAGCAGCGACACAGAACCGAGCCAACTCTTCACTGTGATCTGCGCCTGAGCACCCCGAGCGACCCGGCGGGCAGCGGTGCCGACCGATCTTGTCTCTCGGAAAATGCGATGTCCGGCGTCAGGAGGGTGAGCGGCGGCGTCACGCCCAAGAGCGCCGCGCTGCGGTGCGGCGCGCTGGTCAAACCGGGTGAGCAGATCCGTAGTTTGAATCGGGCGCTCAGACGCCGGCACGGATGACGGCGCGCGCCGCCGGGGTAAGAATGCTTGTGCTATGCGTGTTGGCGATTGGATGCATGCAGGTGTCGTGAGCTGTCGGCCTGACGCTTCGTTGACCGAGGTCGCACGGATCATGAGTGATCACCGCGTACATGCCGTCGCGGTTGCGGACATCGAGCACGGCCGTCCGTGGGGCATCTGGCACATGGTCTCCGACGCTGCGCTGATGGAGGCGATCGCCAGCGGCCAGCCGATGACTGCGATCCAGGTCGCCGGCTCCGATGCCGACACGATCTCCGCGGCGGAGTCAGTCGAGCGGGCTGCGGCGCTGATGGTCGAGCACCGGGTTTCGCACCTTGTTGTCGTGCACGAGGATGCCGGCCATCCGATCGGGATCATCTCGACGCTCGACGTTGCGGCAGCCTTTGGGCAGGCTCGGGTCAACCGAGCTGAGCCAGCCGTCCGCGTTGTTTGAAGCATCAGCGGCGACTTGCCGCGAGCTTGGTGGCTAGGACAAACGGCTGCCGAGGGGACACAAGGCTCCGCGGGGACAGGGCGCCGTCCGGTAGCTGCTGCAGCCCCTGTGATCCGGGCGTCGTCCATGGCTCGTCAGACGGGCCGCTCCGGACAAATCGGCCATCCGCCCGACGCCCTGAACAGGCCACCATCATCACGATGTGTCAGACCGCGTGGGCAGCCTCGAGTTCTGCGCCCCCGAGTTATCGGCTACCGACGCTTGCCGAGTCGAGGAGCGCTCGCAGGGCCGCGGTGTAGGTCTCGAGCGCGGCTCGGCCGCGGTGGGTGAGCGCGACCGAGGTCCGGCCGGCGGCGCCGTTGCCGGTCTTCTCGGTTGTGACGTAGCCGGCGTCCTCGAGCTTGCGCAGGTGGGTGATCAGGTTGCCGCCGGTCAGTCCGATCAGATTCCGCAGCCTGGGGAACGACAGCGTCTCGCTGTCTCGCAGCGCCGCCAGCGTGACCATGATCCGCAGCCGCGCCGGGACGTGAATGAGCGGGTCAAGAGCGTCCTGGGTCAAGTGCGGCGCACCCACGGCTGGATCGCTGCCGCTAGCAGGAATCCGCCGCCTCCGGCCAGCGAGTAGACGGCCAGGATGGCGACTGGGCTGGCCCAGGTGCCGCCCGCCGCCGTGGCGAGCAGCCAGATGCCGAGGGCGAGCATCGAGTAGTCGAGCCTGACAGCCGAGCTTGCGCAGAGTACGAGACCCATTGACACGATGGGTGCGGCAGCGATGAGCACATCCACGATCTGCCGGCTGGCCCCGGCGTGCGCGAGCGCGGCGGCTTCGATGAACAGGACGGCGGATCCGAGGGGCAAGACGGCGAAGAAGATCCCCCACTGGCGTCCGGCGCGCCCGACGCCGGTCACGGCCCGGCCGACGACGCCCAGCCTGATCGTCACGCTGAACAGCGCGACGACGAACAGCACGAGCCAGACGGCGCCGCCCGTCTTGGTCAGTCCGCGATATGGATGCTGTCCGTGCACCGCCAGCCACAACGCTCCGTAGCCGATCAGCAGGGCCAGGCCCCACGCGAGGAACAGAACGGGGTAGTTGATCTCCAGCTCATGTCGGGCCTGCTCCCGCGCGTCGGCGAGGATGAGCTCGGCAGCCTGTGGGTCCATGGCCGCTTCCTGCTCGAGTTCCGCACTGCTGTTCATGTCTCCCTCCTCGTTCATCTCGGGTCCCGTGTCGATGTTTGTGTCGCAAACATACTCTTGTTTGCGAGGCAAAGTCAAGGGCTGCGGATGAAGTCTTCTCGCAGGCGAACGGCTCATGAATCGCGATCAGCGGCTGCACCGCAGGTCTTCGCCGGTCCTTGCACCCACCGGATGCGCCGTCAAGCGATCGCAGCGTTGGTTTGGCGGTTCCGCTGCCGGCGAACTGGGGCCGAGCTGCCATCGCCTGCGCAGCCGACGCCCTCTGATCACACCCCTGGGCGAGCCGGGCAGTCCACGCCGACCAGCCTGCATTCAATCAAGAAGGAGTGCCGCGGCAGACGCCGGCGGGGATGGTTTCCGGCAGCGTCGCGCCGGGCGCCGGGCTGACGGGTACGTGGCCGGCGCCGAGTTCGGGCTCCAGAGCCTTCAGGGCTGCGGGCTGGATGGAGGTGCCGCCGTCGCGGGACGGCACTGGCGGTGTAGGATCTTGGCATGAGCGCGACGCCCCATGAACGAGGGATCGATTTCCTCGAGATCGGCCGGGACGGGTGCATGCGGTTGCTCGCCGCAGCCAGCGGCGGCGTTGGGCGGATTGCCCTCAGCGTGTCGCCGGCGATGATCCGTCCGGTCAACTTTGCGTTCGATGATCAAACGCAGTCCGTCGTCTTCCGTTCGGCGCTGGGGTCCAAGCTCCGCGAGGGCCTGAGCTCCGGGCCTGCGGCGTTTGAGATTGACGGCACCGATCCCGTTGATCAGATCGGGTGGAGCGTGATCATCGTCGGCGAAGCCGAGGAAGTGACCGAGCCGGCCGAGATCGAGCGGCTCGAAGATCTCGAGCTCGAGTCCTGGGCGCCCGGGATGAAGACGCACTGGGTGAGAATCCGCGCGACTTCGGCTTCCGGACGTCGGATCGTTCACGACATCAACTATTACAACTGACCAAGGCGCGGCTTGAGCGGGCGATGCGCACGGTCGCGAGCGCCGGCGCGCGCGGCGATGTCGACGAGCCGGGCGTCGCGCGCCTTGCCGCCGCGCAGATCGCCGAACGGTTCGACAGCCCGCTCGCGGCGGTCATGCGCTTCAACGCAACCGCCGACCCGACCGTACTCGGTCAGACCGGCCCGTTCCCGTTCCCGTTCCCCACCACGCTCGCTGCTGACGACCACGCCACCGTGACACCATCGTCGCCGCCACCGGCAGGACCGCCCGCATCGACGACGACGCTGCGCTGCCCGTCCCGTTTGCCGCGCTCGCTGTGGAGCACGGGATCGCCGGCGCGATCGCTGTACCGGTCCGCGTGCACGGCGCGCTGTGGGGTTGCGTCGGCGCGATGACCGACCGCCTTGGCGGGTTCGCGCCGGGCACCGAAACACCGCGGGAACGCTTGGCCGAGGTCGTGTCCGACGCGCTGAGTGGTGAGGAAAGACGGCCGCCGGTGCGGAGAGGAGGCGTGCGTTCAGCCCGATCTGTGCGAGACCTATGCGAACACGGCTACAGGTGAAGTCAGTCGTGCATGCCGTCGACTTTACATCGAGCATCGATAGAGTTTGTGGTGTGACGTCGTTGCCGCAGACAGAGCGCTTGACCTCACGTCGACCGGCTGGCAACGGTGATCGACGACTCTGACCAGCCTCCTCTCGAAGTTGGAAGAAGCCGGTCCGGTGTCCCGGCGTCCTGACCAAGCGACGGTCGCGCGGCTCTGCTCACGGTGACCTCAGCCGGCGACACGGTTGTCCGGTCCCGTCATGCCGATCGGGTGGCGATGGTGGGGCGGCTGACCGACCGACTGGAGGACCGCGATCGGGCCGTGCTCGCCGGCGCCCACGAGGTGCTGTCTTGGCTGATCGCGATCGCGCGCGCCGGTCCGAGTGAACCGTTGGGCGGTTCACGGGTCAGGCCACGCACGAGGAGAGAGACGGCGTGACCCGGTTCGTCTTGGAGCCAACACCGCTCGCGGTACCCGAAGAGGTGTTGACTGACCTGCGCCGCCGTCTGCACGCCACGAAGTGGCCGCTGGACGCCGGCAACCAGGACGGCTACTACGGCGTACCTCGCAGCTATCTGGGAGAACTCGTCGCGTATTGGGCCGACGGTTTCGACTGGCGCGCCTCCGAGCGGGCGATCAACGCCTACGAGAACTACCGTGTCGACGTCGCCGGAGTGCCGGTGCAGTTCCTGCGCAGGGCCGGCGTCGGCCCGAACCCGGTGCCGTTGATCCTCAGCCACGGCTGGCCGTGGACGTTCTGGCACTGGTCCAAGGTGATCGACCGCCTCGCTGACCCCGCCGCATTCGGCGGCGATCCGGCGGATGCGTTCGAGGTGATCGTGCCGTCGCTGCCGGGATTTGGCTTCTCGACGCCGTTGCTCAACGCTCCGGACATGAATTTCTGGAAGGTGGCGGACGTCTGGCACGAGCTGATGACCGGCGTGCTCGGCTACGACAGATACGCCGCCGCGGGCTGCGACGTCGGAGCCCTCGTGACCGGACAGCTGGGCCACAAGTACGCCGACGAGCTATACGCAATCCACATCGGATCGGCCCTGAAGCTCACCCTGTTCAACGGCGACCTGGCCTGGAACATCTCCAGCAGCCAGCCCCTCCCGGAAAACCTGCCGCCGGCCACTCGCGACGGCATCATCGCCGTCCAGAAGCGGTTCGCTGTCCACCTCGCTGCCCACATCCTGGACTCCGGCACGCTTGCCTACGGGCTCACCGACTCACCAACGGGCATGCTCGCCTGGATGCTCGAACGCTGGGACAACTGGTCCGATGACCACGGCGAGATCGAGACCGTCTTCACCAAAGACGACCTGCTCACCCACGCCACCATCTACTGGGCCGGAAACGCGATCGATACCTCGATCCGCACCTACGCCAACAACAACCGTTACCCCTGGACACCCGCACACGACCGCTGGCCGGTCGTCGAAGCTCCGACTGGCATCACTTTCGTCGCATACGAGAACCCACCCGGCATCACGACGAGCCAGCAGCGAGTCCAGAGTTTCCTCGATAGCGACCGGGCCGCCTGGTACCGCCACGTCAACATCACCGCCCACGACCGCGGCGGACACTTCATCCCGTGGGAGATCCCCGACGAGTGGACCGACGACCTCCGCCGCACCCTCCGCGGACGACGCCCGAGTAGCTAAAGCTAAATCACAGACCGGCCGACACGATCGACCGCCGCAGCAGTCCGGTGGATCACGCCGATGCTCACTGGGCTGCGCGCTTTCATCCGACCCTCGCGATCGCCACATGAGCGCCGTTGATTCGCCTGCCGGCAGCGTCGGCGGCGGGCGAATCCAAGCAGCGGCGCCACTCGGCGCCACTCCCGCCCGAGTATCGGTGACGCTTGCCTTCGGCAGACACCGCTCGCCCGCCTCGCTGCCTGCCGGACAGAACCGGCCGCGTGGACGCGCTGAAGCGCCTCCGCCGCAGCCACGTCCTTGTACACGCCTCAGAACGCGTGCAACCGATCGTGAAGTCAGCGGGCGGGACGTAGGCCGGCGATACGGAGCAGCGCAGCCGAGCGTCAGCCGGACCAGAAGCCTCCATGAACACGACGCCTCCGTGGACACCGGGGCTCCTGTCCGGACATGATCGTCAAGCCATCGAGAACGAGGCCGTCCGCTCGGCGAGTATCTCGAGCATCCGGTGTCCAAGGACCGCGGCCGAGGC
>JBELAG010000092.1:0-17517 GCA_049509055.1 Solirubrobacteraceae bacterium
GGCTGACGGGTCGCTGCCCGCGGCCCGCGCGGATGCGCTGCGCGCCGAGGTGGCGCGCTCACCTGAGCTGGCGGCCGCGCTCGCCGAGCAGGAGCGCGCGGTGGCGCTGATGCGATCCCTCGGCGAGCCCGCTCCGGCGAGCCTGCGCGCGGCGGTCGCGGTGCCGGCGACAGCACGACGTCGCGCGCGCCGCACGCCGGCCACCGTGCTCGCCGGCGCGGCCGTGGCCGCGGTGGCCGCCGTGATCGTCGTGATCCTGGTGGCAACGTCGGGCGGCGCCGGTGCGCCGACGCTCCCGGAGACCGCCCGCCTGGCGCTCGCTGCCGCGACGCTGCCGGCCCCCGCCGCGGACCCGTCGCACCCGGGCCTGCTGACGGTGAGCGTCGACGGCCTCGCGTTTCCCGACTGGGCCCGCGCGGCCGACTGGGGCGCCACGGGGGCTCGCTCGGACGCGCTCGGCGGCCGGCGGATCGTCACCGTGTTCTACACCTGGCCGGCGCACGGAGCGACGGCGGCGGCCGGGCGGGTCGGCTACGCGATCGTGTCCGGCGCTCCGCTCAGCGTCCCGGCCGGCCGGCGCGTGACGAGCGACGGCGTCCGCTTTGTCCTGATGCGCCAGGGCGGGGCGGAGCTCGTCACCTGGCGCCGTGACGGCCACACGTGCGTGCTGGCCAGCCGCTCGCTGGACTTCGCGCGCCTGGTCGCGCTCGCCGGCGTCTACCCGCGCTCCGTCTAGCGCGGCCACCTGCGCCCCGCCGCGGCCGCTACGCCGCGCGACCCGGCAGACTCTCAGCGATGAGCGCGGAGCGAGATCGGCTGGCCGAGGTTCCCCGGGGGCGGTCACCGTGGCGGCGGTGGGGCCCGTACCTGAGCGAGCGGGCGTGGGGAACCGTGCGCGAGGACTACAGCGCCGACGGTGACGCGTGGACGTCCTTCCCCCATGACCACGCCCGCTCGCGCGCGTACCGCTGGAACGAGGACGGCCTGGCGGGGATCTCCGACGACCGGCAGATCCTGTGCTTCGCGCTGGCCTTCTGGAACGGGCAGGATCCGATCCTCAAGGAGCGGGCGTTCGGGCTCGCGGGCCCCGAGGGCAATCACGGCGAGGACGTCAAGGAGTACTGGTGGTACCTGGACTCGACGCCCACGCACTCCTGGATGCGCTGGCGCTACATGTACCCACAGGCGGAGTTCCCCTACGAGCGCCTGCTGACCGAGAACCGCAATCGCAGCCGCCAGGATCCCGAGTTCGAATTGCTCGACACCGGGCTGTTCGACGACGGGCGCTACTGGGAGATCACCGCCGACTACGCCAAGGCCACGGCTGAGGACCTGCTGATGCGGATCACGGTCCGCAACGCCGGCCCCGAGCCGGCGACGATCGACGTCCTGCCGACGCTGTGGTTTCGCAACACGTGGTCGTGGGGCACCGATCCGGCGCGGCCGGCGATCACCCTCCAGGACGGCGCGCTGGCGGCCGAGCACCCCGAATTCGGCGGGCGCCGCCTGACCAGCTCGGGCGCCCCGGAGCCGCTGTTCTGCGACAACGAGACCAACACCGAGCGCCTGTACGGGACCCCGTCGGCCACGTCGTTTCCCAAGGACGGGATCGGCGACACGGTCACCGCCGGCACGCCGACCACCAACCCCGCCCATGCCGGCACCAAGGCGGCGTTCCGCCACACCCTCACCGTCGCGGCGGGGGCGTCGGCGACGATCACGCTGAGGCTGCGTGAGGAGCCCGGCCTCGGCGCCGACTTCGACGCCGTGATGGCCGCGCGCGAGCGCGAGGCCGACGAGTTCTACGCCGAGCTGACCCCGGACGCAACGCCGCCCGACGAGGCGCTCGTGCTGCGCCAGGCGCTCGCCGGGATGCTGTGGTCAAAGCAGTACTTCCACTACAACGTGAGCAGCTGGCTCGATGGCGATCCCGCCTTCCCGCCACCGCCACCGGAGCGCCGCAGCGGCCGCAACCACGAGTGGACGCACCTCAACAACCGCGACGTCATCTCGATGCCCGACAAGTGGGAGTACCCGTGGTACGCCTCCTGGGACCTCGCCTTTCACTGCGTCGCGCTGGCCCACGTCGACCCGGAGTTCGCCAAGTCGCAGCTGATCCTCCTCTGCCGGGAGTGGTACATGCACCCCAACGGGCAGCTTCCGGCCTATGAATGGAACTTCTCCGACGCCAACCCGCCCGTGCACGCGTGGGCCGCGCTGCGGGTGTTCGAGATCGCCGATGACCGGGACTTCGACTTCCTGGAGCGGGTCTTTCAGAAGCTGCTGATCAACTTCACCTGGTGGGTGAACCGCAAGGACGCCGAGGGCGACAACCTGTTCGAGGGGGGCTTCCTCGGCCTCGACAACATCGGCCCGTTCGACCGCTCCAAGCTCCCCGTCGACGGCGTCCTCGAGCAGTCCGACGGAACGGCCTGGATGGCGATGTACTGCCAGGACCTGCTGGAGCTGGCGCTCGTCCTCACCCAGCACGACGAGGTCTATGAGGACCTCGCGACGAAGTTCTTCGAGCACTTCGCGCTGATCGCATCGGCGCTCAACGACCAGGGGCTGTGGCATGAGGAGTCGGGCTTCTACTGCGACGTGCTGCGCACCGGCGGCATCTCGATCGCGCTGCGCGCGCGGTCGGTGGTGGGGCTGCTGCCGCTCGCCGCGGCAACGACCCTCGGTCCGGCGACGATGGCCCGGCTGCCGGACTTCGCCCAGCGCCTGCAGTGGTTCCTTGACAACCGCCCCGAGGGCCGCGAGGTCGTCCAGCACCTCGAGTCGCCGGTGCATGCCGGCTGGCGGCTGCTGGCGATCTGCGATGACCAGCAGCTGCGCACCCTGCTGGCGGCGATGCTCGACCCCGCGGAGTTCCTCTCCGACCACGGGCTGCGGGCGCTGTCGCGCCGCCACCTCGAGCAGCCGCTGGTGATCGACATCGCCGGCGCGACCCAGACGCTGGACTACGAGCCCGCCGAGTCGCTGACCGGCCTGTTCGGGGGCAACAGCAACTGGCGCGGGCCGGTGTGGTTCCCGATGAACTACCTGCTGATCGAGAGCCTGCGGGTCTACCACCGCTTCCTCGGCGACGCCTTCCAGGTGGAGTGCCCCACCGGCAGCGGCCGGATGATGAACCTGGGCGCGGTCGCCGACGAGATCGCCGCCCGGCTGATCTCGATCTTCACGCGGCGCGCCGACTCGACGCGGCCGGTATTCGGGGCCTATCGCCTGCTGCAGGAGGATCCGGCCTGGCGCGACCTGATCATGTTCCACGAGTATTTCAACGGCGACACCGGCGCAGGCCTCGGAGCCTCGCACCAGACCGGCTGGACCGGGCTGGTCGCCAGCCTCATCATCGACGGCGTCCGGGGGTGACCCGGTTGGGGCGGAGGCTGTCGATGGCGCTGGCCGCCGGCGCCGTGGTGCTCGTGCTGTCGGGCTGCGGAGGCTCGGCCGCGACCCGGCAGGACGTGATCGCTCGGGGCAACGCGATCTGCTCGAGCACGCTGCGCGCGATCCGCGCAGTCGCGCCGCCGGCCGGCGGCGGCTCGCTGCTGCAGGACCTGTCCGTCTACCTGCAGCACGTGCTCCCGATCATCGACAAGGAGGTCACGGGCACGCGCGGTCTTCCGCGTCCCGCCCCTCACCGCGCGGTGCTCGACCGCTACGTCGCCGCGGTCGCCGCGGCCGGCTCGTCCTACGCGGCGCTCGCCACCGCCGCCCGGGAGGGCAACCGCGGCGCCGTCTCCGCTGCGCTGGCGCGACTGCGGGCCAGCCGGGCGCAGTCGTTCGCGGCCCAGTACGGGCTGAAGGCGTGCGCCGCCGCGGCCGCGACGGTCCGCTGACCCGCCGGTTCGCCCGCCTCGGCACTGCGTATGCAGCGCCTATATGCTGGCCAAATGAGCCAAACCTCCCCTTTCCTGCGCCGGCGCGTCACGCCCGGCCAGGACACCGCCAGCGCCGGCCTTCGCCGGCTGCTGGCCATGTCCCTGCTCAGCCTCGCTGCCACCGCGATGCTGATGCTGGCCCCGTCGCTGGCCAGCGCGGATTCGTCCTCGACGCTCACCGTCGACGGGACGAGCGACGTCAGCGACTCGGGGCTGATGCCCAACCTGATCCAGAGCGAGTTCCAGGCGGCCTACCCGCAGTTCAGCTTCCACTACAACGGGTCGGCCACCGGCACCGCGATCCAGAACGCCGAGAGCGGCACCGGCGGCCCGAGCGTCCTGATCGTCCACGCCGCCTCGCTGGAGAACCAGTTCGTCGCCGGCAACTTCTCGTACGACAACCAGTACGGCTACGCGATCTTCCGCAACGACTTCGTGCTCGCCGCGACCAACGGCGACCCCGCCGGCGTCGCGGCCAACGCGCCCAACAACATCGCCCAGGCCTTCGCCGACGTCGCGGCCGCGGGCGTCGCCGGCACCGCGACATTCGATTCGCGCGGCGGCACGAACACCGCGCCCGGGACGACGGTCGCCGAGCACCAGGTGTGGGCGCTCGTCTCGAGCTCGGGCCTGACGCCGACCGGCGTGGTGCTGTGCGACGTGAGCGCCGCCGACGGCGGCGGCATGACTCCGATCAGCCCCACCGTCCAGGCGACCTCAGGACAGGCGTGCCCCGACACCGGCACCGTCCTGTCACCCGACTATCCCAACTGGTATCAGATCAACGCCGGCAACCAGGCCGCCAACGTCCAGGTCGCCAACGCCTGCACCGGGACCGCCAACGCCAGCACGCACTGCTACGTGTTCACCGACCGCGGCACGTTCGACTACCTGTCGGCGGGAGGAACGGCGACCGGCGGCCCCAGCACGATCCCCAACCTGACGATCGTCACGCGCAACAACAGCGCATCGGCGCCCGGCGGCGCAGACGAGCTGATCAACTACTTCCACGCCTACATCATCAACCCCTCGGCCGCCGGCGAGACGGTCAACCTCCCGGCCGCCCAGGACTTCATCAACTTCCTGACGTCGCCGAGCCTCCAGTCACAGCTCGCCGGCTACCTGCCCAGCTCTCCGGGCGGTCCGCCGTTCGTCGCCGACGCATCGCCGATCGTCACCGCTGCGGGGCTGCCGAGCGTCGTCAACGGCAACACGCCGGTGACGGTCACCGGCACGGTGACCAACGCCGAGATCGGCTACCCCGCTCTGGCGGGAGAGACGGTGACCGCCGATGAGGTCGTGGGCGGCATCCCGGTCCCGGTGGGCAGTTCCACGACGAATTCGACGGGCGGCTACAGCATCACGTTCACGCCGCCGTCGAGCGGCTCCTATCAGGTGGCGACCGGCCAGATCTCCCAGCTGGAGAACACCTCGCTGAACCCGTGGTACGGCGACCTGCTGACGCCGGGGGCATCGTCGGCGAGCGCGATCGGCGTCCAGGGCGGCGTGACGATCGGATCGGCGCTTCCCTACAGCGGCGGTCTCACCGTGACCGGTCTCGTCGTCCCGGGGGCGCCCGACGGCAACGCGACGGTGACGATCCTCGACCGCAAGCAGGGCAGCACGGGGGCGTTCACCACGCTCACCACCACGTCGCTGACCGCCGGACAGACCACCTACGCGGTCAGCCACTCGCTGGCGGCCGGCAAGTGGCAGATCGAGGCGACCTACGCCGATCCCAACGAGCTGACCACCGCCACCAGTGCGTCGTCGAACGTGACGATCAGCCAGTCGGCCAGCTCGGTGAGCATCAAGAAGGCGACCGCCAAGACCGGCAGCGTCACCGTCAGCGGGACACTCAGCCAGGGCCCGGCGACGTCCGGCGCCAAGGTCGAGCTGTTCGCGATGCCCACGACGACCGTCACCATCACCAAGACGGCGAAGAAGTCCAAGCAGAAGGGCGTGCGCGAGCTGATCGTCGCCCGCGCCGCGAAGGCGAGCTTCAAGCAGGTCGGCAAGACCACGGTCGGCATCGGCAAGACGAAGTTCACGATCAAGGCCAAGCTCAAGCGGGGATACCGCTATGTGCTCCAGCTCGAGTACATCCACTCGGGCCAGACGTCGACCTACTCCAAGCTCGGCTCGGTCGACGTCCACTAGTCATCGCACCGCCCGCCGGAGATCTCCTCTCGGGCGCCCACCGCTCCACCGCCGTCCCGGGATCAGCTCGGGGCGGCGCTGGACGGCGGTGATCGGCGCGCTGGCGGCGACCGCGCTCGCCGGCCCGACCGCCGGCGCATCCGCCGACGCCGGCAGCCCGCTGGTCGAGGCGCTCGTCCACCAGCGCAGCGGCGCCGTCGTCCCGGACACCGTCTCTGAGTCGGCGCTCCAGGCCGGGGCGCAGACCTGTCCGCCGTACTCCCGGGCGGTGATGGACGAGCACGGCCTCAACGGCCAGGTGGTCCCGGTGACGCTCGGAGCGCAGAGCTGGCCGCTGGCCTCGATCCTCGCCTGCCTGCAGACCCCGGTCCCCGCCGCCGCCGTCACCGGCGTCACCGTGATCGACGATCAGGGCGTGCCCGAGGCGGGCGCCGACTCCCTGATCGGCCCCGACGACCTGGCCGCGCCCACCAACTTCGCCGACCCTGCGGAGAGCCCCGTCGTCTCCGATCTCGGCTCGTCGGTGCAGTACGACCGGCCGTGGCGCGGACCCGGCGACCAGGACTACCTCGACGAGGTCGTCGAGAGCCCGCCGCTGGAGATCGAGGTGTTTGAGGGAACGGTGCTCCCCGTGACCGTCACGCCGTCGGCGACGACCGTCGCCGCCGGATCGACGATCACCTTCACCTCGCAGGTCAGCGGCGCGGGCGCGAACCCGCTCACCTACGCCTGGAGCTTCGGCGCCGCCGCGGCGGCCTCCACCCAGGCCGACCCCACGGTCACGTTTCCCACCGCAGGCGACTGGACCGCCTCACTGCAGGTGAGCGATGGTGCCGGCGGCGGCGGTCAGGCCACGGTCGCGATCACCGTGACGCCGACCGGGTCGACGACCTCGACGACGTCGACCACGACCGCAACGAGCCCGACGGGCCCGGCCGGCGGCACCGACACGACCCCCGGCGGACAGCCGACGACGACCGCGACCACGCCCGCCCGCCCGGCGACCGGCACGACCACGACCGCACCGAAGTCCAGGACCGCGAGCGGCGGGCATCACTCCAAGACGACGACGCCGGCGCACGCCCGCACGCCGGCCGCGACGCACGCGGCCACCACCACCACCTCGGCCACCCCGACGACGACCACGACCATCCCGGCCGCGACCAGCCCTGCGACCACCCCGACCCCGACGACGACCGGTCGCGCAGCCGGCGCCCGCCACGCGACCGCCCCCCGATCGCCCCGCGCCACCCGCATGCCCCCGGCCGCGCACCACGCCGCCGCGCCGCTGCTCAGCGGCCGCCTGATCTCCGACGTCGTCACGCTCCCGGCGGGCTCCAGCCCGCTGGTGCGGGCCGTCACCCCGCCGCCGACCGCCACCGCCCAGCTGCGACCGCCGAGCCGGGCCTCGGTCGCGTCCCTGCTCGCCGGCGGGCTGATCGTCGTCGCCCTGCTCGCGCTCGGCGCCGGGCGCGAGCTGCGCGGCCGTCGCGCGCACGTCAGCGACTGACCCGCGGCGCGTGGCACTATCCATCGCCGTCGTGCCCATGATCTTCGCTCTCAGCACCCATGACATCGACGAGGCGATCTTTCACGTCGCCAGCGCGCTGCAGGTCCCGGTGCTGATCCTGGCCCTGCTCGCGCTCGCGCTCGTCATCTACGAGCTCGGCAGCTTCGCCGTCGAGCTGCGCGGACGCCGCGGGCGCCATTTCGCGACGCTGTCGGCGGGGGCCGAGCAGGCCCGGGCGGCGCTGCTGGCCCACGACCGCGCGGGCGCCGGCTCGGCCGTGCAGGCCGTCGCGCGCAGCTCGTCGATGACGGCCACGCTGGCCTTCATCCTCGATCACGCCGCGTCCCCCGGCGCCGAGCATCAGCTCAACAAGGCGCTGGCCGACTTCGACTTCGACGCCCAGCGGCGGCTGGGACGCACGCGAATGCTCGTCCGCGCCGGCCCCGCGCTCGGCCTGATGGGCACGCTGATCCCGCTCTCGCCGGCGCTGACCGGCCTGGCCAACGGCAACACGGCGGCGCTCAGCCAGAACCTGCGGGTCGCGTTCTCGATCACCGTCGTCGGCCTGCTGATCGGCGCCGTCGCGTTCGGCCTGTCGCTCACCCGCGACCGCATGTACAGCCAGGACCTCTCCGACCTGCAGTACGTCGCCGCGATCATCTCCGATCCCACCCTGTCAGGAGGCCCCGGATGATCTCCGTCACCCCCCACGCCAACAGCCGCGAGGACCGCGCCGGTGACCCGCTGGACGGCCTCGTCAACCTGTTCGATCTCGGGATCGTGCTGTCGGTCGCGTTCCTGCTCGCGGCGCTGACCTCGCTGCATCTCGGCGGCACGCTCACCAGGCACGGGCTGCGCGCGACCGCGGTCCGGGAGATCGACATCGAGAAGGGGCAGACCGTCGCGCCGCTGCCCACGCCGGGCGCCCGGACGATCGGGCGGGGGACCCAGGCCGGCGTCGTCTACCGCCTCGCCGACGGTCAGCTCATCTACGTCCAGCAGGCGCCGGGCAAGTAGCCGCGCGATGGCGTTCCTGTGGCATCAGCTGCGCGGCGGCATGACGCTGATCCTGCACGGCAACCCGTTCATCTTCAACCTCACCTGGGTGACGCTGAGGATCGCGGTCGTGTCGACCGCGCTGGCGCTCGTCGTCGGGCTCCCGTTCGGGCTGGCGCTCGGGCTCGGGCGCTTCCGGGGCCGGCGCGCGCTGCAGATCCTGGCCAACGCCGGGCTGGCGCTGCCGCCGGTGGTGGTCGGCGTCGTCGTCCTGCTGCTGCTGATCCCGCAGGGGGCGCTCAGCTCGCTGCGGATCGAGTTCACGCTGCGCGCCGTGTACCTCGTCCAGGCGGTGCTCGCCCTGCCCTACATCGTCGCGCTCACTCCGGCGGCGATCCAGGGGCTCCCGCCGGGGCTGATCGCGCAGGCCCGGGCGCTCGGCGCCGGCCGCGTCCAGCTGGCATGGCTGGCGCTGCGCGAGGCGCGGGTGGGCGTGACCGCGGCCGCGATCGCGGCGATGGGCGCGGCGATGTCGGAGGTCGGCGCGGTCGTGATCGTCGGCGGCAACGTCCAGGGCAAGGACGAGACGCTGGCCAGCGCGCTGCTCACGGAGTTCACCTATTCGGCCTCCAATTCGTATGAGATCGCGATCGCGATCATGCTGCTCGTCCTGATCGTCGTGCTGATCGGGTCGCTCACCGTGCTCCAGCAACGCACCGGCGGGATCGCGCTGCGCTTCCGCGCGGGCTGACGATGCGACTGTTCTGGGAGGAGCTTCGTGCCGCGGTGCCGTTGATCTTCCATGGCGATCCCCAGCTGATGGCGATCATCTGGTTCACGCTGCAGGTCGCGGCCGTCGCCACCGCGGCCGCCACCGTGATCGGCGTGCCGATCGGCGTGCTGCTCGGCCTCGGGCGCTTCCGGGGCCGCGGCGCCCTGCGGCTGCTCGCCAATGCCAGCCTCGGCGTTCCGCCGGTGCTGGTCGGCGCGTTCCTGTTCGTCCTGCTCGCCGGACACGCGCCGCTGGCGTCGCTGGAGCTGATCAACACCCGCCGGATCGTGTTCATCGCCCAGACGATCCTGGCGCTCCCGTACACGGTCGCGCTCACCGCGGCCGCGGTCCAGGGCCTCGCCCCCGGCCTCCCGGCCCAGGCCCGGATGCTCGGCGCGAGCCGCTTGCAGCTGTCGCTGCTGGCGGTGCGCGAGGCGCGGATCGGGGTGATGGCGGCGGTGATCGCCGCGCTCGGCTCGTCGCTGTCGGAGGTGGCGGCGATCGCCATCCTCGGCGGCAACATCTACGGCTACAACCAGACGCTCGCCAGCGCGACGCTGTTTGAGGTGAGCGGCGGCCATTACGCCGACGCCCTGGCGATCGCGATCGTGCTGATCGTGCTGATCCTCATCCTGATGTGCGGCCTGGGGATCCTTCAGCAGCGCGGCGGCGGCGTCCGCCTGCGGTTCCGACCGGCGACGTGAGCTCCGCGCCGGCCGCCGGAGACGTGCTGCTGTCCGCCGCCGGGCTGACCGCGCGCCGCGGTGAGCGAACCGTCGTGCGCGACGTCGACCTCGAGCTGCGCGCCGGCGAGATCGTCGCGCTGCTCGGACCCAACGGGGCGGGCAAGAGCACGCTCCTGGACGTGCTCGCCGGAGCGCTGGCGCCCGCCGCGGGGACGGTCACGCGCGCCGGCCGGGTGGCGATCGCGCTGCAATCGCCCGACCTGGCCCGGCGCAGCGTGCTGGCCAACGTCACGCTCGCGCTCGGCTGGTGGGGCGTCCCGCGGCCCGACCGCGACCGGCGCGCGCGCGACGCGCTGCGGGCGATCGGCGCCGAGCACCTGGCCGCGCGCCAGGCGGCGACCCTGTCGGGCGGCGAGCGCCGGCGGGTCCACCTGGCGCGGGCGCTGGCGGTGCGCCCGGACGTGCTGCTGCTCGACGAGCCGTTTGCGGGGCTCGACGCCGAGGTCCGCGCCGGGCTGCTGGAGGACGCGCTGTCGGCGCTGCGATCCGAGTCGCGGGCGACGCTCGTCGTCGTCCACGACCGCGCCGAGGCGTGGGCGCTCGCCGATCGCCTGCTGATCCTGATCGACGGCGGGCTGGCGGCCCAGGGGCCGCCGCGGGCGCTGCTGGAGCGTCCGCCGAGCGTGGTCGTCGCCCGCTTCCTGGGCTACGACGGCCGGCTGGAGCGCGACGGCGCCGCGCTGCTGACGCGCCCCACGCACGTCCACCTCGATCCATCGGGCCCGCTCAGCGCCCGCGTGGCCCGCGCGGTCGCGCTGGAGGACGGCGTTCGCCTGGAGCTCGAGCTCGAGCGCGGACGCCTGTACACGGTCGCCGCGCATCCGGGCCCGCGCCGCGGAGACGTCGTCGCCGTGCGGATCGACGGCGGCGTCAGCTTTCCCCTTGACGGCTTTGCGATGCTCGGCTGATGAGCGCATCCTGCACGCACCTGAACACGATCGAAGTGACCGAGCTCCCCGCCTCGGTCGACGGCTGCGAGGACTGTCTGCGGGAGGGCGGCGTCTGGCTGCACCTGCGGATCTGCCTGGCCTGTGGGCACGTCGGCTGCTGCGATGACTCGCCCCACCGCCACGCCAGCGCGCACGCCGCCGCCAGCACGCATCCGATCATCCGCTCGCTGGAGCCCGGCGAACTGTGGTGCTGGTGCTACGTCGACGAGCTGGCGATGAACATCCCGCAGATCACCGGCGTCACGCGGATCCCGCCGTCCCCGATGCTCTCCTAGCGCCGATGGAGCCTCGGCGTCCCGCGATCCTCGCCGTCGACGACGAGCCGACGGTGCTCGCCGCCGTCGCGCGCGACCTGCGCAGCGGCTTCGGCGACCGCTACCGGATCCTGCGTGCCGGCTCGGGCGCCGAGGCGCTGGAGCTGCTGCGCGAGCTGCGCCGTCGCGGCGACGGCCTGGCGATGATGATCGCCGACCAGCGGATGCCGGGGATGGAGGGGACCGAGTTCCTGCTCGCCGCGCGCGCGATCTACCCCGACGCCAAGCGGGTGCTGCTCACCGCCTACGCCGACACCGACGCCGCGATCGCGGCGATCAACGAGGTGTCGCTCGACTACTACCTGCTCAAGCCGTGGGACCCGCCCGAGGAGCAGCTGTTCCCGGTCGTGTCGGACCTGCTGGGGTCCTGGGAGGCGGGGGCCGCGCTGGAGGCCGGAGGTGTGCGGGTGATCGGGCACCGCTTCTCCAAGGACACCCACGACCTACGTGACTTCCTCGCCCGCAACCGGGTGCCCGGCCGCTGGCTCGACGTCGAGCGCGAGAGCGAGGCGCGCGAGCTGCTGACCGTGGCCGGCGTACCCGAGGACCGTCTGCCGGTGGTGTTGCTGGAGGACGGCTCGGTGCTCGAGCGCCCGACCGTGCTCGAGCTCGCCCAGCGCCTCGGCGTGGCCGGCCGGCCGACCGCCGACCACTACGACCTCGTGATCGTCGGCGGCGGCCCCGCCGGACTCGGCGCCGCCGTCTACGGCGCCTCGGAGGGGCTGCGCACCGTGATGGTGGAGCGCGAGGCGCCGGGCGGTCAGGCCGGTCAGTCCAGCCGGATCGAGAACTACCTCGGCTTCCCGGCCGGCCTGTCGGGGTCCGACCTCGCCCGCCGCGCCACCGACCAGGCCCGGCGCCTCGGAGCCGAGCTGCTGACGGTCTCCGACGTCGCCGCGTTGCGCATCGAGGGAGCCGGGCGGATCGTCGAGCTCAGCGATGGGGTTCAGCTCAGCGCCAACACCGTGCTCGTCGCCTCGGGGGTGTCCTACCGCAAGCTGACCGCGCCCGGCTTTGAGGACTTCACCGGAGCGGGCGTGTACTACGGGGCCGCGCTGACCGAGGCCCGCGCCTGCGCCGACCAGCACGTCGTCGTGATCGGCGGCGCCAACTCGGCCGGGCAGGCGGCCGTCTACTTCAGCGGCTACGCCCGGCGCGTGTCGATGCTCGTCCGTGGAGACTCGCTGGCCAAGTCGATGTCGCATTACCTGATCGAGCAGATCGCCGCGCTGGCCAACGTCGAGGTGCTGACCGGAACCCAGGCGGTGGCGGCGTCCGGCGACGGCCGGCTGGCCGCGCTGCGCCTGCGCGACTCCGCCGGCGCCGAGCGCGAGGTGCCCGTCGACGCCTG
Source organism: Solirubrobacteraceae bacterium (assembly GCA_049509055.1). Classification (GTDB taxonomy): domain Bacteria; phylum Actinomycetota; class Thermoleophilia; order Solirubrobacterales; family Solirubrobacteraceae; genus Palsa-465. Next base: position 12,690 of record JBELAG010000092.1, read on the forward strand.
CTTCGTGTTCATCGGCGCCGCGCCGCGCACCGAGTGGCTGGACGGGGTCGTCGCCCGCGACGCGCGCGGGTTCATCCTCGCCGGGCCCGACGCCCGTGACGCCGGCTGGCCGCTGGCGCGCGAGCCGTTGACGCTGGAGACCAGCGTGCCCGGGGTGTTCGTCGCCGGCGACGTGCGCGCGCGCTCGATCAAGCGGGTGGCCAGCGCCGTGGGCGAGGGCTCGATGGCCGTCTCGCTGATCCACGAGTACCTGGCGGCGGGATGACCCACCCGACGATCGCGCAGCTGCGGCCGATCGACCTGTTCACCGAGCTGACCGACGAGCAGCTCGGCGTGTGGGCGCGGGCCGCGTCGGTCGCCGAGTGCAGCGCGGGGTCGGTCCTGATCGAGGAGGGACGGGTCGGTTCGGTGGTGACACTCGTCATCACCGGCACGATCGAGGCGCTGGTCGACGAGGGCGGGATGCTCGAGCACGTCGGCGATCACGTCGCGCCGACCTGGATCGGCGCGACGGCGGCGCTGACCGGCAGCCCGTTCGCGCTCACGATGCGGGCGGCCACCGACATCCTGATCGCGTCGATCGCGCCGGAGGAGTTCGTCGAGCTGGCGATCGCGCACCGGACGGTGTTTGCCCGGGTGATGGCGCAGGTGCGGCCGGTGACCGCGCGGCTGACCGCCCGCGAGCAGAACCGCGAGCGCCTGGCCTCGCTGGGCACGATGGCCGCCGGCCTCGCCCACGAGCTCAACAACCCCGCCGCCGCCGCGCGGCGCACGTCGGCCGAGCTGGCCGACGCGCTCGCCGTGCTCAGCTCGACGATCGGGATCTTCGTCGAGTCCGGACTGGAGCGCTCCGAGGCCGTCGAGCTCGTCGCGCTGCAGCGCGAGGCGCTCGCCGCGGGCGCCGCCGGCACGCCGCTGGACCAACTCGACGCCGCCGACGCCGAGGATGCGCTGGCCGACGCGCTCACCGCGGCGGGGGTGGCGGACGGCTGGCGGATCGCCGAGCCGCTGACCGCGGCGGGCGTCGACGGGGAGTTCGTGGCGCGGGTGAGCGCGGTCGCCGGCCCCGCCACCGATCCGACCCTGCGGTGGATCGCCGCGTCGGTGTCGGCCCGCGACCTCGCCCGCGAGCTGTCGGAGGCGACCCAGCGGATGAGCACGCTCGTCACCGCGATCAAGGCCTACGCCTACATGGATCGCGGCAGCCTCGTGGAGGTCGACATCCACGAGGGCCTGGAGACGACGCTGACGATCCTCGCCCACAAGCTCAAGCACACCGCGATCACCGTGAAGCGCGACTACGACCACACGCTGCCACGCGTCACCGTCCACGGCGCCGAGCTCAACCAGGTGTGGACGAACCTGCTCGACAATGCGATCGACGCCGTCGGGGGCACGGGGACGATCGCGATCACCACCCGCCGCGACGGCGGCTGCGTCGAGGTCGACATCGCCGACGACGGGCCGGGCGTGGCGGACGAGGCCCGCGACCACCTGTTCGATCCGTTCTTCACCACCAAGGGGGTCGGGGCGGGCACCGGCCTCGGTCTCGACACTGCCCGGCGGATCCTCGCCGACCGCCACCACGGCAGCCTCACCTTCGAGTCGGCCCCGGGCGCCACGGTGTTCCGCGCCCGCCTGCCGATCGTCCCGCCGGGGTGAGCGGTGGCCGCCACCGCGTCGACCAAGCGCCTGGCGCTGATCGCGGCGATCCTCGCGTCGACGATCGCGGCGGTCGACGCCTCGGCCGTCAACGTCGCGCTGCCGGCGATCGGGCGTGACCTCGGCGGCGGGTTCGCCGCCCAGCAGTGGGTCGCCAACGCCTACCTGCTGACGCTCAGCGCGCTGCTGCTGCTCGCCGGGACGCTGACCGACCGCCTCGGCGAGCGGCGGGTGTTCACCGCCGGCGTCGCCGGTTTCGGGATCGGCTCGCTGCTGTGCGCGGTGGCGCCGTCGATCGGCGTACTGATCGCCGCGCGCGCGCTGCAGGGGGTCTCGGGAGCGCTGCTCACGCCGGCCGCGCTGGCGATCATCGTCGCGGTGTTCCCCAAGTCCGAGCGAGGCGCCGCGATCGGCACGTGGACGGCCTGGGGTGGGATCGGGGTCCTCGCCGGGCCGCTGCTGGGCGGAGAGATCGTCGACGCGGCCTCGTGGCGCTGGATCTTCACGATCAACGTGCCGCTGGTGGCGATCGCGCTCGTGCTGTCGAGGGTGGCGGTCCCGGGCCGCGCCCGGGCCGCCGGCGGCGGCCACGCGGCGCCGATCGACTGGTTGGGGGCCGGTCTCGCCGCCGGTGGGCTGGCCGGCATCTCGTTCGGGCTGATCGAGCAGCCGGTGCTCGGCTGGCCTGACCCCGGGGTGTGGGGCGCGCTGGCCGCCGGCGCGCTGCTGCTCGCCGGCTTCGTCGTCCGCGAGGCGCGCGCGCCGGCGCCGATGCTGCCGCTGACGCTGTTCGCGCGGCGCAACTTCGCGGTCGCCAACGCCCAGACGTTCGCGATGTACGGCGGGATCGGCCTGCTCGGCTTCTTCGTGACGATCTACCTGCAGCAGGTCGCCGGCTACAGCGCGCTGAAGTCGGGGGTCACCGGCCTGGTGCCGACGTTCGTCATGTTCGCGCTGTCGGCGCGGATGGGACGGCTGTCGGATCGCTTCGGGCCGCGCCCGTTCCTGACCGCCGGCCCGCTGCTCGTCGCCGCCGGCTTCGGTCTGATGCAACGCTATGGGACGTCGGTCTCGCTGCTGGGCGACGTCGTCCCGGCGCTGCTCGTCCTCTCGCTCGGACTCGCGCTCACCGTCTCGCCGCTGACCGCCACCGTCCTGGCCGACGTCCGCGCGGCCGACGCCGGGATCGCGTCGGCGGTCAACAACGCGATCGCCCGCACCGCCGCGCTGATCGCCGTCGCCGCGGTCGGCGCGGTCGTCGCCTCCTACCACGGGGCCGTGCTCGACCGCCGCCTCGGCCACCGCCTGCCGGCGTCGAGCGCAGCCGCGGTCCAGGCCGCCCGGCGCCGGACGTTCGGGACGATCGACGCCGCCGCGCTCCCCGTCGCCGACCGGGCGTTCGCCCGCCACGCCGCCGCTGCGGCATCGCGTGACGCCTTCCATCTCGCGGTCGGCATCGCCAGCGGGCTGCTCGTGATCGCCGGCCTCGGCGGCCTCGCGCTGCGCGGCCGCGGCCGTCCGTCGGTGGACGCCGCCGACTGCGCGGCGGGTCAGCTGACCGGGGCGCCGCGCGTCGTCGTCGGGGTGGGGGATCGCGACGCCTGAGCCGCGCCGCCCCGGCGCCTTTGATCTCACCCTCAGGTCAAGACTGAGGATATGTTCTCGCCGAGGCGCGTTCTATGCTCGGGCCAGTGCGGCGACCGCGCATGGCAGGGGACCAGGCCGTCAGGACGCGGGATGCCCGCCGTCGCGGGCGGATCATCGCCGTCGCCGCGCTGGCCGCGCTGGCCGCGCTCGCGCCGGCGGCGTGCGGCGCTTCGGGCTCCACCCCGCAGGTCACCCTGCGCGCCTTCCTCGCCGACTGGAGCCGCGGGGACTGGGCGGCGATGCGACGCGTCGTCGCCGGAGCGCCGGCCGGACTGGTGAGCACCAACGCCGGCGCGTTCGCCGCACTCGGTGTGACGACGGCGCGCTTTGGCGCCGGACGCATCACGCACGCCGGCGGGCGCACCAGCGCCCGGGTCGTCGCGCACTATGCCCTGCCCGAGGTCGGCGCCTGGAGCGTCACCACGACCGTCTCGCTCGTCCAGCGCAGCGGGCGCTGGCTGGTGGCGTGGTCGCCGGCGACGATCGTCCCCTCGCTGCACGCCGGCGAGCGCCTGGCGACGATTCGCACGTGGCCGGCCCGCGCGCCGATCCTCGGCGCCGGCGGCGCGTCGCTGACCACCTCGCGCTCGCAGGTGAGCGTGGGGATCGTCGGCGCCCGGATCAAGGACGTGCGCGCGGTCTCCGCCGACCTGCTCGCCGCGGGCGCGACCCGGCCCGAGGTGGCCGGCGCCCTGGCGCAGGCCAAATCGCACCCCGGCTACTTCGACCCGGTGTTCGTCGTCTCACAGGCGCGCTTCGCGCAGCTCAAGGCCCAGCCCGGGCCGGGCAACGTCTACGACGTGCCCGGGACGCAGTTCGAGCTCACCAGCGCGCGCGAGGCGATCACCGCCCAGCTGGCCGCCCACGTCGTCGGCACGGTCGGCCCGATCACCGCCCAGCAGCTGCACGGCCTCGGCAGCCCCTACGACGCCGGGAGTGTCGTGGGGCAGACCGGCCTGGAGGCCGCCGGCGAGCGGCGGCTGGCCGGGGCGCCGAGCACCGCGATCGAGATCCTCGACGCCGACGGCGCGACGGTGACGACGCTGGCCCGGTTTCCGGGACGGTCCGGGCAGAGCGTCTCGACCGGCATCGACCCGGTCGTCCAGCGCGCGGCCGAGTCGGCGCTGGCCGGCGCCCACCGCACCGCCGCGATGGTGGCGGTCGACGCCGCGACCGGCCAGATCCTCGCGGTCGTCTCCGATCCGGTCGGCGACGCCTATGACCAGGCGCTCGAAGGCGAGTACCCGCCGGGCTCGACGTTCAAGGTGCTCACCTCGACGGCGCTGATCGAGGCCGGACTGTCGCCCCAGTCGCCGGCCAGCTGCCCGACGACGCTGACGATCGACGGCGAGGTGTTTCACAACGCCGAGGGCGACCAGCCGGTCCAGACGCTCGATCAGGCGTTCACCGAGTCCTGCAACACCGCCTTCATCGGGCTGGCCACCCAGCACCTGAGCGCGGCCGACATCACCGCTGTCGCGCGCCAGTACGGCCTGGAGCGCACGCCCGAGCCGGGCCT
>JBELAG010000093.1:0-17485 GCA_049509055.1 Solirubrobacteraceae bacterium
GACGCCACCAGCGCAGGAATGTCAGCCATCGCCGTCAGAGGGTACGAGACCGGGGCGACGGCAGACACGCTGCTCGCCGGGACCGAGGCGCCACGGCGGGCGGGCCCTGGAAATCGCCGAATCCGGGGCGGACGCGCCGGTTGCAGAATCTGGGACGTTGCCCATGCACAGCCCGTCTCGCTTGATCGCGGGGGCGTCTGCGTTTCTGGCTTGGCCTGGTTGATGGTCAGTCGGTCATCGCGCGTACTCGTCGTCTGCCGGTCAGGCGTGCGGACGATTGTCCTTGGCCGAAGTTGGTCGCGGTCATCGACGTACCGGATGCTGGTCGAGGGGTCGTGGTCGGTGAGGTAGTCTTGGGGTGAGCGAGTGTTTCGTCCACGATGGGGACTTGGAGTGCTTGCTGTGGGATTTGGGTGGTGCGGGCAGACAGGATCCTGGATGCCGGTTCGCTGACGAACTCTTCGTGTGTCGTTTGATGGAATGAGGCATGGTCGTGAGCACTCGTTGTCGATCTCACAGGTTTGCGGAAGGTTGGTTAGCGTTAGTTGCGGTTGGGTCGCGCCTGGGTGTCGGCCGCGGACGCTGGTCGGCAGCTTTGTTGGGATGTTGGGGGTCGTCGGGGAGCGCCGGTTGATGCCCGGGGGTGAGCGGCGGGCGGAGTGGTTGGTCGGCGAGTCCGAGCTGGTGGAGTTGATCCGGACGCGTGATTGGGGTCGGTCGGAACTCGGGCCGATCGAGGATTGGCCTGAGAGCCTGCGCACGACGGTGTCGTTGTGCCTGTCGTCGTCGTTTCCGATCAATGTGATCTGGGGTCCGCGGTATGTCCAGATCTGGAATGAGGCGTATGCCGGGGTGTGTGGGGACAAGCATCCGGGGGAGTTGGGCAGCGATTATCGGGAGTGTTGGGCGTCGGCGTGGCCGGCGATCGGCGGCGCGTTTGACGCGGCGTGCGCGGGCGAGGCGGCGTATCTGGAGAACCAGCCGATGTTCCTGGATCGCAACGGCTATCTGGAGGAGACGTTCTTCACGTTTTCGTTGAGCCCGATTCGCGGTGAGAGCGGCGAGGTCGCGGGCCTGTTTCATCCCGTCACCGAGACGACCCCGCGGATGCTGTCCGAGCGCCGGATCCGGATGCTGCGTGAGCTCGACGGCCGGGCGGCGCGCGCCCACACGGTTGCTGACGCCAGCCGGCTGGCCTGCGAAGTCTTGGCCGATGCCGGGCAGGATCTGCCGTTCGTCCTGCTGTATCTCGTGGATGACGATGGCCGCCACGGGCGGCTGGCCGGCGAGAGCGGTCTGGGCGATGCGCACCGGGTCAAACCTGAGGTGGTCGACCTCGACGACGCCGGCGATGACGACTGGTTGGCCGACGCGCTGCGCGGCGGCGAGCCGGTGGCGATCTCTGATCTGTCGACTCGGTTCGGGGCGGTGCACGCCGGCCCGTATCCCGAGGCGGTCCAGGACGCGCTGGTCTTGCCGCTCGTTCCTCCGGGGGCGTCGCGTCCGGCGGGGGTGGTGGTGGCGGGCATCAGCTCGCGCCTGCCCTTGGATGAGGTGTATCGCGATTTCGTCGCTCTGGTGGCGGCCGGGGTGACGAATCTGCTGGCCAACGCCACCGCCTATGAGCGCGAGCGCGAGCGAGTCCGGGCGTTGGCGGAGCTCGATCGCGCCAAGACCGAGTTCTTCTCCAACGTTTCACACGAGTTCCGCACGCCGCTGACGCTGATCCTTGGCCCCTTGGAGCATGAGCTGGCCGAGAGCGCCGGGGTCGAGTCCGCGCGGCGCGAGCGGCTGGAGACCGCGCATCGCAACAGTCTGCGGCTCCTGCGATTGGTCAATTCGTTGCTTGACCTGTCGCGTGTCGAATCCGGCCCGCAGCGGGCGTCGTTCTGCGAGACCGACCTGTCGGCGCTGACCGCCGAGGTGGCGAGCGGTTTTGAGTTCGCGGTCGCCCAGGCCGGCCTGGAGTTGGTGGTCGATTGTCCGCCGCTGCCCGAGCCGGTGTTCGTCGATCGTGACCTGTGGGAGAAGATCGTCCTGAACCTGATCTCCAATGCGTTCAAGCACACGTTCGCGGGCGCGATCACGGTGACCTTGGCCTGGCGCGATGACCGGGCTGAGCTGGTGGTCGGCGATACCGGGGTGGGGATCGCCGCCGACGAGCTGCCGCGGTTGTTCGAGCGTTTTCATCAGGTCAAGGACGCGCGGTCTCGGTCGCTGGAGGGGTCGGGCATCGGGCTCGCGCTCGTGCAGGATCTGGCGCGGTTGCATGGCGGCGACGTGATGGTCGCCAGCACGCCCGAGGTGGGCAGCACGTTCACGGTCAGCGTCCGGGCCGGCCGGGCGCACCTGCCGGTCGATCAGATCGTCACCGGACCCCGGTCGGGCCTTGACCGGACCACCGCGACGGCGTACAGCGACGAGGCGTTGGGCTGGCTGGCCGATCGCGAGACGCCCGGCGTCGGTGACGGGGGCGGCGCGCTCGGGGAGAACGGGTCGTCGTCATCGCGCCCGCGGGTGCTGCTGGCCGACGACAACGCGGATATGCGCAGTCATGTGCGGGGGCTGCTGGAGCCCCGGTTCGCGGTCACCGCGGTGGCGGATGGCGCCGCGGCACTGGCGGCGGCGGTCGCCGAGCCGCCGGATGTCGTGCTGACCGATGTGATGATGCCCAGGCTGGATGGGTTCGGGCTGCTGGCCGGTCTGCGCGCCGACGAGCGCACGCGGACGGTGCCGGTGATCATCATCTCCGCGCGCGCGGGCGAGGAGGCGGTGATCGATGGGGTCATCGCCGGAGCCGATGACTATCTGGCCAAACCGTTCTCCGCGCGGGAGTTGACCGCTCGGGTGTCGCGCAGCGTGGCGCTGGCCCGGTTGCGCCGTGAGTTCGCCGAGCAGCTGCAGGCCGCCAACCAGGAGCTGGCGCTGCGCGTCACCGAGCGCGAGCAGGCCGAGCGTCGCGTGCGATCGCTCAACGACGAGCTCGCGGCGGCCAATCGTGAGCTGGCGAGCTGGGCGGAGGTGATCGGCCGGCTGGCCGGCGGCGTCGCGCACGAGCTCAACAACAAGCTGACGGTGATCCTCGGCTTCAACGACGTCGTCGCACGACGGATCGGCGAGCTCGACCCGCTCCACGGGGCGGTCGGCGAGATCCGCCACGCCGCTAACCACTCCGCGGCGCTGACCAGGGATCTGCTGGCGTTCGCTCGGCGCCAGATCCTCGCGCCCGAGGCGCTGAGCGCCGCCGAGATCACGGCGGGCCTGCGGCGGCTGCTGGCCCCGGCGGTGGGAGATCACATCGAGCTGACCATCGAGGATCAGTCCAACGGGATGCAGGTATGGGCTGACCACGCCCAGTTGGAGCGGGCGGTCCTCCAGATCGCGCTCAACGCCTGCGATGCGATGCCCGACGGCGGCCGTTTGACGATCCGCACCACCACGACTGAGGGATTGGATCCCCAGACAAACCAACCAGGCCAGGCGACCGTGCGGATCGAGCTGTCTGACACCGGCCGGGGGATCCCCGATGAGGTGCGCGGCCGCATCTTTGAGCCGTTCTTCACGACCAAGGGCGTCGGTGAGGGCACCGGCCTCGGGCTCGCCGCCGCCCGGGGAATCATCGAACAGTCCGGCGGCACGCTCACCGTCAGCTCCACCGCCGATGGCGGCAGCTCATTCTTTATCGAACTCCCGCAACTCGCGGCCTCGACCAGCGATGCGATCAGGGCGTCGCTGGATCCGATGTCGTCGTCATGATGAGCGCGGCGGGCGACCGGTGAGGAAACGACCGATAGCTCTTGTCGGTCAGCGCCGCCGACCCGACCGCCATGGCTAGCGACCATCCTTCGCCGGCGGCCGTTGACGAGCGAGGTCCTGCCGATGAGCTCGCGCATCTCAGCGAGCTGATCCGCGAGTCCGATGACGCCATCATCGGCAAGACGCCCGAGGGTGTGATCACCAGCTGGAACCCCGGTGCCGAACGGCTGTACGGCTATAGCGCCAGCGAGGTGATCGGACGCCAGATCACGCTGCTGGCGCTCCCCGGCCACGAGCCACAGATCGCTGAGATCCTCTCCCGGGTCGCTGCGGGGGAGACCGTTCGTGAGCAGACCGTCCGTCGCACCAAGGACGGCCAGACGGTGCCGGTGGCGCTCACCGTCTCACCGATCCACGACGCACGGGGACAGATCATCGGCGCCGCGACGATCGCCCGCGATCTCTCGGCCCAGAACCGGATCGAGAGCGAACTGAGAGCCGGTCTGCACCGGTGGCGGAGCGTGTTTGATCGCAGCCGTGTCGGGTTCGGTGTGCTTGACCGCGACGCCCGGCTGGTGGAATGCAATCACCGCTACGCAGAGCTGTTCGGCGCCACCCGAAAGGCGCTGCTTGGCGCCAGCTTCGCCGCGGTCCTGGACTCGCAGGATGCGGCGGCGCTGATCGCTCGCTGGCCGGCGATCTGGGAGGCCCAATCCTCGACGCAGACCGAGCCGACGTATCGGCTCGCTGACGGCCGCGAGATCCGTTTCCGCTTCAACGTCGCGTCCATCGATGACGACGCCGGGACCCCGATCCACATGGTGGCGATGATCGATGACGTCACCGAGCAGGCGCGCCTGGACGAAGAGGTCGCCCGCGCCCGCCGGGTCGACATGATCGGGCGTCTTGCGGGTGGGGTCGCTCACGAGCTCAACAACAAGCTCGCGGTCATCCTGGGCTTCAACGACCTGATCGCCCAACGCCTGGATGCCGAGCACCCCGCCCACGACGCGCTGGCCGAGGTCCGCGCGGCCGCGCGGCATTCGATCTCGCTGACCCGCGAGCTCCTGGCGTTCGGTCAGCGCCAGGCGCTGCAACCCAGTCCCGTCATCGCGTCCGAGGCCGCCGCCGTGCTCAGCCAGATCCTGCGCTCCGCGTTCGCGGGCAGCGATATCGAGGTCGTGACCAGCGACGACTCCGCCGGCGCGCAGGTGATGGCCGACCCGACACAGCTCGAGCACGCGCTGATCAGCATCGCACTCGACGCGGTGGAAGCGATGCCCGGCGGTGGGCGGCTGACCCTGCACACCGCCACCAGCCCGGCCACGACCAGCGACTCCGGGTCCGCAACGGTGATGATCTCGGTCTCTCATACCGGCACCCCCCAGTCCGGACCGGCGTCGCGTGACACCGCCGGGGAGCTCAGCAGGCAGCCGGGCGTCGGACTGGTGGGCGCGCGGGACATCATCGCGCAGACCGGCGGGACGATCACCACCTCGGCGCGATCGGACGGCGGCCGCGCAGTGATCGTCGCCCTCCCCGCGCTGGCTCCCGTGACCGTCGCAGCGCCGGACGCGATCGGCCCCCCCGAAGTGGGCCTGAACATCCTGGTCGTCGAGGATGACGCTCAGCTGCGCCTCCTGCTCGAGCTCACCCTCCAAGAGGCCGGGCACCGCGTCCAGAGCGCCGCCACCAGCGCCGACGCCGACGCCATCCTCAACCGGTCGGCTGAGCCGATCGACCTGCTGCTGACCGACATGCTCCTCCCCGACGGCAACGGCGCCCAGATCGGCCGCACCGCTCTGCGGGTCAGACCGGACATCCCGATCATCTACACGTCGGGCTCCTGGCCCGCGGCCGTCACCGCGCAGTCGGCGCCGGCTGACGGTGTGCTGCTGACCAAGCCGTTCACCACCGCTGATCTCAACCACGCCATCCACGTCGCCAGCGGCTCGCGACCCTGAACAGCCTGACCGCTCCAATGACCCGATGAGGAGAGGATCGCCCCGATCACGCCGGAGATTCGCTGATCCCGGCGACCCCATCATCGACAGCCCGCGTTACCGGTCTCGGTCCAGTCACCCCGGCTCGGTCGACTCGTCAGCCGGTGATCGATCCAGTTCGACGTCAGGTGCTGACTTGTGGCTCGCCGGGTTCAATCGTTCGCGATTCGACGAACGTGCCGAGCCGCCACGGAGCGTTCAACCGCGAATCGGACGCCGTGTGGTGCAATCGCGATGGGACGGACGCTGGGCGCCTGGGGGCGGCGATAGGATCGGAGTCCAGGGACCGCCTCGAGATGACGGAGACGAGACGGTGACGGGAACGGAGCTTCCCGATGGGATGTTGTCGGCCCTGACTGACGACGCGTCGGACGCGATCGTGCTGGTCGGCGCCGACGGACGGGTGCGCTATGCCAACCCGGCGGCGCGCCAGCTCTTCGGCTATGACCGTGATGAGCTGATCGGGGTCGAGGTTGAGCGACTGGTTCCCGGTCGTCTGCGCAGCCGACACACCACCGATCGGGCGGCCTACAGCTGTTGAGCGAAGCTCAAATCCGGCATGAGGAGGCCCTCCCGCGCCGTTGAACGTCGGCACGCGGTCGCGCACTGGGCGAATCCGGGAGCGGCGCGGTCGTCGCTGGTGTGGTAGCTGTTCCCACACAGGCCGCCCCTTCCCAGCGACCGCGCTGTCTGGAAGGGTTCGGGCGTTGTGAGGAAACGACTGATCCTTGATCATGCTGCGGGTCGCGATCAACGACGAGGCGCTGGAGGCCGCGCTGACGGCTGGGGAGCTCGCGTGCCCGGCGTGCTCGGGGCCGCTGTCGCCGTGGGGGTTCGCGCGCTCGCGCGAGGTGCGACTGGCGGACACGGTGCGGTCGGTCAGGCCTCGGCGGGCGTGGTGTGCCGGGTGCGCGCGCTCGCACGTGCTGTCGCCATGCTGGACGGTGCCTCGTCGGCGCGACGGGGCGCAGGTGATCGGCGAAGCGCTGCGGTTGGCCGCCAGCGGCTTGGGGCATCGGCCGATCGCCGCGCAGCTGGGGCGGCCGGAGGCGACGGTACGAGGATGGCTGCGGGCGGCGCGCCGGCGCGCAGAGGCTGTGCGGGCGCATGCGACGCGGTGGCTGGTCGCGCTGGACCCCGAGGCGGGCGCGATCGCGCCCGCCAACAGCGAGATGGGCGACGCGGTCGAGGCGATGATGCTCGCGGTCCGCGCGTGGGTGCTGCGGTTCGGTCCCGACACGCTGGGGCCGTGGGAGCGTGCGGGGTGGCTGACCGTAGGACTGCTGGGCGGCCGGTCGCCGTAGGCTGGCTGCGCGCACGCGTGAGTGGGTTCGCATCGCTCGCCCCGCGGCGGCTCGCAGTCGGTCCGCGTCTCGCGACAGCTTCCAACCGCTCGCCGGCGAGCGATCCCAGGCGGAAGCGCAGCGGTCTCAACGCGCGACGCGCAACTGCGCCGCCTCTGACTCTCATCCTCCTTCGACAGCGCCGTTTTGCGGGCTGCTGCTTGTCGCCGCGATTCAGCCTCCATGTCAGCTTGCTGACTTACTTCTTTTTTCGTACCCGCCACCCAGATGCCGGTGTCGAGCGACACCACCATGCCGGATTTGAGCTTCGCGCAACAACAGCGCGCAGCCGCTTCCCCGCCCGATAGGGATGGGGTTGCGGCTGGAGGGGCTGCGCCGCGACGGCTCGGAGGTGCCGGTGGAGATCAGCTTGGCGCCGGTTGGCCTCGGCGCAGACCAAGCAGTGGTCGCGGTCGTCCGCGACGCGACCGAGCAACGCAAGGTCGAGGAGGAGCGGGTGCGCTACGCCCAGGCGCGTGCCGTGGCCGAGATCGTCGATTCGCTGGACGCGATCGTCTGGGAATCAGCGACAGCCGACCGCGAATCGCTGACCTATGTCGGCGGACGCGATGAGATGCTTTTGGGCTATCCACGCGCGCGGTGGCTACAGCCCGGCTTCTTATCGTCGGTGATCGATCCAGACGACCAGGTCGCCACGCTCGCCTTCGCCGAAAGCGTCGAGCACCAGGACTCCTTTGAGCTGTCCTATCGGATGGTCGCCGCCAACGGGGCCAGACGTGAGGTGCGCGACACGGTGACCGTGACCCGTGGTCTCGGTGGCGAGCTGGAGCGGGTGCGGGGGGTGATCACTGACGTGACCGAGCGGCGGGCGATCGCTGATCGGCTGGCTCAAGCGCAGAAGATGGAGGCCGTCGGGCAGCTGGCCGGCGGTATCGCGCATGACTTCAACAATCTGTTGACGATCGTGTCGGGGTACGCCCACCGGCTGATCAGGCAGCCCACGCTCGCCGAGGCCAAGGACGATCTTGAGCAGATCGTCGCCGCTGCCGACCGCGCGTCTGAGTTGACGCGCCAGCTGCTGGCGTTCGCGCGCCGCGGACAGTCCACCCCGACATTGCAGCCGCCCAGCGAGGTACTGCGGCAGCTCGAGCCGATGCTGCGGCGGCTGTTGGCGGCCGACATCGTGTTTGACTTCCAGCTCGCCGCCGACCTGCCGGCCGTCCACATCGATCGGACGGCGTTTGAGCAGATCATGATGAACCTGATGCTCAACGCCGCCGATGCCATGCCCGCCGGCGGGACGCTGACGGTGGCCAGCGACGTGCTCGCCGTCTCCCAAGCCGAGTCGTCGCGGCACGGTGGGCCGCCAGGACGGTATGTGCGTCTCTCGGTGTCAGATACCGGGACCGGGATGACACCGGCGGTCCTGAAACGGGTGTTCGAGCCGTTCTTCAGCACCAAGGGAGACCAAGGGACCGGGATGGGCCTTGCGACGGTGCTCGGAACCGTCGACCAAGCCGGCGGCTGGATCGATGTCGAGTCGGTCGTCGGCGAGGGAACCACATTCTCGGTGATGCTGCCCGCCGCCGGCGACGGCGATGAGACCACCGCCAGACCGACATCTCGCGCGACGGTGCTCCTGGTCGAGGACGAGCCCGCCCTGCGTGCGCTGGCGGTCCGCATGCTCGAAGCGGAGGGCTATGGCGTGCTGCAGGCCGGCAACGGTCACGACGCCATCGTCGCCGCCGAGCGCCACGCCGGCGAGATCGACCTGCTGCTGACCGACGTCGTGATGCCACGACTCTCGGGCCCGGAACTCGCGCAGCACCTGCGGGTGCTGCGCCCGGGATTGGAGGTCCTGTTCATGTCGGGCTATAACGACAGCCGGCTGCTGGACCGCGGCGTTAACCAAGCCTCGGTCAACCTCGTGGTCAAGCCATTCACTCCCGACGAGCTGATCCGCCGCGTTGCCATGCTGATCGACGACGAGTCGTGATGCACCCATGGGCGGGGGCGTGATCTAGATGGTCCAACCGGGGCGCGAGACTCGCGACCAGCCGTTGAGCCGCGACCACGAGTCTGCTGGACAGGAGTCTGCTGAGCTTCATCTCGTCAACGACGCGCGATTCGCCGTCGCGGTGGAGTCGATGATCGACGAGTTCACTCTCTTCTCACCGATCCGCGACCGCGACGGAAAGATCGTCGACTTCCGGTGCGCCTACGCCAACCAGGCCGCATCAAGGATGGGGGGCGGTCGAGCGCTGATCGGCCGGCGACTCGGCGAGCTGACCCCGGGGTTCACAGCCACCAGGCGCTTTGACGTCTTTCGCCGAGCGATGACAGGCACCGAGACGGGCCGAATCGAGGAAGTGATCCCAGTCGCCGCACCAGGCCAGGCGTGGCTGACGCCACGACGCATCGAGTTCAGCGTCGTCGGCGAGCGGGACTTGCTCGCGGTCACCGCTCGTGACATCACCGACCTCCACGATCTGCAGGCCGAGCTGAAGCTCACCGCGGAGCGGTTTGAGGCCGCCGTCGGGTCGATGCAGGATCTGTTCGCGATCTTCTCAGCGATCCGTGACGACCGCGGCGAGATCATCGACCTTGCCTTTGATTACGTCAACCCGGCCTACTGCAGCGCCGTCGGCCGCGATCGCGATGCCCTGACCGGGGCTCGCCTCGGCGTGGTGTTCCCCGGCTTTCTCGATAGCCAACGGTTCGGCACCTACCGCGACGCGATCCGCAGCGGCGAGCCGGTGCGAAGCGAATACTTCAGCGGAGCGAGCCTCTGGGAAGGGACCAACCTCTCCGGCCGCGTCCTGGATCTGGTGGTCGTCGCCAACGACGATACGCTCGTGCTGTCAGGACGAGACATCACCGACCAGATCCACGCCGAACGCGAACTGGCGTTGCGCGGCGAACTGCTCGACCTCGCCCATGATGCCGTCATCGTGCGTGACCCGATGGACAGCACCGTGACATTCTGGAACCGCGAAGCCGAGGCGATCTACGGTTATACAGCGACCCAGGCCGTCGGCAAGATCACCCATGAACTGCTCGCCACGGTGTTCCCCGAGTCCCTCAACGCCATGCAAGCGGCTCTTGATCGCGACGGGCTGTGGGCGGGCGTTCTGCGCCACACCCGCCACGATGGAGAGCACATCATCGTCTCCAGCCGCCAAGCGCTGCAACGCGATGGCGACGGACGCCCCACGGCGATCATCGAACTCAACTCCGATATCACCGAGCGCCGCAACGCCGAGATGCGCGTCGCCGAGCTCAACGCCCAGCTCGAGACAGCCAACCGCGAGCTCGCGACCTGGACAGACGCCGTCGGACGATTGGCTGGCGGCGTCGCTCACGAGCTCAACAACAAGCTGACCGTGATCATGGGCTACACCGACGGCGTGTCCAAGAAGCTCGATTCCGCCAACCCACTCCAGAGCCAGCTCAGCGAAGTTCGCACCGCCGCCGAGCACTCAGCCGCCCTGACCCGAGACCTGCTGGCGTTCGCCCAACGCCAGATGCTCAATCCCCAGGCCGTCATCGCATCACAGATCGCCGACGGACTGAGCCGGATGCTGCGCCCCGCGCTCGGCGACGCGATCAAGCTCGTCATCACCGACCGCTCCAACGCCGCGGTCGTATACGCCGACCTCACCCAGATCCAGCACGCCGTCCTCTACCTCGCCCTCAACGGCTGCGACGCGATGCCCGACGGCGGGTCAGCTCACGATCAGCACCGACACCGCCCGACCCCGCACAGCAGACGCGACCCATGCACCGACCGTTCGCATCTCGGTCTCAGACACCGGGACCGGAATACCAGCCGACATCCGCAGCCGCATCTTCGAGCCGTTCTTCACCACCAAGGAAACCGGCCCCGGCCCCGGCCTCGGCCTCTCCGCCGCTCTCGGCATCATCGAGCAGACCGGCGGAACCATCAGCGTGCACTCCGAGCCAGAACACGGAAGCACATTCATCATCGAACTGCTGTTGAGCGACACGCTGGATGGTGACGAGACGGGCCCGAAACGACACGCTGCGTGGTGATGCCTTCGTCGTCATGCGGTTGTCGTCGACAGCGTCGTGATGACGGTGAACGAAATAAGCCGCGCCCACGGGGCGGCTGATCACGCGACGAGGGCGTCCGCCGGTCTGGTGGCGCTAGTCGTCACCGTGCTGTCGCCGGTCTCATGGGCCGGTGCGGTGTGGTACTTCTGCAACACAAATCGCCCCTTCCGGCCGGTGAGGCGGCGTGCGACGCTTCGCGGCGTGCGCGCCGCAGGAGTGTTGAGCAATGTTCGTGATCCCCGAGACGACGGAGCTGGAGGCCGACCTTGCCGCCGGCCGGCTCTGCTGTCCTGGTTGCGAGCGGCCGCTCTCGCGGTGGGGGTTCGCTCGCGAGCGGGAGATCCGCATGCTCGATGGCGTCCGGTCGTTGCGAGCGCGCCGCGCACGGTGCGCCGCATGCCAGACCACGCACGCGATCACGCCGGCGTGGTCGCTACCGCGACGCCGCGACAGCGCGGAGGTGATCGGCCACGCGCTGCTGGCCAAGAGCCACGGCGATGGTCATCGCACGATCGCCAGGCGGCTCGAGCGGCCGGCGGGAACGGTTCGCGGCTGGCTGCGGGCCTTCGCCGGCAGAGCCGAGCTGGTGACCGCGACCGCGCACCGGTGGACGCGCGCCGTGAGCATGTCGTTCGAGCCCGCCAAGCCGTCGGGATCGAGCGTCACGGACGCGGTCGAGGCGCTCGCCAGCGCGGTGCGGGAGTTCCGGCTGCACGTGTCTGCACGCGCCGGGCCGTGGGAGCTTGCGGTCGCGCTGACCGGCGGACTCCTCAGCGGCTCACCTCGCGACCCGCCTGGGCTGAGCAGCGGCTGAGCGATCCAGCGGCATGGATGCCGCGCCGTGCCATCCGGATGATCGATGCGGGAACCTTTCCCCGGCAACCGCCGCCCCCGAGCCCCCGCGCGCTGACCCGACCCGCGGCAAGCGCCCCGTCCACCCTCTCCCTTCGTTGCCAAACTCGCCGAGCCCTACGTCGGACCGGGGGACGGCAGCGCGCAATGACGCGCGACCCCTTTCTTGGTTTCTTCGTTCGCCACCCCTTTGGTCGTTCGGTCGTTCGTCTCCCCGATCACCATCTTGGATGACGCCGCCATCACCATCCAGCGTGTCCGTCAACAACTGCCGGCGCTCCTAGCAGACACAGATCAACCGACTGACAGCACCACCTGAGCAGGCCGCGCGCTGCCCGGCTTCCGGCACGACGTGCATAGGCAGCGAGGTCACGCTGCAGGCCGCCTCGTCGGCCTCGGATTCGGCGAGGTGCGGGATCGGCTCTGGGGCCGCCGTGAGCGCGTCGCCCGGGTCTGCATCGAAGACGTGATGAGACCCGCTGGCCGCGCAAATCGCGTCCGGTGACCTGTGCCTCGCTAGTCGCGTCGCTGCATCAAAGCGGGTCGATGGCTCTGCTTTGCTCCTGCAACTCGCGGGCGGAGGCATCCCCGGCGAGCGCGCGTCGGCACCAGTCAAGTACCGCGTCGGCAACTTGGCTGGTGGTCAGAGCTACCGATGCGCGTCGTTAGTGTGTAGTTGGCTGGTGGTGCGAGCCAATGGTTCCACCCCCACCCTTCGTCCGGACCGAACCACCGACCAAATCCTCGCCAAAGCCAACAGCCCCAGGCCAGGAGGCCCAAATGCATCGCGGTGAGGTCTGGTGGGTTGATTTCGACGAGCGGCGCCCCGTTCTACTGCTCGGCGATGAGGAACCCTCGGGCTTTCTGGCAATACAAGTGGTCGCTGCCGCCCCGACCGACATCGCCGGCGTCGCGTCGGAGGTCGCCGTAGGCAACGTCGAAGGACTGCCTTTCGAAGGCGTCGTGCGCGTCGCGCTTCCGCGTCCAGGTCTCGTCCCGTGCACCTGGCTGACGACGCTGTCCCGTTCAGATCTTCTCCAGCGGGCGGGCGCCATTCCCCTAACAAAGCTCGACGAGATCACAGAACTGCTCCACCTCGCAGGACCCGGTTACGCGCAAGCGAAGAGTGGCGTGAGTGACTAATGCCGGCTACGGCTGCGGGCTCAGCACCCTTGTAGCTGTCGTGGTTATAGTGCGGTTCTCAGCGCTGGGTCCGTTTCTGGCAAGCTCACAGCTCGCCTACGCGATCAGCGCGCAGCAGGTGCCATGGCCAGCAGGCTTGACCGCCCTCGTATTCGCCAAACTCGCGCATCCCACGAGCACGGCGGGCGATCCTCTTCGCCCGCGAGTCCGACTTCGCAGGATCGGCGTTCCCCACCAGGTCGGCGGCCCCCATCTCCGCGGCTTCCGAGGACCCAATGCATAGGTACGACGACGGTTCTGCCTAGATACGGAGCGGGCCCCGGAATCGGCGAATCTCAGGACTGCCCCCCGCCCGAGCATTTCGGTCCTCGCTTCGCGGATCCGCTGCCGAACGCACCGACGATCGCAACCATGGTGAAGCGATCACGCCGATCGGTGCCGGCAGACGATCGCTGCCCGAAACCGATCGTGCGGCGAGGCGCGGCTTGGGCTCGATTCAGACCGGCGCTTCGTCGCCAATCCGATGGCGCGCCAGAGGTCACCTCCCCGAACGAAACAATCGTCAGCTCCCGGCGAGCGCCGCCTCGCCAAAACATCGGACATCTCGTTTCGGACCGCCTGAGGCCCCGCTTCGGCGAGCTTCTTCGTAGGGTTGAGCACGTGCCCCGGCTGCCCCTGTCCTTCCTCCACCTAGAAGACGAAGACCAGCGGGAAGCCCTCGAGATGAGAGGCCACTTCACCACGATGACCCGGGCCGGTACCAAGGTGTGGCCGGCTCGTCAGGTCTCGCTTCTGACGACGTACGAGGAGGACGACTCGCAGATCATCGAGATCGGATCCACATCGCGAAGCCTCCGGCGGGTCGCCACCGGCTGGCATCGCCTCCTGTATCGGCGCGAGTACGAGTTAGAGCCGATTCAGGTCGACGACTTGCTCGAAGCAGTACCGAGTCGTCTGCGGAATTCCGTCGCCAATCGCCTCGACGGAGGTGCTCTGACGATGAAAGGCGAGGACGCCGTCATCGAAGCAGTTGCCAAGCTTCGGCCGGACGCTGCTGGCACCCTCACCCGGCTACTCGGTCAGGAGACCGGTTCTCGGCCCCGTCTCCGCGACGCAGGTCTTCAGTCGGCGGCCCAAGAGGCCGACGCCGTCCGTCTGGCGGTCGACATCTTCGGCCTTCCGAGAGGGGAGCTTCGCGAGGCGCGTCCGGACGGGCTGTCCTCGTTCGTCGATGTCCTCAGTGACCTCCGTACGCAAGAAGACCCCGCGATCATCTACGACAGCATGCGCTATCTGGACTTTGACCGAATCGAGCATCCCTCAGGCGTCGTGGTGTTCTCAAAGGGCGACGAACGGCTGACGGTCATCAACGTCAACCGCCAGCCGCTGGAACGGACGACGGGTGCTGATCTCATCTACGTCAACGAGACGACGAACAGCTTCGTCCTCGTGCAGTACAAGACCTTTCGCCGGGAAGGCGAACACTCGTCGCACCTCGTCTACAGACCAGACGCACCGTTTGAGGCTGAGCTGAGGCGGATGCGGCGAATCAAGGCCGGCCCCAAAGTCGCCTCCGACGTCGGATTTCGCCTCCACCCTGGGTGCTGCTTTCTCAAGATCTGCAAGCCCGTGACGAGCCTGGGGCATGATCCGCGTGAGCTCGTCTCCGGGATGTATCTGCCAGTGGAGTACTACGACCTCCTCGCCGAGTCCGACATCGTCAAAGGTCCACGGGGCGGCATCGCGCTCACCTACGAGACCGTTCCGCGGTATCTCAGTAATGCCCTGTTCGTACTCCTCGTGCGTGGCGGGTGGATCGGGTCGCGCGGCGCGAGCACTCGCCGCCTAACGAAGATCGTGCTGGCGGGTCTGGCCGACAGCCATTCCGTCACGGTTGCGGCCGCATCGTCTGCGTCTAGTGTTGCCGGCTGAGCGGTCAGGCACGAGATGCGCGGGCCCTCTGCTTCCAGCTGCTCACAGGGGAGGATGTAGGCCGCCGTCGCCGGCAAGAGCCTCGTGGGCAACTACTCGGCTGACCGCCAACCGCATCCACAAGGGCTCAAGGCCTCAGGCGCCCGTTGCTGCCGCAGCATGACCCGCGTCTGCCCGCCCGAAACGTCGGTCTCATCGGCGATCATGTGTGCCCTCAATGTCGTCCTACCTGACTCGTCTCAGAAAAGAGCAACTAACCACGGGTCGTGATCGGACCGAAGATCGCCTCTTCATCAACCAGCTCTTCGACGGACAGACCCTCAGAGACGGCCTCTACCTACGCTGCACGTTCGCGAACATCAGCTTTAAGAGCGCAACACTGGATCACGTCAGATTCTCGGCGTGCGTGTTCGAAGACTGCTACTTCCGTGAGACGACGATCAAGGACTGCAAGTTCAGCGGTACGCGCTTCATCAACTGCGACTTCATCAAGCCGACCATCTCGGGTTGCGACGTCAAGTACGCCCGCTTCAAGGGCTGCTTTCCGCCCTTCGACGAGATGGATCAGAATCTTCCGGGCGAGTGGAACATTCGTGCGGCTATGGCCGCCAACCTCTCAGCGGAAGCCGCCAGCGCTGGCGACGCCAAGGAGGCACGCAAGTACCTCCTCGATTCGATCAGGTCGAACGAACGCCACCTGAAAGCTGCGTTCGATCCGAAAACGAAGTACTACCAAGATCACTTCCCACGTTGGCGCCACCGCTGGCGCGCCTTCCGCGGGCTCGTATTCAGTCGGATGAACGGCTTCATCTGGGGATACGGAGAACGCGGGCTCGCGCTGCTCAGAAGCGTCTTCCTTACCGTCCTCCTGTTCTTCGCCCTTTTCTGGATCACCCAGGAGTCGATCCATACCACCGCCGGTCACGAGGCGAACGTCG
The DNA here is from genome assembly GCA_049509055.1 of Solirubrobacteraceae bacterium. Lineage (GTDB taxonomy): Bacteria > Actinomycetota > Thermoleophilia > Solirubrobacterales > Solirubrobacteraceae > Palsa-465. The sequence continues at coordinate 16,003 of JBELAG010000093.1, forward strand.
GCGACTGGGCGTGGCTCAGCGCCGCCAGCATCGTCAGCAACTCCGGAGCAACAGGCCTCACCGTCGATGGATGGGCGCGCGCGTTTGTCTTGCTCGAAGGCGGCGCCGGGCTCTTGCTCCTCGGCCTGTTCGTGACCTACGTCTACCGCGCCGTGACCCGCAGATGATCACCGAGCATGAGATCTGGCTTTACGGCTCGCGCGCGCGAGGCTCTGCGGACGAGGCCAGCGATACGGATGTTCTCGTGGTCGGTTGCCCGGCCACAGCGCCAGACATCAGCGCGGTCTACTACTACCCCAGGGTGTGCATCAGCAGCTACGACTGGACCGAGATCGAAGCCATGTGGTCATACGGCTCGTTGTTCCTGCACCATTTGAAGACCGAGGCGATCCGGCTCGACAGCGATCCATCCGAGCATGGGCGACTCGCCGAACTCCTCAATCGACTTCCCCCCTTCACCAGGGCACGGCACGACCTGATGACCTTCCGGCAGGCGGCCACGGAAGCCCGTCGATCCCTCGACGACCACGGATGGCCAGACCTCGAGCTTCACGTGATGGCGACGGTCGTTCGACATGCAGCCATCCTCGGCGCGTACTGCGTCGGCATGCCCGACTACGGCCGCGAGACCCCTTTCGCAACCATACGACCTCACCTCCGTTACTCGGGGCAGCAGATCGATCGTCTGGCCCGCCTCGCAACCGAATTCAGGTACCTGCCGCTCGGCGATCCAAGGTGGGAGAAGCGCACCCGCGTCGGCTTAGACTGGCTCACCGATGTCGAGACCTTCCTCGAAGACCTCGGTCCGCTGATCGATGGATACGAAGCCCTACTACGCACGACTTCTTGACGAAGTCTTGGTCGCCGGCGAGACGCCAGAGCTTGCATACCAGGCCAGAGCGCGGCTTCGCAGAGCGATCCTCGCGTTGAAGCGCGGACCCAATGGTGAGTTGTCTACACCTCCGATAGGGGCGTCGCCCGCAATAGCTCGGATTACCCGCAGTCTTGAGGATCGCGTCCTTCGTCTCTGCCAGCCGAGCGAGGCGCTCGACATGCGTTGGCGGGAAGCCTGGGCGACGGTTGCCGCTGACGTCCGGAAGCTCCAGCGCCTAATCGCAGAAGCGTGACCGCGGCCGCGCTCGAGCGCGGTGCGACCAGGCGTTTTCAGCACGAGCACGGCGGGAAGCGCAGCAGCTCCTCAGGACCATCAGCGCCAGAACCTCGATCGCGTGCGCCAGCACGAGGACGGCCCGCTCGGACAAGACCGCCCGGATGACGCGGTGCTGTTCGCAATGCCTGTGCGGTCGCGTATCGGTTGACAACCGCCGCACTTAGCGCGTCCGTTGCCGACTGGGAGCATTTGTAACTATTCAGGTCGTCGGTTGAGGCGGCTGGGGAGGATCGCGGCGGAGCGCAACGAATGTTGCGCGCGTGGCGCTTGCAAGCGAGGTTTCTTCTTGTTCGTCGTGCGTTGAGCTTGAGG
>JBELAG010000094.1:0-17460 GCA_049509055.1 Solirubrobacteraceae bacterium
GCAACCTCGATCCGGCGGCCTGCCTGGCGCCGTGGGAGATCCTGGAGGCGTCGGTCCTCGACGTGCTCGCCCGCGCCCCGGCGCGGGGCCACGTGTTCAACCTCGGCCACGGCGTGCTGCCGGAGACCTCGCCCGACACGCTGGCGCGGGTCGTCGAGCTCGTCCATGCTCGCGGCCGCGGATCGTCGCCGGGCAGCGACGGATGACCGGCGCCCACCCGGATCGTGACGCCGCACCGGTCGGCGTGCTCGTGATGGCCTACGGCACGCCGGCGGGAGCCGACGCGATCGAGCCGTACTACACCCACATCCGCCGCGGCCGGCCGCCCACGCCGGAGCTGCTGGCCGAGCTGCGCGACCGCTACCTGGCGATCGGCGGGCACTCGCCGCTACTGGAGATCACCCGCGCGCAGCTCGCCGCCCTACGTGAGGCGCTGGCCCGTGCCGGCCATCCCGAGATGGTCGTCGCGCTGGGCTGCAAGCACGCGGCGCCGTTCATCGAGGACGGGGTCGCCGAGCTCGCCGGCGCCGGCGTGCGACGAGTCGTCGGGATCGTCCTCGCGCCGCACTATTCCGGGATGAGCGTCGGGGAGTACACCGAGCGCGCCGTCGCTGCCGCCGGCGATCTGCCGCTGACGGTGGTGCGCGACTGGCATCTGGCCGCCCCGTACCTGACGCTGCTGGCGCGCGAGGTCAGGACGGCGGTCGACCGGCTGCCCGCCGCCGCGCGAGCCGACGCCCACGTGCTGTTCACCGCGCACAGCCTTCCGGTCCGGATCCTGGCCGACGGTGACCCCTACCCCGACCAGCTGCGCGAGACCGCGGCCGCCGTCGCGCAACGTGCCGGATTGACGCGCTGGGGCATCGCCTGGCAGAGCGCGGGCCGCACCGCGGACCCGTGGATCGGTCCCGACGTGCTCGACATGCTCGACGAGCTGTCGGCCGCGGACGCCGCCGCGGTGGTGGTGTGCCCGGCGGGGTTCGTCTCCGATCACCTGGAGATCCTCTACGACCTCGACGTCGAGGCGCGCGACCGCGCGCAGGCGCTCGGCCTGCCGTTTGCGCGCACCGCATCCCCCAACGATGCGCCGGAGCTGGCCGAGGCGATGGCCGCGGCGGTGCTCGCGACGCTCGCCGAACCCCGGCCGTGACGGCCGAGGCTCCGCACGTCGTCATCGTCGGCGGCGGCATCACCGGCCTGGCGGCCGCACACGGGCTGCGGCGCCTGATCGCCGCCAACGCGCTCCGGGTCACCGTGCTGGAGGCCGACGCCCGGATCGGGGGCAAGATCAGGACCGAGTCGTTCGCCGGGCGCTCGATCGACGCCGGTCCCGAGGCGATGCTCACCCGCGTGGCCGAGGCCTCGGCGCTGTGCCGTGATCTGGGGCTGGAGCACGATCTCGTCGTCCCGGCCAACGATCGCCCCTATCTTCGGATCGGCGGCCGGCTGCGCCCGCTTCCGCCGCGCCTGCTCGCCGGCGTACCCGCCGGCGCTCGCGCCGTCGCCTCGACTCGGATCCTGTCGGCGCCCGGCCTCGCGCGGGCCGGCCTGGACCTGCTGCTGCCCTCCGCACCGCCGGTCCATGACGTCTCGATCGGCACGCTCGTGCGCCGGCGGGTCGGCGGCGAGGTCCTGGAGCGGTTGATCGATCCGCTGCTGGGTGGCATCCACGCCGGCAGCTGCGACGAGCTCAGCGTCAGGGCGACCGCGCCCCAGCTCGAGGCGGCGCTGCGCTCGCGCCGCGGCCTGATCCGAGGGCTGCGCGCGTCGGCGGGGGGGACAGCCACCGCGCCCCCTCGGCCCCCGTTCGTGAGCCTCGTCGGCGGCCTCGAGACGCTCGTCGTCGCCCTGCGCGAGCGGCTGACCGACGCCGAGCTTCGCACCGGCGCGGCCGTCGACGGGCTTGCCCCTGAGGCGGATGGCCGGATCGAGCTCCAGCTGGCCGCCGGCGAGACGATGATCGCCGACCGCGTCCTGCTGGCCGTGCCCGCGTTCGCGGCCGCCACGATCCTCGCTCCCGCCTGCCCCGCGGCCGCCGCCGCGCTCGGCGCGATCGACTACGCGTCGGTGGCGACCGTCCTGCTCGCCTACCCGCAGCACGCGCTGGCAGCGCCGCTGAGCGGAAGCGGGTTCCTGGTCGCGCGGTCGGAGGACTGCGCCACCACCGCCTGTACGTGGTCCTCGGCGAAGTGGTCGCACCTGTCGGGCGACCGCGTGCTGCTGAAGGCGTCGGTCGGTCGCTGGGGCGACCGGCGCGCGCTGGCGCTGGGCGACGACGAGCTCATCGCCCGCGTCCACACCGAGCTGGCGGAGGTGATGGGACTCCGCGCGCGGCCGCTCGAGGCTCGGGTCGTGCGCTTCGAGCGAGCGCTGCCGCAGTACCGGGTCGGCCACCTCGACCGCGTCGCGGGCATCGACGCCGCGCTCGCGGCCCTGCCCGCGGTGGCGCTCGCCGGTGCCGCGTACCGGGGGGTCGGCGTGGGAGCCTGTATCCGTGACGGCCGGCGCGCCGCCGCCGCGATCGGCTCAGCGCTGGCTCATCCGTCGACCTCGGCGAGCTTCAGCTGACATGATCGAAAAGAGGAACACGATGACGACCACCTCACCGAACGAGGATCTGCGGGCCGGGAGGGCCTTTCCCGCCGGGCTCACCTACACCGCCTACGCCGCGTTCCGGGCCGCCCGCGTGCGCGCCGAGCTCCCGCGCAACGAGCGCGCGGCGATCGTGGCGGACGCCGAGCGGGTGCTGTCGGCGACGGCCGGAGTGGCCGTGCGCGGTGCCTACGACACCGCCGGGTACCGGGCCGACGTCGACCTCATGGTGTGGCTGGCCGGGCCCTCGGCCGACGCCCTCCAGGACGCGCTCGGCGGGTTGCGTCGCAGCACGCTCGGGCTCGCGCTCGAGCCGTTCTGGACCTCGATCGGAGTCCACCGCGAGGCCGAGTTCTCCAAATCCCACGTGCCGGCGTTCTACGCCGGCGAGCCCGCCCGCCGATACCTCTGCGTGTACCCGTTCGTGCGCACGCCGGAGTGGTATCTGCTGGCGCCCGAGCAGCGCCGGACGCTGCTTGCCGAGCACGGGCGGATGGGTCGCGACTACCCCGACGTGCGGGCCAACACGGTGTCGGCGTTCGGGCTGGGCGACTACGAGTGGCTGCTGGCCTTCGAGGCCGACGACCTGGTGCGGATCGTCGACCTGATCCGGCACCTCAGGGGATCGGCGGCGCGCCTCTACACCAAGAACGAGCTGCCGTTCATCACCGGCGTGCGCAAGCCGCTCGCCGAGATCATCGACGCGCTGCCCTGAGCGCCCCACGGCCGCATCTCATCCGCGGTCTCGGATAACGTGCCCGGCCGCACGCGCTCGACCGAGCGCGAGAGAGAGGATGGGACGACCGATGAGACGAATCGTGGCGACGCTGTGCGTCGCCGGAGCGCTGGTGGCGGCAGGCGCGGTCCAGGCGCAGAGCGCGGTCCGGATCCGCGACTACGCACAGGTGGCGCGCAACATCATCCCGTCGGGTGAGTCCGAGATCGCCTCTTCTCCCGGCGCGCTCACCCAGGCCAAGATGTACGACGCGCTGACGCCGCTGTTCGACCACGTCAGCAACGCCGACCTGTTCACTGATTTCAAGTCCGAGGGCTTCGGGCTCTCCGGCGACGGCCCGGGCACGGCCGAGCCGGTCCCGTACCCGGGCGTGACGATCATCCGCGACCGCTTCGACGTGCCGCACGTCGTCGCCACCACCCACGACGGCGGCGTCTGGGCCGCCGGCTGGATCGCCGCCGAGGATCGTCTCCTGCTGCTCGAGGAGGCGCGCTACAACTCCCGCGTCGCGGCGATCGACGTGCCCGGTCTCACCGCGATCGGCCTGATCGAGAACTTGCAGGACTTCCAGCCCAGCGCCCAGACCGAACGTGTCGTCGCGCGCCAGACCCAGGTGCTGCTGCACGCCGGGCCGGAGGGTCGCGACGTTCTGCACGACATCGACGTGTTCATCAGCGGCATCAACGCCTACCTGAAGATCAACAGCCCCGGGACGGCGCCGTTCACCCGCAACGACATCTACAGCCTCAACGCGCTCAAGGACCAGTTCTTCGGCGAGGGCGGCGGTGACGAGGCCGCCAACTCCGAGTTCCTCGGCGCGCTCGAGCGCCGCCTCGGGACCGCGAAGGGCTACAGCGTGTTCGACGACCTGCGCCAGAACCTCAACGCCGGCAGCCCGACGACGGTCGACGGCAGCTTCGACTACGAGCACGACCCCAACTCGCCCGGCTCCCCCGGCAGCGTCGTGCTCGACCCCGGGAGCTTCCATGCGTCACCGGCGGTGGCGCCGGCGGTCGCGGCCCGGTTCGGCGCCACCGAGCCCCGCGCGCACGCCAGCAACGAGTTGATGGTCGAGGCCAAGTACTCGGCCACCGGCCATCCCCTGCTCGTCGGCGGACCCCAGGTCGGCTACTTCTTCCCCGGCCTCACCTACGAGATCGACATGCATGCGCCCGGGCTCGACTGGCGCGGCGCCACCTCGGCGCCCTTCCCGGGCTACATGTTGATCGGTCGCGGCGCCGACTTCGCCACCACGCTGACCTCCGCCGCCGCCGACGTGACCGACGAGTACGCCGAGACGCTGTGCGACCACAGCCGCACCCGGTACCGGTATGACGGCCGATGCCGCTCGATGCAGACGTTCGACGCCGGCACGCTCAACGGCCGCCCGGTCGTCTTCAAGACGACCGTCCACGGCCCGGTGGTCGGTTACGCCACCGTGCAGGGCCGCACCGTGGCGATCTCTCGCAAGCGCTCCAGCTACGGCAGGGACGTCCTGGATCTGCTGTTCAACCGCCGCCTGTCCGACGGACAGGTCGACAGCCCGCAGTCGTTCTTCGCGGCGGCCGCGCTGACCCCGCAGACGTTCAACTCGTTCTACATCGACGACCGGCACGTCGCCGAATACACCACCGGGCTGCTGCCGCTGCGGCCCAGCGGGACCGATCCGAGCCTGCCGACGATCGGCACCGGGCGCTGGGAGTGGCGCGGCTTTCTTCCGGCGGCCGGCCACCCGCACGGGATCGACCCCCAGCACACCCCGACCACCGGCACGATGGTCAACTGGAACAACGACGCGGCGCACGGGTTCGGCGCCGCCGACGACGCCTGGGGGGCCAACGGCTCGGTCGCCCGGGTCAGCCTGCTCAACGCCGCTCTGCGCCAACAGCGCCGTCACGGCAAATGGACGCTGGCCGGCGTCGTCTCGGCGATGAACGAGGCCGCGACCCAGAACGTGCTCGCGATCGAGACGGTGCCGCTGCTGGCGCGCCTGCTGAAGGGATCGAGGGCGCCCGACGCGCAGGCGGCGCGGATGCTCGAGCTGCTCGTCGCCTGGAACCGGGAGGGCGGCAATCTGCTCGACCTCAATCACGACGGCATGATCGACAATCCCGGCGCGGCGATCATCAACGCGGCGTGGCCGCGGATCGCCGACGCCGTCATGCGGCCGGTGCTCGGCCCGCAGCTCACCGAGCTGAGCTCACTGTTCAGCGTCTTCGACGCGCCGCCGGGTGGTCAGTACAACGGCTGGTATCAGTACTTCGACCGTGACATCCGCAAGCTGCTGGGTATCGGCCAGCCTCAGCCGTTCGCCAACGACTACTGCGGCGCGGGCAACCTGACGCGCTGCCGGGCATCGGTATGGGCGGCGATCGCCGCCGCCGGCCGGCAGCTGACCGCCCAGCAGAAGACGGCGAACCCGGCCGCCTGGCGCGCGAGCGCCACCGCCGACCGGATCTCGTTCATCCCCGGCCTGCTCGGTAGCTTCACGATGGCCTACACCAACCGCCCCAGCGGGATCCAGCAGGTGATCAGCTTTGACGGCCACCGCTGACCGCGGCGCGGTCTGGCCCGCGCGCGTGACACGATCCCGCTGCTGTGGCCGCGTCGACGATCACGACCGCGCACGGTCCCGCCCGGGCTCAGGTGCACCTTCCGGACGGTGACCGGGCGCCCACCCACGCGCTCGTGCTCGGCCACGGCGCCGGCGGCGGGATCTCCGCCCCGGACCTGATCACCGCGCGTGACGTCGCGCTGGCCCACGACTGGGCGGTGGCGCTCGTCGAGCAGCCCTACCGGGTGGCCGGCCGGCGCTCGCCCGCGCCGGCCGCGCATCTGGACGCTGCCTGGACGACGATCGTCGGCCGTCTGCGCGAGCATGGGCTGAACGGCATGGCGGTCGTCACCGGCGGGCGCTCCTCGGGAGCGCGGGTGGCCTGCCGGACGGCGACGGTCACCGGTTCGGTCGGCGTCCTGTGCCTTGCCTTCCCGCTCCAGCCCCCCGCCCGCACCGGCGGCGCGCGAGCGCCCGACCGGCTGGCCGAGCTCGACGCGGTGACCGTGCCGACGCTCGTCGTGCAGGGCACCCGGGACCGGTTCGGGATGCCTCCCCCCGGCCCGCAGCGCACCGTCTCTGCGGTCGCCGGCGACCATGGGCTCAAGAGCGATCTGCCGGCGGTCGGCGAAGCGATCGCGGTGTGGCTGGCGCTGATCGGTCTGACCGCGGGCTAGGCCAGGGGCTACGCCGAGCCGACGCGGTCCGGCGGCGCGGCGTCGCCGAGAGCCTGCGCGGGCCCGAAGCCGACCGTCATCAGCGCGCCGCCCCCCGGCGCGTTGGCGGCATCGACGAAGCCGCCGTGCGCTTCGGCGGCCTGGCGGACGATCGCCAGGCCAAGCCCGGATCCCGGCTTGGAGCGGGCGTCGCGGGCGCGGTGGAAGCGATCGAAGACGAACGGCAGATCCTCGGCGTGGAAGCCGGGGCCGTGATCGCGGACGGTGAGCGTGCCGGAGCGAAGCTCGACCGCGATCGTGCCGCCGCGTTCGCCGTATTTGATCGCGTTGTCGCAGAGGTTGTTGACCGCCCGGGCGATCCGGTCGCCCTCGCCGTGTACGAGCGTGGGCTGGATGATGGACTCCACGGTCATCCCCGGCGCGCGGCGACGGGCGCGCTCGACGGCGGCCGCCACGATCTCGTCCAGGCGGACATCGCCCGGCTCGGCGTCCATCTTGGTCCCGCGCGCCAGCTCGACGACGTCGCCGACCAGCGCGGTGAGCTCGTCGAGCTCCTCGATCACGTCGGCGCGCAGCGCCTCCCGGTCCTCGGCCGAGAGCAGGCGCTCGTCGCGCATCAGCTGCAGGTTGGCGCGAATCGTGGAGATCGGCGTGCGCAGCTCGTGGGAGGCGTCGGCGACGAGGTTGCGCTGGGCCTGGACCGCGCGCTCCAGGGTGTCGAGCGTGCGGTTGAACGTCTGGGCCAGGCGCGCCAGCTCGTCGCCGCCGCGGACCTCCAGCCGCTCGGTGTCGAGGCGCTCGGGGTTGGCGGCGATCGCCTCGGTCTGACGGGTGAAACGGGCGATCGGCGACAGCGCGGTGCGGGCCACGAGGATGCCGAGCAGCGCCGCCAGCGCGATCCCGGCGGCGGCGATGATGACGAGCAGCAGCAGCTCGCTCGACAGGGCGGCGTCCACGTCCCTGAGCGGCAGCGCCACCTCGACGGCGCCGCGCGAGCCGACGCTGTCGACGAGCACCCGAAGGTGGGTGGACCCGATCGAGGCGTCGGTGAGGAAGCTGCCGCCGCCGGAGCGGGCCAGCGCCTTGACGGACCCCGTGACCGGGAGCTTGGTCGTCTCGCCGGTGGCCAGGCAGACCGAGCCGGCGGGGCTCACGAGCTGGACGTAGCCCTGCGGGCCTCCGAATCCTCCCCCGCGGGTCGCGTCGAGGCCGAGGCCGTGGTCACAGTCGTTGCGGCTCGTCGTGAAGCCGTCGCGCGCGCCCGCGCCGCGCGCGCCCGCGCTGCCGCCGAACGCGCCCGGCGCGCCGCTGCCGCCCTCGGGGCCCTGGCCGAACGCCCCGGCGCCGACGCCGGGCGGCGCCTTGATCACCCCGGCGCGGATGAGGATCGGCTGCACCAGGGTGTGCAGGGAGTTGTCGGTCTGCCCCAGGAGCTCGCCGCGGGTGCCGGCGTAGGCGGACACGGTCACCGCGACCACCGCCACCGCCACCGCCACGCCGGCGGCGATGCCCATGCGCGCGCGGAGGCTCATTCGCTCGGCTCGCGCAGCGCGTAGCCGACGCCACGAACGGTGTGGATGAGCGGTCGCGCCCCCGCATCCTCCAGCTTGCGCCGCAGGTAGCCGACATACACGCGCAGCGCGTTGGAGGTGGGGCCGAAGTCATAGCCCCAGACACGGTCGTAGATCAGGCTGTGGGGCAGGACACGGCGGGGGTTGAGCATCAGCAGCTCGAGCAGCTGATACTCGGTCCGGGTCAGCTCGACGAACGTGTCGGCGACGACGACACCGTGACGGCCGGGATCGAGCGTGAGCTCGCCGAGCGACAGCGCGCCGTCGACGCCCCCCTCCCCACCCGCGCGGCGCAGCAGCGCCCGCAGGCGGGCGCGCAGCTCGTCGATGTCGAACGGCTTGACGAGGTAGTCGTCGGCGCCGGCGTCGAGGCCGTCGATCCGGTCGCTGACCGTGTCGCGCGCGGTGAGCATCAGCACCGGAACCCGGTTGCCCTCGCGCCGCAGCAGCCGGCACACCTCGAGGCCGTCGATGTCGGGCAGGCCGATGTCGAGCACGACCGCGTCGGGGAGCGAGGTGGCGATCTCCGACAGCGCCTCTGACCCGGTCTCGGCCTGGAGCACGTCATACCCCGACAGCGTCAGGGCACGGCGCAGGACGTCGCGCAGGCCACGGTCATCATCGACGACGAGCAGTCTCATGCGCCAGATTGTCGCCGCTCGCGGCGGGGGTGGGTGGACTTCCTACGTTGGGCTTACCCGCGGCGGCGCATCGGTCAGGCGGGCGGATTACGCCTCGCTGATCCGCGCTCGCAGCACCGCCCCGAGGATCCCGTTGATGAACGACGGGGCGCCGGCCCCGCAGAAGCGCTTGGCGGTCTCCACCGCCTCGTTGATCGCCCCTTCGGGCGGGATCGCGTCGTCGCCGGGGAGGACCTCCGGGTGCAGCAACTCGAGCAGCCCGACCCGCAGGATCGACCGCTCCAGCGGGGCGATCCGCTCCAGCGGCCAATCGGTCGAGTAATGCCGGATCAGGTCGTCGAGCTCAGGCTGGTGCTCGAGCACCTGCTCGGCGAGGGCGAAGGTGAAGCCGTGGACGTCCCGCGGCAGGGTCTCTCCCAGCGGACGGTCGAGCAGATCGCTCTGATACAGCGCCCATACGGCGGCGCGGCGCTGCTCGGTTCGACGCACCGACGCCGCTCAGCCGACCGTGAGGAGGTCCTTGGAAAGCGAGGTGAGGATCTCGCCTCCCGCGTCGGTGACCACGACCAGGTCCTCGATCCGGATGCCGAACCGGCCGGGAAGGTACACGCCCGGCTCGACCGTCACCACATTGCCGGCCGCCAGGATGTCCTCCGAGCGCTTCGACAGCCGGGGCGCCTCGTGGATCTCCATGCCGACGCCGTGGCCGAGGCCGTGGCCGAAGTGCTCGGCGTGACCGCCCGCGTCGATCACCGCGCGCGCCGCCGCGTCGGCCTCGCGGCCGCCGACGCCGGCGCGGACGGCGGCGAGCCCGGCCAACTGGGCCTCGCGCACGAGCCGGTAGGCCGCGCGCGCCTCGTCTCCGAGCTCGCCGGTGGCGACGGTGCGGGTGCAGTCCGAGCAGTACCCGTCCAGCTCGGCTCCCCAGTCGATCACCACCAGCTCGCCGGCGCCGATCTCCACGGCGCGCGGCTGGGCGTGCGGCAGCGCCCCGTGCGGACCGGCCGCGACGATCGAGTCAAACGACAGCGCCCTCGCCCCGCGCTCGCGCAGCGCCCGCTCCAGCGCGTCGGCGACCGCGACCTCGGTGCGGCCGGCGAGGCCCTGCTCCAGCACCGCGGTCAGCGCCTCGTCGGCCAGCTCCGACGCCGCCCGGATGCGGTCGACCTCCGCCGGCTCCTTGACCGCGCGCAGCGCCTCGACCGGGTCGCCGGCGGCGACGAGCTCCACGCGGTCGGGCATCAGCTCGCGCAGCCGGACGTGCGCCCGGACCGTGGTCTGTCCGTCCTCGAAGGCCAACCGCAGCGGTCCCGCGGGCAGCAGGTCGGCGATCCCCTCCTCGAGGTCGAGCGCGGCGATCCGGCGCTCGAACGCCGGGTCCACCTCGGCGGCGGACTGCTCGGCGTAGCGGAAGTCGGTGATGAAGGCTCGGGTCTGCGGACCGATCAGCGCCAGGCCATTGCTCCCGGTGTAGCCGGTCAGATAGCGGATGTTGACCAGGGAGGTGATGACGATCAGGTCGGCCTCGATCCCGGGCAGGCCGGCGGCGAGCCGGTCGGCGCGATCGCTCATGCCGAGCGCTCCGGGACGTCGGCCGCCGTCGACGGGCGGTCGCCGGTCGGCGCCAGCTTCGCCAGCAGGATCATCATGCCTTCACGGTAGCCGTCCTTGCCGCGGCCCGACACCCGCCCGCAGCACAGATCGGTGATCACCGAGTGGCGGCGGAAGGGCTCACGGGCGTCGACGTCGGAGAGGTGGACCTCGACGGCGGGCAGGCCGGCCAGCTCCAGCGCGTCGCGGATCGCGTAGGAGTAGTGCGTCCACGCGCCCGGGTTGAGCAGGACCGCGTCGGCCAGGCCGTCGAGGCCGTGCAGGTGCTCGACGAACTCGCCCTCGTGGTTGGTCTGAAAGAAGCGAGTGGCGAGTCCGAGGTCGGCCCCCGCCCGGGAGATCTCCAGCTCGAGCTCGGTGAACGTGAGGCGCCCGTAGTGGACGGGATCGCGACGGCCGAGCTGGTCGAGGTTGACCCCGTGCATCACCTCGATGCGGTTGCGAACGTCCATCGCGCTAGCTTGCCAGTTCTCGGACGGCGGCGATCAGATCACGCGGCGCGACGGCGACGCCGGGACGGGCGTGCCCCGGCGCCTCCAGCACGACGAATGGCACCGGGCCCTCGCCGGTGCGCTTCTTGTCCCGCGCGGTGGCCATCACCACGGCGTCGGGATCGACTCCATGCAGCGCGGTCGGCAGGCCCCGTGCGGCCAGCAGGTCGGCGACCTCGGCGCGCAGGTCGCCGCTGCCCGACAGCCGCAGCGCGGCCAGCAGGCCGAGCGCGACGGCCTCGCCGTGGCGGTAGCTGGCGTACCCGGTGACGGTCTCGATCGCGTGGGCGACGGTGTGGCCGAGGTTGAGCGTCTGGCGCAGGCCGTCGTCGCGCTCGTCGCGGGCGACGATCCGCAGCTTGGTCTGGGCGCACGCGGTCACGACCTCCGGCGTGTCGGGCGCGGCGCCGCCCCGCACGCGTTCCCACAGCGCGCCACCGGCGATCAGCGCGGTCTTGACGACCTCGGCGTAGCCGGCCGCCAGCTCCTCGGGCGGCAGCGTCGACAGCGTGTCGGTGTCGGCGATCACCGCGCGCGGCTGGTGGAAGGCGCCGACATAGTTCTTGGCCTCCGGCAGGTCGACGCCGGTCTTGCCCCCGTAAGCCGAGTCGACCTGGGCGACGAGCGTCGTCGGCACCTGGACGTAGCGCACCCCGCGCTGGTAGGTGGCCGCGCAGAAGCCCGCCAGGTCCCCGACCACGCCGCCGCCGAGTGCGACGACCACGTCGGACCGCGTCATCCCCGCGCGGGCCAGCTCCGACCACACGATCTCGGCATGCGCGATCGTCTTGGACTGCTCGCCGGGCATGATCATCACCCGGGCGTCGATCGACGGCACGCGGTCGGCGTAGAGGCGGCCGGCGGTGCCGTCGGTGACCAGGAACCGGCGGCCGGGCACGGTCGCGGGCCAGAACGGCGGCGCGCCCAGCAGGCCGGGCCCGATATAGGCCGGGTAGTCGCCCGAGGCGCTGGCGGCCCACAGCACCTTGACGCCCCGCCCGGACGCCGGCACGCCCTCGAGCGCCGCCAGCACCGCGGCCATCTGATGGGAGCGCTCGTGCCCGACGATCACGTCGGCGGCCGCGGCGTAGACCGGCGCCCGCTCACCGTGTAGCCGCGCGAAGGCGTCGCGGTCGGCGGCCAGCGGCCGGCCGGAGCCCGCGCACCGCGCCCAGGCGGTGTCGAGGTCGATGTCGATCCACACGACGAGGTGGCCGCGCAGCGCGGCCCGCACCGCGGCGGAGCCCAGCGCCCCACCGCCGAGCGCGATCACCCGCGTGCCCGGCGCCGCCAGCAGCTCCAGCGTCACCCGCTCCTCGGCCGCGCGGAAGACCGCGTCGCCATCCTCCGCGAAGATCCGCTCGATCGGCCGACCCAGCCGCCCCTCGATCACCTGATCGACATCGACGGGCTCCGACCCCAGCGCCGCCGCCGCCGCGCGCGCGGCGGTCGACTTCCCGGCGCCCATGAAACCGACCATCGCCACCACGCGCTCCTCACCCCCGGGCGCGGTCGCGCCGGTCACTGCGCCGGCCATCCGATCCGCCGGCGGTAGGCGCCGAGCCCGGCGCGCACGTCGTCGATATGGTCGCCGCCGAACTTGCGCCGGTAGGCGTCGGCGAGCACGTAGGCCACCATCGCCTCGCCGACGACGCCGGCGGCGGGCACGGTGCACGAGTCGGTCCGCTCGCGCAGCGCCTGGGCCGGCTCGTGGGTGGCGATGTCGACCGAGCGCAGCGGCTTGGTAAGCGTCGGCAGGGGCTTCATCGCGCCGCGCACGACGAGCGGGTCGCCGGTCGTCATCCCGCCCTCGAGCCCGCCGGCATGGTTGGTGTGGCGATGGAAGCCGCGCTGCTCGTCGTAGAAGATCTCGTCGTGAGCCAGCGAGCCGGGCAGGCCGGCCACCTCCAGCCCGTCGCCGATCGACATCGCCTTGACCGCCTGGATCGACAGGATCGCCTGGCCGAGCGCGCCGTCGAGGCGCTCGCGCCAGGAGACGTGCGACCCGAGGCCGGGAACGAGGCCGAAGGCGCGCACCTCGAACACCCCGCCCAGCGACTCGTTGGCCTTGCGCAGCCGGTTGATCTCCTCGACCATCGCGCGGCTCGCAGCGACGTCCAGGCACCGCACCGGCGACTCGTCGACAGCGGCGAAGTCGGCGGCGGTGAGGTCGTCGCGGCGTGGCGCGGTGACGCCGCAGATCTGGATGACGTGCGAGCGCACGTCGACGCCGAGCGCCGCCAGAAAGGCCTTGGCCACGGCGCCGCCGGCCACGCGCGCGGCCGTCTCGCGCGCACTGGCGCGCTCGAGCACGTCGCGGACGTCGGTGAGCCCGTACTTCTGGGTCCCGACGAGGTCGGCGTGACCGGGCCGCGGCAGGTGGACCTCGGCGGTCTGAGCCTCGACCGGCCACGGGTTCATCCGCTCCTCCCAGTTGGCGAAGTCGCGGTTCTCGATCTGCAGCGCGATCGGGCCGCCGAGCGTGCGGCCGTGGCGCACCCCGCCGGTGACCTGCACTCGGTCGCGTTCGATCTTCATCCGGCCGCCGCGCCCGTGACCGAGCTGGCGGCGGGCGAGATCGCGGTCCAGCGCCTCGCGCTCGAGCTCCAGGCCGGCCGGGAGCCCTTCGATGATGCAGGTGAGACCAGGTCCGTGGGACTCGCCGGCGGTGATCAGCTCCAGGGTCATCGACTCGGTTCGGACGGCTGCTCCTGGGCGTCGATGCCCTCGATCCGCTCCCCCGTGCCCCGGCACCACGGGCACGGGACGGGATGGGCCTCTCCGCCGAGCCCCGAGATCACCGTGCCGGTGCCACGGCAGGCGAGGCAGGTCAGCGGCCCGGCGCCGCCGCCGGGGCCGCCGTCGGCGCCGCCGCCGCGCTGGTCCGGGCCAGCGCCGGTGGCGCCGTCGGTCGTGTCGTCGCTCACCATGCCGGCGTCTCCTCGATCATCGATGCTTGACCGCGATCAGGACGCCGTCGCCGACCGGCGTCAGGGTCGCGGTGAACTCCGGGTGGGTGAGCAGCCGCTCGTTGAACGCGCGGGCCACCGACAGCCGCTCGGACCGCTCGCCGGACGCGACCGCGCCCGACATCAGGACGTTGTCGACGACGAGCACGGCGCGGTCGTCGAGCAGCGGCAGGAGCGCCTCGAAGTAGTCGCCGTACTGGCCCTTGATCCCGTCCATGAAGGCGAAGTCGAACTTGCCGTGCAGCGACCGCAGGCCGACGCGGGCGTCCTCGAGGCGCAGATCCGCGCGGTCGCCGAAGCCCGCCCGCTCCAGATAGCCGGCGGCCGCCTCGTGGCGCTCGCGATCGACCTCGAAGGACACGATCGTGCCGTCGGCGGTCAGCCCGCGGGCGATGTAGAGCGTCGAGACGCCGATCGCCGTGCCGATCTCCACCGCCCGCCGGGCGCCCCGGCCGAGCGCCAGCACCTCCAGCAGGCGGCCGGTGGGCGGGACGACGATCGGGATCCCCTCCCGGGCGGCGTGGGCCTCCATCTCGGCGAGCACCCGGTGGGGGGGCGGGCGCAGACGATCGATGTACTGGCTGACGGCGTCGGTGAGAATCACGTCGCAGGACGATAGCTGTCGTCCACCGCCGCGCCCCGGCTCGCCTCGCTCGGCGCGACGCCGCCGTCGGCCGCCGCGGCCCGCATCGCGTCGATCGACGGCCTGACGCCGGTGAACTGCTCGAAGCTGAGCGCGCCCTGGCCGACCAGCAGCTGCAGGCCGTCCACGGCCCCCAGACCGCGGGCCCTGGCCTGCGCGATCAGCTCGGTGCCGCCCGGGGCGTAGACGAGATCGACGACGCACCGGTATGAGCTCAGATCGCCCGCGGTCACCGGCAGCCGGTCAAACGGCGAGGACCCGTCGAGACCGACCGCCGTGCAGTTGACGAGCAGGTCGGCGCCGTGCGCGCGCTCGACCGCCACCGCGCCCAGCTCGCGGGCGAGCTCGCGGGCACGCGCCGGGGTCCGGTTCCAGACCGCCACCCGCGTCGCGCCGGCGTCCAGCAGCGCCCACACCGCGGCCCGGGCGCTCCCTCCGGCGCCGAGCACGAGCGCGGTGGCGTCGACGGCGGCGACCGGCAGCGCCGCCACCAGCGCCGGGGCGTCGGTGTTGTCGGCCGCGATCGCGCCGGCGGCCCCGAACACCAGCGTATTGGCGGCCCCGATCGCCCGTGCGCGCGCCGTCGCCGTGGTGGCCAGCGCGAGCGCCGCGCGCTTGTGCGGGATCGTCACGTTCGCGCCGGCGAACCCGGCCTCCGGCAGTGCCCTCACGACCTCCTCGAACAGCTCGGGGGCGACCGGCAGCAGCTGATAGCGCCAGCCGCGCAGCCCGGCCGCGGCCAGCGCCGCGTTGTGGATCGCGGGCGAGCGGCTGTGGGCGACCGGCCGGCCGAGCACGCCCAGGCGGGTCCGCGCCCGAGCGGCCACTCAGCACCGCGTGCGGCGGTCGACGGCCAGCAGGTGCAGGAACTGCGAATAGGACGTCGCGAACACGCTGTTGGTGCTGCACGGCTTGGAGAAGAAGAACAGGTAGCGGCTGCGGGCCGGATGGGCGGCCGCCTCGATCGCCGCCAGGCCGGGGCTGTCGATCGGGGTCGGCGGCAGCCCGAAGTGGGTGTGGGTGTTGTAGGGCGAGCGCGACTGCAGCTGCGAGACGGTCAGCGGGCGGGTGAAGTTTCCGGTCGCATAGCGCGCGGTGGAGTCGAGCTGGAGCATCATCCCCGCGGCCAGGCGGTTGTAGATCACCGACGCGACGAGCGGCCGCGCGCGCTGACTGGCGGCCTCGGCCTCGATCAGCGAGGCGATCTTGAGCACGTCGTAGGCGCTCAGGCGCCGGCTGCGGGCGTAGGCGAGGTTGACGCCGGCGAACCGCCGCTTGAAGTCGGTGAGCTGGTCGGCGACGAGCGTCGACACCTTGACGGGGTCGACGAGCGTGAACGTGTCGGGGAACAGGAATCCCTCCAGCGACGGCGTGCTCCGCGGGGCGCCGTACCTGCCCGGGTCAAGCAGCTTCGAGCTGCGCGTCGCGGCGAGGTAGTCGCCGGTGATCTTCTGCCGGCGCAGCAGCGCGGACACGTATTGCCGGGTGCGCCCCTCGCTGATCGTCAGCTGGGTCGTCGGGGCGGCCCGCGGGACCTTCGTCAGCGCCGTCAGCACGGCGCCGTAGCTCATCCCGAGCTGGAGGTGGTAGGTGCCCGCTCGCAGACTGCTGCGATCGCCGTTGAGCGTGGCCCGCAGCTCGAAGAAGAAGCCCGACGCGATCACCCCGTCGCGGGCCAGCAGGTCGCCGATCGCGCGCGAGCCCGCGTGCGCGGGGACGACGACCGTCACGTGGCCGTGCGGAGAGCTGCCGAACGGCTCAAACAGCTCGACCAGGAACCAGATCGCCGCTCCGGCGAGGATCAGCGCGATCAGCGCCCCGATCCGCCCCCACCACGACGTCCGGGTGCCCTTCGGCTCGCGGCGGCGCGGCCCGGCAGGGCCTGCCGGCCGCGGTCGCGGGCCCGGCCGCTGCCGGCTGACGCGCCGGATCCCGATCGGCACCTCGGGATCGTGGTTCGGCTCGTTGTCGTCGACGAAGTCGGTGATCTCGACGACGTGCCCGCCGTCCGGTTCGCGTCCGGGCTCGTGTCCGGATCCGGGGTCGGGTCGACGTCCGGGCACGGCGGGCAACGATTGGATCGCCGGGCGCCGAGCGACCGCGGCGGCCCGCTCCGGCTCGGACTCCGGCGCCGGATCCGGCTCGGACGCTGGCTCCGGCTCCGGCTCCGGCTCTGGCTCCGGCTCCGATGCGACGTCGTACGCGGGCCGGCGTCGGGGGTCGGCGTCGAGCTCGGCACCGGCGTCCGGCGTCCGCGCCGCCGCGACATCCGCGTCCTGCCGGGCCGGGGACGCGGCGCCGGCGCCGCCGCCGCGCCGGCGGTTTTCACGATCCAGCCGGGCCGCCTCGCGCTCCTGCGGCGTGCGCTCGCGTCCGTCAGCCATGGGCCGCCTCGACCCGCGCGGACTGCCGCGCCAGCCATCCCTCCAGCAGGTGCGCAGCCGCCCGCGAGTCCTCGCTCGCCCGCCCGCCGGCCCGCTCGGCCAGGCGCGTGGTGAAGCGCTCGTCGTAGAGCTCGACGGGTACCGGCAGGGCGCGCGCCAGGGTCGCCGCGAAGCGCCGCGCCTCGGCGGTCTGCGCCGAATCGCCGCCCGACAGCGACAGCGGCAGGCCGACCAGCACCCGCTCGGCGCCGAGCTCGCCGACCAGGCCACGCAGCCGCGCGAGGCCGCGGCGGGTGCCGGCGCCGAGCACCGGCTCCAACGGGGTCGCCAGCGTTCCGGTCGGATCGCTCACCGCGCACCCGCAGCGCGCACTCCCGTAATCGAGCGCCAGCACCCGCATCGCCGTTAGCCGGCGAGCGCGGCTTCGATCGCGGCGTGCGCAGCGCTGATCGCGGCCGGCAACTGGTCGGGGTCGCGTCCGCCGGCGCGGGCGAGGGTGTCCCGCCCGCCGCCACCGCCGCCGACCGCCGCGGCGGCGATCTTGATGATCTCGCCCGCCCGGACGCCCCGGGCGACGAGCGCCGGCGCGAC
>JBELAG010000095.1:0-19083 GCA_049509055.1 Solirubrobacteraceae bacterium
GGCCAGCGGCAGCAGGCGCAGCCGCGTCCTGAAGACGAGCAGCAGCACGATCGCCATCACCGCCAGCGCGGCGACCAGCAGCCCGCCGATCGCGCCGGTGATCTCGCCCGCGAGGTCGTTGACGACGACCGGCAGCCCGGTGACCGTATAGCCCGCGCCGCCCGGCGAGCGGAACGCCGGCAGGCTCACCGCCTCCCGGATCCAGGCGATGGCCTGAGCCTGCTGGGCGTCGGACAGCGACGATCGCAGCCGCACCTGGATGATCGCCGAGCCGGCGTTCGGGAACAGGTAGGCGAAGCGGGACTTGGGGTGGTCGGTCCCGCTCGCCTGGCCGAACACGATCTGGGAGATGAACTGCGGGTTGTCGATCGACGGGGTGCCGTTGATCCCCGAGCTGAGATACAGCTGCTCGAGCGCCTGCAACTGCCGTGCGGACTCCAGCTGCCCGGCGTCGCGGGCCTCGGTGAGCGCCGCCGCCCGACTCAGTCCACGCCGGATCGCCAGCGCGTAGGCGGTGGCCTCGGCGGTCCGGGTCGCGCCCGCCACGCCCGCCAGCGCGGTGGCGATCTGCGTGTTGACCGCGGCCACGGCGCGGTTGAGGAACGTCCCCGGGCCGTACACCACCTGCGCCGGGCGGTGGCGCATCAGCTCCCCGCACGGGCCGGCCCAACCGCCATACGGGGCATGGGCGGCGGGGACGTACGCCCGCAGGCGGGGGCTCTGCACCACGTATTGACCCGCCAGGCAGGCCTCCAGCCGCGTGAGCGTCGCCAGGTCGGCGCCCCGCACCAGTCGCGACAGCGGCTCGTGGACGAGGATGATGACCGCGTCGTCGCCGAACCGGCGCTCGTCGTCGGCGGTTGCCCGATAGGCCGGCGAGGAGCGGCTGACGAAGGTGTCGGCCCCGGCCGACGGTCGCAGGCCCAGCGCCGCGGCGCCCCCGGCGAGCGCCAGCACGAGCACGACCACGAGGCTCAGGGCCGGCCGTCGGGCCGCGGCGCCCGAGAGCCGCTCGAACGTCTCCCCCACCGTCATCAGTCCATCGTCAGCGGGCCCTGCGACTCCCCGGACAGGAACTGGCGGATGAACGGGTTCTCGGAGTTCAGCATGTCCTCGGCCGGCCCGGCCTCGACGATGCGGCCCTTCCACAGGACGTTGATGTAGTCCGCGACGCGGCGCGCGCTCATGATGTCGTGGGTGATCACGCAGAAGGTCGGCAGGTGCTCGCGCTGCTTCTGCTTGGCCTCGTCCATCATGTCGCGGTGGATCTCGAGGATCAGCTCGCCGAGCAGCGCGGTGCGGACCGGGTCAAGGCCCGAGTCGGGCTCGTCGAACAGGACGATGTCGGGCTCGAGCACGAGCGCCCGCGCGAAGCCGGCGCGCTTGCGCATCCCGCCCGACAGCTCGTTGGGCATCAGCAGCCGGGCGCTTCCCAGGCCGACCTCGTTGAGCCGGCGCATGACGATGTGCTCGACCTCGTCCTCGCCCTTCTCGGTGTGCTGGCGCAGCGGGAAGGCGACGTTGTCGAAGATGTTCATCGAGCCGAACAGGGCTCCGTCCTGGAACAGCAGGCCGAACCGCTTGCGCATGTCGAACAGGTCGTCGTCGGGCATGTTGGGGATCGACTGGCCGTGCACGAGGATGTCGCCCCGGTCGGGGTAGAGCAGGCCGACCATGTGCTTGATGCACACCGACTTGCCCGTCCCCGACGGCCCGAGGATCATCGACACCATCCCCTCCGGAAGTCCCATGTTCAGGCCGCGGAGGATCGGCGTGCGACCGAACGACTTGTAGGTGTCGACGAACTCGACGGCGTCGGGGCGACCCGACGGGTACACCTTGTAGGTGTGGAAGCGGTACTCGTCGTCGGACACGCCGTCGGGCGGCGCGGGCCGCGGTGGCGACTCGTCGACGACCGATACGCGCGAGATCGGCGACGCGCCGGGCTGCGCCGCTGAGCGGGCGGCGCGGCCGGGTTCCTCACGGCCGGGTTGACGAGGTGGGGTCTGAGCCATTCAGCCTCCGATTGGTGCGCGCGGGTTGGCGCCCCAGAACAACTGGGTGCCGAGCATCCCGATGAGATGGACCGAGACGAGGTTGACCACCATCGACTTGGCCGTCGCCGTTCCCACCCCGACGGGCCCGCCACTGGCGTTGTAGCCGTAATAGCAGCCGACGATCACGATCACGATCGCCATGCTCATCGCCTTGATCAGGCTGTATAAGAGGTCCGGCGGGTTCTGGAACTGCCAGAAGATCAAGAAGAACCCTCCCGACGAGACGTAGCCGATCTGCTGCACGACCGCGAGGTAGCTGGCGAAGAACCCGGCGCCGATCGAGCACAGGTACACGAACGGCAGCACCATGATCGCCGCCAGCAGCCGCGTCGCGCACAGGAACCGCATCCCGCTGATCCCCATCACCTCCAGGGCGTCGATCTCGTCGGAGATCCGCATCGAGCCCAGCTCGGCGACGATCCCGGTGCCGACCTTGGCGGCCATCATGTAGCCGAACACCAGTGGCACGAGCTCGCGCAGGTCACACCACGCGGCGAACACGCCGGAGTACGCCGGCGTCCCCTCGCCGTAGGTGAAGTAGGCGCCCTCGATTCCGCACTCCAGGCCGATGATGAACACCAGGCCCCAGATCACGAGCGTCGAGGAGACGATCAGGATGCCGGCCTGGCGCAGCGCCTCACCGAAGAAGCGAAAGACGCGCAGCGTGGCGACGTCGCGGACCATCGTCGAGCCGAACTTGACGATCTCCCCGAACGCCTCGAACCAGCCGCGCGGGGTGGCGAGCAGATCACCCATGCGATCTCACTTGATGATCGTCGTGATCTCGGGATGGGTGGCCAGCAGCGTCTGCGTGAAGGCGTAGTTGAATGCGAACACGCCGAGGAACGCGATCACCACCGCCTGGTTGACGGCCCGGCCCACCCCCTCGGCGCCGCCCGAGGCGGTCATGCCCTTGTAACAGCAGACGATCGCGATGATCGCCCCGAACAGCGTCGTCTTGACGACCGACCCCCACAGGTCGGTCGTCTCGGCGTTGTTGAAGAAGGTGGAGAAGAACGGGCCCAGCGGGGCGTGGTTCTCGATCGTCGCGAGGATCCCGCCCAGGACCCCGAAGATCAGCGCGTAGATGTCGAACAGGCCGGTGAGCAGCATCAGCGCCAAGAAGCGCGGCACGACCAGGTTCTTGATCGGGTCGACGCCGAGCACCTGGAGCGCGTCGAGCTCCTCGCGGATCTTGCGGGCGCCGAGATCGGCGGTGATCGCCGTGCCGGCGACCCCGGCGAGCACGATCGCGTCGACGAACGGCGCGAACTCCCGGACCGACGCGAGCACGAAGAAGCCGCCGAGCCGGTCCAGCGCCCCGAACAGGACGAGGAAGTTGGCCCCCTGCAGCCCCGGCGCCTCATAGCCGAAGGCGATCGTCGAGATCAGCAGCGGGAACCAGCACAGCCGCATCGCGAACAGGAACTGACCCACGAACTCGCTGCCGTAGGGGTAGGGGGGCCGGACGGCCGAGACCAGCGTCCTGCCGGTCAGGATCATCATGTTGCCGACCTCTTCCAGCACGGACTTGGTGGGCAGGAACGCCCGGTCGGCGACGGCTCTGATCAACGGTTTGTCGTTCCTCCCTGAAGTCAGCGACCGCACGCGCGGCCGCGCCGGCGCAAAGCCTACGCCACGGCTGTGACGAAGGCCACTGCCAACCGGCGGCCGGGGCGCGGCGCCGTGGTATGTTGGCGCCGCGTTGAGCGGGTGGAGAACGAGGAGCCGCGGCACGGTCGCCGTCCTGGGGGCGAGCCTGGCCGTGGCGGCCTGCGGCGGCGCCGCCGGGCACAGCGCCGCGGGCGCGCGCGGCCTCTTCCCGGTCGCGATCAGCGCCGCCGACTTCCCCCGCTCCCAACATCTCGCACAGCAGACCCACCTGGTGATCGCGGTCCGCAACGCGGGCGCGGCGACGATCCCCGACGTGGCGGTGACGATCTGCAACGTCACCTGCGCCCATCCGGCCCCGCGCGGCGAGGGAACGAGCGCGCAGGCGTTCTCGCAGGACATCGCCCCCCAGCCTCAGCTGGCCGACGCGTCGCGCCCGCTGTGGATCATCGACCGTGCCCCGGGCCCGTGTGCCGGCGGCTGCGCCACCGGCGGCGCGGGCGGCGCGGTCACCGCCTCCGCCAACACCTGGGCGCTCGGGCAGCTCACCCCCGGCCAGACCGCCCGCTTCGACTGGGCGGTCACCGCCGTCGCCGCCGGACGCCACGTCGTCGCCTGGCAGGTGGCGGCCGGGCTCGACGGCGGCGCGGTCGCCGTCCTTTCCAACGGCGCCGCGCCGCGCGGCACGTTCACCGTCGACGTCCTCTCAGCGCCCGCGCAGACCTACGTCACCAGCGACGGCAGCGTCGTCACGAGGACCGCCCCGTAGACGTGGAGGATTCTGGTAGCGCATAGCGCAACAAACCTCCCGCACGTCTGGGGGCGCGACGCGTCAGTCAGTGCTCGATTGCGCCCAAATGTTCAATTGACCGTCGACGGCGTAGCGGTCGATCTCGGCGAGCTCGGCCTCGTCGAACTCGCCGCGCGACAGCGCGCCGACGTTCTGCTCCAGCTGGGCGACGCTCGAGGCGCCGACCAGCGCCGAGGTCACGCGCCGGTCGCGCAGCGTCCAGGCGATCGCCATCTGCGCCAGCGACTGGCCGCGTCCGGAGGCGATCGCGTCGAGCGCCGTGACCCGCTCGACGTTGTCGGGGGTGACGAGATCCTCGGAGAAGTGCAGGCCGCGGCGCACGCGGGAGTCGTCGGGCACGCCGTGCAGGTACTTGTCGGTGAGCAGGCCCTGGGCGAGCGGCGAGAAGGCGATCGCCCCCACCCCCTCGCGCTCCAGCACGCCGAGCAGCTCGCCTTCGATCCAGCGGTTGAACATCGAGTAGGAGGGCTGGTGGATGAGCAGTGGCGTGCCGAGCTGGCGCAGGATCTCGATCGCCTCCTCGGTGCGGCGGGCGCTGTAGGAGGAGATCCCGACGTAGCGCGCCTTGCCCTGGCGGACCGCGGTGTCGAGCGCGCCCATCGTCTCCTCCAGCGGCGTCTCGGGGTCCATCCGGTGGGAGTAGAAGATGTCGACGTGATCGACGCGCATCCGCTGCAGGCTCTGGTCGAGGCTGGCCAGCAGGTACTTGCGCGAGCCCCAGTCGCCGTAGGGCCCGGGCCACATGTCATAACCGGCCTTGGTGGAGATCACGATCTCGTCGCGCCAGCGGCCGAGGTCCTCGGCGAGGATGCGGCCGAAGTTGATCTCGGCGCTGCCGTACGGCGGCCCGTAGTTGTTGGCCAGGTCGAAGTGGGTCACGCCGAGGTCGAACGCCCGGCGCAGGATCGCCCGGGAGACGCCGAGCGGACGATCGTCGCCGAAGTTCTGCCACAGGCCGAGCGAGATCGGGGGCAACTTCAGGCCGCTGCGCCCGCAGCGTCGGTAGTCGACGCCGTCATAGCGGTCGGGCGCGGGCGCGTAGACGGATGCGGGGCCGATCTCGGCGTCGAGGGTCACACCGCTATTGTGGCAACCGGCGGCTCGGGGCGGCACCCTGACATCGACCGCGCGGCTTCGTCCGTCCGGCCGACGTCCGGCTCGTCGGTTTGGCCATCGGGATAGTGACCCCTCCTCAAACGTGGCCTACGCTGTCGCACTCACGTCTCCTCGAGACCACACTCACGTGCGCCTCCGCCGCCGGGGCGCCGACTAGGAAGGGACTACGACACAGAATGGCCAGGATCCGACAGCAGAACGTCCTCGCAGCCCAATGGAGCCCCAACGGGGGCACGATCGGCGCTCCCGACCTGACCTCGCCCGACAACCAGGTGTTCGGCGCGAACGTCTTCAGCCCGGCGATCCAGCGCCAGCGGCTGCCCAAGGACATCTACAAGAAGCTGTCGAAGACGCTGGCCAAGGGCGAGGCGCTCGACACCAGCCTCGCCGACGCGGTCGCGCTGGCGATGAAGGAGTGGGCGCTGGAGAAGGGCGCCACCCACTACAGCCACGTGTTCCAGCCGCTCACCGGGCTGACCGCCGAGAAGCACGACAGCTTCTACGGGCCGACCGGCGAGGGCACGGCGCTGGCCGAGTTCTCCGGCAAGGAGCTGATCCAGGCCGAGCCCGACGCCTCCTCGTTCCCGACCGGCGGCATCCGCAGCACGTTCGAGGCGCGCGGCTACACCGCCTGGGACCCGACCTCCCCGGCGTTCATCCTGGAGAACCCCAACGGGGCGCTGCTGTGCATCCCGACGGCGTTCGTCTCCTGGACCGGCGAGGCGCTCGACGCCAAGATCCCGCTGCTGCGCTCGATGGACGCGCTGTCGAAGTCGGCGATTCGCGCGCTGCGCCTGTTCGGTAACGGCGGCGCGGCGCGGGTGTTCACCACCGTCGGCCCCGAGCAGGAGTACTTCCTGATCGACGAGCAGTACTACTTCGAGCGCCCCGACCTCGTCACCACCGGGCGGACGCTGTTCGGCGCCAAGCCGCCCAAGGGCCACGAGCTCGACGACCACTACTTCGGCACGATCCCGGAGCGGATCCTCGCCTACATGCTCGACACCGAGCAGGAGCTGGCCAAGCTCGGGGTGCCGGTCAAGACCCGCCACAACGAGGTGGCGCCCAACCAGTACGAGCTGGCGCCGATCTTCGAGAACTCCAACGTCGGCGCCGACCACCAGCAGCTGACGATGTCGGTGATGCAGAACGTCGCGCGGCGCTACGGGCTGGTGTGCCTCCTGCACGAGAAGCCGTTCGCCGGCGTCAACGGCTCGGGCAAGCACAACAACTGGTCGATGGGCACCGACGACGGGGAGAACCTGCTCGAGCCCGGCGACACGCCGCACGAGAACCTGCAGTTCCTGTTCTTCTGCGCCGCGGTCATCCAGGCCGTCAACAAGCACCAGGGGCTGCTGCGGGCGTCGATCGCCTCGCCGGGTCAGGATCATCGCCTCGGCGCCAACGAGGCGCCCCCCGCGATCATCTCGATCTTCCTCGGCAGCGAGCTGGAGCGGGTGTTCGGGGCGATCGAGCGCGGCGAGGTCGGCGAGTCGACCCCGGAGTCGTTCCTCGGCCTCGGCACGCCGGTGCTGCCGCCGCTGCCGATGCACGGCGGAGACCGCAACCGGACGAGCCCGTTCGCGTTCACCGGCAACAAGTTCGAGTTCCGGGCGCTGGGCTCGAGCCAGTCGCTGTCGCTGCCCAACACGGTGCTCAACACGATCGTCGCCGAGGCCGTCGACTACCTCGCGGAGGAGCTCGAGGACGCGCTGGAGACCGGGATCGAGGTCGAGGCCGCGCTGCGGCCGATCCTGCAGCGCAGCTACGCGGCCAACAAGCAGGTGGTGTTCGGTGGCGACAACTACTCCGAGGAATGGCACGCCGAGGCCGAGAAGCGCGGGCTGCTGAACCTGCGGGCCACGCCGGACGCGCTCCCGTACCTGGTCTCCGATCAGACCGAATCGGTGTTCTCCAACTACGGCGTGCTGTCCAAGCGGGAGCTCGAGTCGCGCTACGAGGTGTTCCTGGAGCAGTACGTCACCAAGCTCAACATCGAGGCCGAGACGGCCGCGACGATCGCGCGGACGCTGCTGCTGCCGGCGGCGGCCCGGCACGTGGCGCTGATGCTCAGCGCCCAGATGCCCGAGCTGGCCTCCGAGACCGAGGCGTTGACCGCGGAGTTCGTCGACGCGATCAAGGATCTGGAGGCGGTCAACCTCGCCGAGAACCATCCCGAGGACGAGCTGATGGCCCACGCCGAGTACATGCGCGACCAGACGCTGCCGGCGATGGCGAAGGTGCGCGCGGCGGCCGACAAGCTGGAGAAGATCGTCGCCGATGATCTGTGGCCGTTGCCGAAGTACTCAGAGATCCTGTTCATCAAGTAACCGCGAGCCCGGCGGGCGCATCGAGCGCCCGCCGCGGCCGTAACCCCGGCCCCGGCGCGTGCACCGCAAGTTGCGGGCGCCCGCCGGGGCTTCGCTACGGTGCGAAGGTCTATGCCGGGACACCGCATCGCGCGCGGCTGTCGGTCTCGGGGGCATTGCCGGCCACGCTGGTTGCCGATCCTGGGGCTCGTGATCGCCCTCGGGGTGGCGACCGAGCAGGTCCCGGCGCTCGGCGCGCCCGAACTCCGCCACGCCCCCGCCCGCGCGCTGACGGCGAGCGCCGGCGACCCCCTCGCCGGCCGCGCGATGTGGATCTGGGACCTGTCGGTCACCGACGGCGGCAGCCTGTCCGCGCTGATCGCCGACGCGCACCGCTACGGGATCGGCACCGTCCTGATCAAGAGCAGCGACGGCGTCGACTTCTGGTCGCAGTTCTCGCGGGCACTGGTCGCGACGCTGCACGCCAACGGGCTGCGGGTGTGCGCCTGGCAGTACGTCTACGGCGACCATCCGGTCACCGAGGCGTACATGGGGGCGTACGCCGTGCGCGACGGCGCCGACTGCCTGGTGATCGACGCCGAGAGCGAGTACCAGGGCAAGTACATCTCCGCCCAGACCTACATCGCGCGCCTGCGAGCGCTGATCGGGCCCGGCTATCCGGTCGCGCTCGCCGGCCTCCCCTACGTCGACTATCACCCCGGGTTCCCGTACTCGGTGTTCCTCGGGCCCGACGGCGCACAGTACGACGTCCCGCAGATGTACTGGGGCCTGATCGGCGTGACGACCGATGCGGTGTTCGCCCACACCTACGCGTTCAACCTCGTCTACGGCCGCCCGATCGAGCCGCTCGGCCAGGTCTTCGGCGGCGTGCTCGGCCATCAGATCGTCCGCTTCCGCGAGCTGGCCCGCGCCTACGGCGCCGGCGGCGTGAGCTGGTTCGACTGGGACGCGGCGAGCCCGCAGGCCTGGACCGCGGTGTCGCGCCCGGCCGGCACCCTGCCCGGATACGTGCCGGCCACCGCGATGGCCGACCTCGGCGACGGCGCGCAGGGAGACATCGTGGTGTGGGCGCAGGAGCACCTGATCTCCGCCGGGTATCGGATCGGCGTCAACGGGAACTTCGGCCGCGAGACGCTGGCCGACATCGAGTCCTTCCAGGCCGCCCATGGCCTCGGCGTCGACGGGATCGTCGGCCCCGAGACGTGGCACGCGCTGCTGGCCTACCGCCCGGCGACGATCATCTGGACCGACGGCGGGGCCCATACGGCGGCCGTCGCCGCCCGGTCAGGCGCGCTCGTGATGCCGGTGCCGGCGTCGGCGCGGCTGCCCGGCCGGCGCGACGAGATCGCCGGTGCCCCCGCCACTCACGCCGAGCCGTCGAGCACCGCGCCCTGATCGATCTCGATCGGGCCATCGGCCGCGTCCACCGCGACATCGCCGCGCACCACCACGCCCGCCCCGAACGTCGCATCGCCGTGGACGACGAGCCGTCGCGCCTCGCGCAGCGACGGCGGACCGCCGGGAAAGCGCCGCTCGAACTCGTCGATCAGCTTGTAGAAGCGCGGGTCGAGCTCGACGTAGGGCAGGCTGTCGGCCCGCTCGGGGATCGGCTGCACGTCGAGCTCGTCGTCGACCGTGTACACGTCGGAGCGCAGCACCAGCAGGTCATCGGTCGTCTTGACCGGCGCGAACCGCGTCCGGGGGACGAGCAGCAGCGCCGCGCCGGGGAAGGCGCCGATCGCCGCCCCCATCGCGCTCTCGAGCTGGATCACGGCCGGCGAGCGCGAGTCGCGGGGATCGACGGTCTTGCGGTTGACGATCAGCGGCAGATCGAGCACGCCGCCGCTGTCGCGCAGGCGGTCCGACAGCACCTGGAGGTCGACCCACACGCTGTTGGTGTTGTAGTAGCGCCAGCGCCGGTAGTCACGGAATGACTCCTCGTCGTCGGGCGGCGTCTGCGCGGTCTCGCGCAGGACGAGCCGTCCGTCGGAGCGGCGGCGGGCGACATGGCCGCCCTTGCGGTCGGCCTCGGTGCCGAGCACCACCTCCATCAGGAACGGGATCTGCTGCGCGGCCAGATGCGAGGCGACGCGCGCGTCGACGCGGGCGCCGAGGTTGTCGGCGTTGGAGATCATCGCGTAGCGAAAGCCCCGTGACAGCAGCGCCGCCAGCATGCCCGAGCGCCGCAGCGCGCCGTACACGTCGCCATGACCCGGCGGGCACCACTCCAGCGCAGGCGCGGCGGGCCAGCTCACCGGCGCCAGCGTGTCGGCCTCGAGCTTGGGGATCATGCTCTGCAGGAAGTCGGGGGCGATGCCGTCGTGCTCGAGCTCGGGATGCGACGCCAGGGCCGCGAGGGTCGCCTCGCGCGTGGCCTGGCTGTCCATCAGGATGAGCGGCAGGCCGACCCCGTACCGGCGGCGCAGCGCGAGCGTCTGGCCGATGATGATCTCCAGGAACGAGTGGCCGTCCCGCGCCTCGATCAGCGACTTCGGCTCGCGCAGCCCCATCGTCGTCGCCAGGCCGCCGTTGAGCTTGATCAGCGCCACCGATCCCAGTGCCTGCGCCGGGTCGGCGTCGGGCAGCCCATCCAGCGTCGCCGCGTCGCCCGCCGGCTCGAGGTCCGCGCTGGGCAGCAGCGCCGCCTCGCCGGACTGCAGCCGCGTGTACGCGCTCTCAAACGCGCGGACCGCCTCCTCGTGGGCGCCGGCCGCACGCATCTTGTCGGCCGCCCGTCGCCGCCCATCGTCGCTCATCGCCCACCATTGTGCCGGGAGTCGCGGCGACGCGGCGCCGCTGTGGCATCTGCGACGATGACGCGAGCATGGAGACGCGGCAGATCGACAGGCTGGGACGGGCGGTGAGCGTCGTCGGTCTGGGCACCTGGCAGCTCGGAGCCGACTGGGGCGAGGTCAGCCCGAAGAACGCCCACGCCGTCCTGGAGGCGGCGGCGAACGCGGGCGTGACCTTCTTCGACACCGCCGACGTCTACGGCGACGGCCGCAGCGAGCGCTTCTGCGCCGGCCTGCGCGCCGACCATCCCGACGTCCTGATCGCCACCAAGATGGGCCGCCGCGTCGAACAGGTCGCCGAGAACTACAACCGCGCCAACTTCATCGCCTGGAACGACCGCTCACGCGAGAACCTCGGCGCCTCGACGGTCGACCTCGTCCAGCTGCACTGCCCGCCCGACGGCGTCTACGAGGACGACGCCGCCTTCGCCGCGCTCGACGAGATGGTCGCGCAGGGACGGATCGCCGCCTACGGGGTGTCGGTCGAGACGTGCGCGCAGGCGCTGGCGGCGATCGCCCGGCCGCACGTCGCGACCGTCCAGATCATCCTCAACTGCTTTCGCCTCAAGCCGCTGGAGGAGGTCCTGCCCGCCGCGCGGCGCGCCGGCGTCGGGATCATCGTCCGGGTGCCGCTGGCCTCCGGCCTGCTGTCGGGCCGGTATGACGAGCACACCACGTTCGCGGCGTCCGATCACCGCAGCTACAACCGCCGCGGCGAGGCCTTCGACGTCGGCGAGACGTTCGCCGGCGTCCCGTTCTCGGTCGGCGTCGCCGCGGCGCGCGAGCTGGCCGCGCTCGTCGACCCGGGCGTCACGCTCGCGCAGTTCGCGCTGCGCTGGGTGATCGATCAGGCCGGCGTGAGCACGGTCATCCCCGGCGCCCGCAACGCCCAACAGGCCACCGAGAACGTCTCATGCGCCGCGCTGGCGCCGCTGCGCGAGGATCAGCTGGCCGGCGTCCGCGACGTCTATGACCGCCTGATCCGCCAGCACGTCCACGACCGCTGGTAGCGCGCGCAGGGTCCGCGGATCCTCAGGCCTGGCCGTAGTAGGCGCCGGGCCCGTGCTTGCGGTTGTAGTGCTTGGCGCGGATGAACTCGTCCAGCGGACCGGCCTGCGGCGCCAGCACCGTGGTCAGCAGCGCCAGCCGGGCGACCTCCTCGAGCGTGACCGCGGCCTGGACGGCGGCGGCCGGATCCGCGCCCCAGCAGAACGGACCGTGACCGCGGACGAGCGCGCACGGCAGGTCGGCCTCGCGCCCGCTGACGAGCTCGACGAGCGCATCGCCGGTCGCGCCCTCGTACTCGGCGTCCACCTCCTGCGGGGTCAGCGGCCGGGTGACGGGGATCGCCGCCGAGCTGAGATCGGCGTGGGTCGTGCCGAGCAGCGGGATCTCGCGCTCGGCCTGCGCCCACGCGGTCGCCCAGGTGGAGTGGGTGTGCACGATGCCTCCCACGTGCGCGAACGCGCGGTACAGCACGAGATGAGTCGGCGTGTCGGTCGACGGGCGCCGGTCGCCGTCGATCACCTCGCCGCTGTCGAGGTCGACGAGCACCATGTCGTCGATGCCCATCTGCTCGTAGCGCACGCCGCTCGCCTTGATCGCGATCGCGCCGCGCGCGCGGTCGATGCCGCTGACGTTGCCCCAGGTGAGCTTGACGAGGCCGTGCGCGGGGAGCGCCAGGTTGGCATCCAGGACCTCGCGGCGGAGATCGGCGGCGATCGTCATGGCGACGGCGCTATCCGGCCGCGCGCCCGGCGGTCTCGGTCTGGATCCGCTTGAGGCCGTGCATCCAATCCGACCGCGAGCGGCCGAGCGTCTCGTAGAGCTCGCGGTAGATGGCGTAGATCCGGTCATACACCGCGGTCGCCGCCGGGTCGGGGCGGTAGGTGTGGGCGCTGGGTGGACGGGTGGCGGCGATCGCCGCGCCGATCCCGTCGTGGACGCCGGCGGCGACGGCCGCGAACAGCGCGGCGCCCCGGGCCGGGATCTCGGAGGCGGCCGGGACATCGACCGGACGGCCGCTGGTGTCGGCCAGCAGCTGCATCGTCAGCGGGCTCTTCTCCGCGATGCCGCCGTTGGCGACGATCTCGGTCAGCTCGATGCCGTGCTCGCCGAAGTTGTCCATGATCCGCCGGCTGCCGAGCGCGATCGCCTCGAGCATCGAGCGATACACGTCGGCCCGTGAGCTGCGCAGCGTCAGGCCGATGATCACGCCGGTGAGATCGGCGTCGGCGAGGATCGAGCGGTTGCCGTTGAACCAGTCGAGCGTCAGCAGACCGGACTGCCCGGGTGC
The DNA here is from genome assembly GCA_049509055.1 of Solirubrobacteraceae bacterium. GTDB lineage: Bacteria > Actinomycetota > Thermoleophilia > Solirubrobacterales > Solirubrobacteraceae > Palsa-465. Next base: position 13,014 of record JBELAG010000095.1, read on the forward strand.
CAAGCGCGCCGCCTGATCCTCGAGGTCTGAGTACATCTGATCATCGCCCTCGAGCGTCCTGACCAGCCACGCCAGCATGTCGCCGACCGCGGCCTGGCCGGCTTCGTAGCCGAACATCCCCGGCAGGATGCCGTCGCGCACGACGCCGGTGATGCCGGGCAGCCGGACCTCCTCCTCGGAGACGACCATGTCGCAGATCGACGTGCCGATCGCGATCGTGAGCACGCCCGGCCGGTCGACCCCGGCGCCGGGCACCGAGGCGAACGCGTCGACGTTGCCGACCGCCACCGCGACGTGCTCGCCGAGGCCCAGGCGCTGCGCGCGGTGCGCGACCAGCGTCCCGGCGCGCGTCCCGAGCGGCACGAACTCGGTGCCGAGCTTCTCGGCGGGATGGCTGAAGCCCGGGTAGGCCGCCTCGAAGTACGCCACCGGCGGCAGGCCCTCGGCCGGCGACCACATCGCCTTGTAACCCGCCGTCGCGCTCTGGCGCAGCTCGTGGCCGGTCAGCTGCCAGATGATCCAGTCGGTCGCCTCGATGAACCGGGCGGCCGCGTCATAGACCTCGCGATCCTCGAGCCAGATCGAGATCAGCTTGGGGAAGTACCACTCCGACGAGATCCGCCCCCCGTAGCGGCTGAGGAAATCCTCGTCGCGCTCGATCGCGACCGCGTTGAGGCGGTCGGCGACCGGCTGCGCGGCGTGGTGCTTCCACAGCTTGGGCCAGGCGTGCGGGCGTTCCCGCCAGCGCTCCAGCCGGCACAACGGCTCGCCCTCGGCGGTGGTCGGAAGCACCGTGCACGAGGTGAAGTCCACCCCGAGACCGACGACCTCCGCCGGGGAGAGGCCCGCGCGCGCGAGCACGTCGGGCACGCCCTGGTCGAGCACGGTGACCCAGTCGTCGGGATCCTGCAGCGCCCAGTCGCCGGGCAGCGGGCGGCCGGTGCTCGGCAGCTCGCGATCGATCACCCCGCTCGGATACGGCACGACGCTCACCCCGAGCTGCTCGCCGGTGCGGGCGTCGAGCGCGAGCACGCGTCCGGACTCGGTGCCGTAGTCGACGCCGATGCAGCAGACGCGGCCGCTCATCGCGCTACGCCCGCCGGCGTCAGGGCCCGGGCGGGCCGGATTCGGGCGTGCCCCCGGCGACACCTTGCACGATGTCGGAGCCCGTGCTCACGTGGGCCTCCAGCCTCGCCCGGCGATACTCCTCGACGACGATCTCGGTGAGCTCGTCGACCGAGGTCTCGGCCGTCGGCTTGTCGAGCGCGATCACTCCGTCCTGGATCAGGCTGACCCGATCGCAGGCCGCGAACACATGCACGTAGTTGTGCAGGATCATGATGATCGAGACGTTGCCCTCGGCCTTGAGACGCGCGATCAGATCGAGGATCATCGCGCCCTCCTTGGCGCCCATCGCCGCCAGCGGCTCGTCGAGCAGGATGATGTCGGCGTCGCCGGAGACCGTGCGGGCGACGGCGATCGCCTGGCGCTGCCCACCGGACAGGCGGGCGACCGGCACGTCGATGCTCGGGATGTTGATCCCGATCTCATCCAGCGCCTTGCGCGCCTCGCGGCGCATGATCCGGTTGGAGAGGAAGGGGACCGGCTTCATCACCTTCTCACGGCTCAGGAACAGGTTGTGGTACACCGACAGCTGGTCGACGAGCGCGAGGTCCTGGAAGACGGTGTCGATCCCGTGGGCGCGGGCGTCGTCGACGCTCTTGGGCGAGTAGGGCTCGCCCTTGAGCCACATCTCCCCGGTGTCCTGCTTCTGGAAGCCCGACAGGATCTTGATCAGCGTGGACTTGCCGGCGCCGTTGTCGCCGAGCAGGCCGAGCACCTCGCCCTTGCGCAGGTGCAGGTTGACGTCGCGCAGTGCGGTCGTGGCGCCGAAGCTCTTGGCGATGTGCTGCACGCGCAGCACATCGTCGACCGCCTCGGTGGGGGCGACGACCCGCTCGCCGGTGACCGCCGGGTCAGCCACGGCCGGACCTCTGGCGCACCCGCGCCACGTAGACGTTGATCAGCATCGCGAGCAGGATCGCGATCCCGAGATACAGGTCGAGATAGTTCGCGTTGACGCTCTTGAGCACGAGGCCGTCGTTGAGGATTCCCAGGAACAGCGCGCCGATCAGCGCCCCGATCACGGTGCCCGCGCCGCCGGTCATCAGCGTTCCGCCGATGATCACCGCGGCGACGACCTGAAGTAGGATCGTGTTGGAGCCCGACGGGTCAGGGCTCAAGCTCGAGGAGCGGACCGCCTCGAGGATCCCCACGAAGCCCGACATGACCGCGCACAGCATGAAGTTGCGCACGACCACGAGCCGCACGTTGATCCCGGCCTCGGCCGCGCCGAGCCGGTTGCTGCCCGCCGCCACGGTGTAGTTCCCCCAGCGGGTGAACGACAGCAGCACCTGCAGGAGGATCACGATCCCGACCGCCCAGATGATCTCGGAGTACGTCCCCTCGCCGAACACCTGAGCGAACGACGTGACGCCGACGATCGTCGTCCCCGGGGTCGTGATCTGCTCGGAATGCGAGATCACCAGTGTGATCCCATCGAGCGCGAACAGCATCCCGAGGGTCGCGACAAACGACGCGATCCCGATGTAGGCGGTGGCGATGCCGTTGAACGCCCCCAGCAGCATCGCGACCAACAGCGCGACGATCACCGCCGGCACGAGCGGCAGCCCCGCCACCGTCAGCTTGTCGAACAGGAACGGGATGAACAGATACATCGCGCCGACCGACAGATCGATCTCGCCGAGCGTCATCACGAACACCTCACCGGCCGCCATGATCGCGATCGGCGCGAAGTACGGCAGCAGCGTCTTGAAGTTCGACCCCGAGACGAAATGCGGCGTGCTCGTCGCGAAGATGACGAACGTCACCACCGTGACGACGATGATGCTGCCCTCGCGCAGCGTCAGAAAACGGCGCAGGAGGCTGGAGGACAACACCCCCCGAGCCCGGCTTGCCGCCGGGCTTGGAGGAGTGCTGCTCGCTGGTGTGTCTGAGCTGGAGGCTACGGCCATCGGCAGACCCTACCTACCCCGCTGTGATGTGGCAATCAGCTCTTCTGGACGCCCGGCGTCGTGCCGGTGCCCTCGTACGTGCTCTTGGTGGTGCTGTACGGGATGACCGTCGTCTTGTCGAGGAACTTCAGGCCGGTGTCGACATCCGCGATTCCGCTCAGCCCCGACGATGCGTTGTAGAGGTAGAGCTCGAGGATCGGCAGGAAGCCCTGGAGATAGGGCTGCTGGTCGATCGTGAACGCGATGTCGCCGGCGGCCAGCAGCTGCTCGGTGATCGGCGTCAGGTCATACCCGCCGCCGACCCAGCCCTTGGCCTTGAGACCCTGCTTCTGGATCGTCTGCGCGAGGCCCTGGGTGCTGCCCGCGTCGACCGCGAACATGCCCTTGGCGCTGGAGTGACCGGTGGCCCAGGCCTCGATCGCGGTCAGCTCGGCCGGCACCGCCGCGCCGGTCGCGACGACGTCGTACTTGATGTTCGGATGGGCCTTGAGCGTGTCGATCGCGCCGTCGATCCGGGGCTGGATGTTGGCCGAGCCCGGGGTCGCGATGAACAGCGCGATCTGTCCGCCGTTGGGCAGCAGCGAGACGATGTGCTCGCCCATCTGCTGGCCGGAGACCAGCAGGTCCTGACCGATGTACGCCAGGCGCCCCGTCTGAGGCTCGTCGGCGTTGTACGCCACGACCGGGATCTTGGCGGCGAGCGCGGCGGCGACCGGCTTGTTGAACGCCGTCGGGTCGATCAGCGTCGTCGCGATCCCGTTGACGCCGGCGGTGACCGCGGTGTTGATCGAGGTGACCATCTCGTCGACGTTGCTCGACGCCGAGCCGGTCCACTGGTAGGTGCAGCCCAGCAGCTTGCAGGCGTCAGACGCCCCGCTCTGCGTGGGGGTGAAGAACACATTGGTCGTCACGTGGTTGACCATCGTGAACTTCAGCGGCGTGTTGTAGCCGAAGATGCTCGATGCCGCGCTGCTGCCGCCGCCGCTGGCCGCGCTCGCGCTGGAGACCGAGCCGGAGCTGGAGCTGGAGCTCGAGCTCGAGCCGCAGGCCTCGAGCATCACGGCGGCGATCCCCGCCGCGCCGCCGGTCAGCGCCGTGCGCCGGGTGATCTGGCGCAGCTTCTTGAACGGGGTGTCCTCCTGCTTGCGCTCGTCCCACTCGAGCCGTTCGACGGCCTCATGGACCAAATCTTCTGACGACATCTCTCTCAGTCCTCCTCTTGGTGAGATCCGACCCGGCCCCTACTTTCCCAGACCGAGACGCGAAGTGTCCAACATACTTAATCGAGGCTAAATCCGCCCTGTCGAGCAGGGCATCCGGATTCCCCCAGGGACTCGTTCGGCGAACTACGCCGCGCGATGTTAACGATCACATTGACTCGGTGTCAATCCGTGGCGGACACGGCGCCGGTGCTCGCCCGGACGATCAGCTCCGGAGCGACCAGCGACCCGTGCGGCGGGCGCGCTCCGGCCGCCACCGTCTCGATCGCCTCCACCAGCACGCGCAGGCTGCGGCTGCCGACCTCGCCGAAGTCCTGGCGGACCGTCGTCAGCGGCGGCGTGAAGTACGGCGACTCGGGGATGTCGTCGAAGCCGACGACGCTCACGCTGTCGGGGATCGAGCGCCCCGCCTCGTGCATCGCCCGCAGCAGTCCGAGGGCCATCTGATCGTTGGCGACGAACACCGCGCCGACCGTCCGGTCGCGCGCCAGCCGGCGGCCGAGCTCATAGCCCGAGCCGGCGCTCCAGTCGCCGACCAGCGGCTCGGGACAACGCGCTCCGGCGGCCCTCAGCGTCTGCGCCCACGCGCTCGCGCGCTGCTGGGACTCGAGCGAGGCGAGCGGCCCGCTGATGTGGTGAACCGTGCGGTGGCCGAGCTCGAGCAGGTGCGTGACGGCCATCTGCGCTCCGAGGCGCTGGTCGACGGCGACCACCGGGACGCCCCGCTCCGGACCGGCCTCGACCGCCACCAGCGGGATGTCGAGCGGCGCGTACAGCAGCGCCTCGGCGGCCTGCTCCTCGGAGACGATCGCCAGGATCCCGTCGACCCCGTGGCGCCTGAGACGGTCGGTCGCCTCGATCACCGACGCCCGGTCCAGGGCCCGCAGGCTGGCGACGATGATGAAGTAGCCGGCTTCGTGCGCCGCCCGCTCGATCCCGAACAGCGTCGACGCCGGCCCGTACAGCGTCGTGTCGAAGCTCACCACCCCGAGCGTGCGCGTGCGGCCGGTGACGAGCGCCCGGGCGATCGAGTTGGGCTGGTAGCCGAGCTCGCGCATCGCCGCCGTCACCCGCTCGCGGGTCTCCGGGCTGACGTGTCGGCTGCCGTTGATCACGCGGGACACGGTCTGGTGCGACACCCCCGCCAGCCGGCCGACGTCGGCCATCACCGCCGCGCGCCGCGGACGGCTCACCGCCGCCCCGTCGCCCACAAGATCCATCTGACTCCTCTCGGCCCGTGCCACCCGCCGCGCTCGCTCCTCAACGCACGCCTCCCTCACGGTCGCGAAGGTTCGCGACGGGCGGATGTTAGCGCTCACCCGTCGGTCGTGACCGGGCCGTCGTGACCGGGCGCGATCATTGCAATCGAGCGCCCGGCCCGGGCCGCACCGCGATCGCGCCCGCCGGCGGGCTCGCCCCCGGCGCCAGCAGCCCGAGCACGACCCCGCCGAACCCGCCGCCCATGATCCGTGCGCCGATCGCGCCGGCGTCCCGCAACCGTCGCACCGCGGCCTCGACCGCCGGCGTCGAGATCGCAAAGCAGTCGCGCAGACTGGCGTGCGATTCGTTGAGCAGCGCGCCGACCCGCTCGAGGTCGCCGGCACGCAGCGCGGCGACGGTCGCGGCGACGCGCGCGTTCTCGGTGATCACGTGACAGGCCCGCGCGGCGAGGGGATCGGGCAGCGTGGCCGCGCGTTCGAGCGTCACATCGCGCAGGCTCTCGACGCCCAGCCGCTCGCAGGCCGACCGGCATTCGGCGCGGCGCCGGTTGTACCCGGCCTCCCCCTCCTGCGCGTTGCCCGCGTTGGCGTGGCG
>JBELAG010000096.1:0-17305 GCA_049509055.1 Solirubrobacteraceae bacterium
GGCGGCGAACACCTCGGCCTGTTTGACGGTGTCGATCCCGAGGTCGGCTTCGAGGTCGAGGTCCATGTCGAGCAGTTCCGGCGGGTAGCCGGTCTGCTCGGCGACGATCTCCAGGATCCGCGTCTCGACGCCGTCGGACGTCGCCGACCCGTTCGTGGCCGCGACCGCCGCGACCTCCGCGACGGCCGGCTGCGGAGCGACGGCCGGCTGCGGAGCGACGGCCGGGGCCGGGGCCGGCGGGGCGGGCGGGGCAGCCGGCCGGGCCGCGACGGGCGCGGGGACCGGTGGCGCCGCCGCCGGAGCGGGCGCGGGCAGCGCCGTGGCGCCGCCGTCGACCACGCGCAACCGGTGGTCGACGACCTCCAGCGCGGGCTCGGTCTGATGGCTGACGCGCGCCAGCCAGCGCTTCCACGCGCCGGCGTCGCCGATCCGGTAGCGGAAGCCGAGCTGATCGGGGTGGCGATGGCGACCGTCGGCGACGGGCGTCCAGCGCAGCAGCAGCATCGCGACCTGCGAGCCGAATCCGGCGGCGAGCCGCAGCGCGTACTGCACCGGGTAGGAGCCGCCGCGCGACAGGTTGAGGGTGCCCAGCTCCGGATCGGGGTCACGGAAGTTCGGGACCGCCGGGACGATGCCGGTCTCCAGCGACTTGACGGCGAGCACGTCCTCGAGGCCGACGCCCATCGGATGGCCGGTCATGCCCTTGACGTTGGCGATCACGATCTTCTCGGCGTCGGCGCCGAACGTGTCGCGCAGCGCGTGGATCTCGGCGGCGGCGCTGCCGCCGCGGGCCGGCGTGTAGGTCTCGTGGGAGACGAACACGAGCTTGTCGGCGATCTCGCGGCGGCTGATCCCCCGGGCCTCGCCCTGGCGCAGGAGCGTCTCCATCACGCCGCTGATGTGCGAGACGTCGAGGCGCGTCCCGTGGAACGCGGAGTTGGCGGTGACGCCCGCCAGGACTTCGCAGATCGGGGTCAGCCCGCGCTCGCGAGCGGCCTCGGCGGTCTCCACGACCAGCCCGGCCGCGCCCATCCCGATGATCATCCCGTGCCGGCGCTGGTCGAACGGCAGCGCGGCGTCCTCGACGTTCGCGTCGGTCGCGGCCGCGCCGGTCGCCAGGAAGCCGGCGCCGATCCAGCCCATCAACCGGTCGGAGGTGGCGTCGTCGGCGGCGACGATGATGACGCGGCGGCAGCGGCCGGCCCGGATCCAGTCCTCGGCCAGCGTCACCGCCTGCGTCGTGCTCGCGCAGGCGCTGTTGATCTGGGTGTTGGGCCCGCGCGCTCCGATCAGCTCGGCGAACTGCGAGTGACCCATCGACAGCACCCGGAACAGGAACCGGCGGTCGAAGACGTAGGGGTCGCTGTCGATCTGGTGCTGGACCTCGGCGATCCGCCGCTCCACCTCGGCGAGGACGATCTGATCGGTCCCGTCGTGATCGAGCATCCGCACGCGCAAGGACTCAAGGGCGGCCAGTCGCTCTCGCCGCATCCGGTCCTCGGTGTGGCGCGTGGCCTCGTCGGCCATCTCCTCGAGCCCGGGCAGCGCCGAGGCGAAGATCACGCCGGTGTCGTCACGCAGATCGTCGGGCAGGCCCCAGCGGTCGGGCAGCTGGGTGCCGCGGGTCGTCGTCTTGTAATGCAGGACGAGCGGGATCCCGGCGTCGCGCAGAGCGTCGATGCCGGCGGCGATCGCGAGCTGCGTGTCGCGGCCGAACGCCGCCACGCGCGACTCGTCGACGCCGAAGTCGGCGAGGTCGAAGGCGCCGGCGCGGGCGGCCAGCTTGATGACGGCGTCGACGCGGTCGATCGTCTCCCAGGTCGCGCCTCCGTCCTCGCCCTTGACCAGGCGGGTGATGTGCTTGTCGAGGATCTCCCGGCGCAGGCGGCCGGGGATCACGTCGATGCCCTGCTCGCCGTTGAGCAGGCGGGCGACGTTCTCTTCGTCGAACAGTCGCTCGGCGCCGGGCAGCCCGACCGACGCGCCGGTGATGACGACCGGCTCCGCGGTCGACGGCTCGCCGCCGCCGCCGAGGCCGATCAGCTCGCGTGCCCGGGCCTCGAACTCGCCGACCAGCCGCGAGATCGCGCTCTCGGCGCTGGTCGCGCCACCCTCGGCCCACGCCGCCGGTCCGCCGTGGGTGGCCGGCGGGACGGCGGCCGGAGCCTGCGGGGCCGCCGGCGCGAGCGCAGCGGCGGCCGGAGCGGGCGTCGCCGCTGCGCCGGTGTGGACCGTCGCGCCGGGCGCCAGCGCCGCCGCTTCACGGGAGGCCGGCTCGCGGCCGCTGCCCAGCCCGGCGGCCCACAGGCCGCACAGCGCGCTGTTGAACGTCGGCACATCGCCGGTCTTGGGATGGTTGGTCGCCAGGCTCACGATGTTGGCGTCGCCGAGCACGTCGGAGGCGAACCCCTGCAGGGCGTGCTTGGGCCCGACCTCGACGAACACGCGGGCGCCCGCGTCATACAGGGTGCGCAGGCCCTTGACGAACTGCACGGGCGACGCGACCTGGCGCGAGAGGACGTCGAGCATGTTCTCGATCGAGCCCTCGCCGGTCGGATAGAACTCGCCGTCGACGTTGGCCACGGTCGGCAGGCTCGGCTCGTGCAGGCCGAGGCGCGACAGCATCGCGCGCAGCGGGATGCTGGCCGGCGCCACGATCGAGGTGTGGAAGGCGTGGCTGACCGGCAGCGGGATCGCGGTGTGCCCGGCCTTCTGCAGCGCGGCGATGGTCGTCTTGACGGCCTCGGTCGCGCCGCCGATCACCACCTGGTGCAGCGAGTTGATGTTCGCCAGCACGACGTAGCCGTCGATCGAGGCGACGATCTCCTCGACCTCGGCGAGCGGCGCGATCGCGGCCGCCATCATTCCGGGGTCCTCGATCTCGAGGTTGGCCATCTCGCGGCCGCGGGCGCTGACGGCCTCCATCGCGTCGGGGAACGTCATCGCGCCCGATGCCACCAACGCTCCGTACTCGCCGACGGAGTGCCCCATCACCATGTCCGGATAGACCCCGTATTCGGACAGCAGGCGGGTGAGCGCGATGTCGGCCGAGATGACCGCGGGCTGGGTGATCTCGGTGCGTCGCAGCTCGGCGTCGGCCTTGGCGACGGCATCCGGATCGTCGGCGTCGGCGAAGATGATGTCCGACAGCCGCCGGCCCTCGAGCAGCGGTGCCAGCACGGCGTCGGCCTCATCGAAGACCTCGGCGACCGCGGGCTCGCGCTCGCGCAGCCCGGCGAGCATGTTGGCGTACTGCGAGCCCTGGCCGGTGTAGAGGAAGGCGACCTTGCCGGCAGCGCCACTGCCACGGTAGATGCTGCGCCCGCGCAGCGCGGGCCAGGCGGCGGTGTTGCCCGACTGCAGCATCTTCAGCGCGATCTCGGCCTTGGCGACGAGCTCGGTCCCGTCGGCGTAGTCGATCGCGATCCGCTCGGGCGCGCGCAGCATCTCCGCGGTCGGCGCCTGCGGATCGAGGTGGCGACCCTGGCGCGCGTCGGCGAGCGCGGAGCGCAGCTCGTTGATCAGCTCCTCGACGCTCTGCGCGCCCAGCACGAGCGCGCCGCGCAACGGCGGCTTGGACGGGGCCGCGGCCGGCGCGGAGGAGGACCCGGAGGCGGCGGGGACGGTGGCGAAGGCGGCGGTGCTGTGGCCGTTGCCGTCGAGCTTTCCTGGCACGTACTCCTCCATCACGACGTGGAAGTTGGTTCCACCGAAGCCGAAGGCGCTCACGCCGGCGATTCGCGACTGACCGTTGGCGACCTCCCAGTCGCGCAGCTCGGTGTTGACGCGGAACGGCGACTGCGACCAGTCGAGGTTCGGGTTGGGGCGTTCGAAGTTGAGGCTCGGCGGCAGCACCTTGTCGTGCAGGGCGAGCGTGGCCTTCAGCATTCCGGCCGCGCCGGCGCCGGCCTTGAGATGGCCGATGTTGGACTTGACCGAGCCCAGCGCGATCGAGCCCGGCGTGATCTGCGCTCCGGAGAACGCGTTCATCAGGCTCGTGACCTCGACCACGTCGCCGACCTTCGTCGAGGTCCCGTGGCCCTCCATCAGCGTGCAGTCGGCCGGGGACACGCCCGCGGTGCGCCATGCCCGCTCCACGGCCAGCGTCTGGCCGACCGGATTGGGGGCGGTGATGCCCTTGCCCTTGCCGTCGCTGGCGCTGCCGACGCCCCGGACGACCGCGTATATCCGGTCACCGTCATGGACGGCGTCGGCCAGGCGCTTGACGACGAACAGCGCGGCGCCCTCGCCCATGATGAAGCCGTCGGCGCCGTCGGCGTAGGGCCGCGTGCCCGTCGGTGACAGCGCGCCGATCGCGCAGAACTTCACGAACGTGTGGATCCCCATGTTGCGATCGATGCCCCCGGTGATCGCGACGTCGAACTCGCCGGCGAGCAGGCCGCCGATCGTGGCGTCCATCGCGGCCAGCGCCGACGCGCAGGCCGCGTCGGTGGTGAAGTTCGGCCCGTGCATGTTGAACAGGTTGGCCACGCGCCCGGCGATGCAGTTGGCCAGCTCGCCCGGCATCGTGTCCTCGGTGATCTCCGGCAGGTCGGCGTGGAAGCGCGAGCGAAGCTGATCGGCGATCAGCGCGCGCACGTCCGCCGGTAGGGCCGCGAAGCTGTCGGTCTCCCCGAGCCAGCGCGCCAGCTCGGGGAAGATGATCCGCAGCGACGTGAGGTAGTGCTTCTCCCCCGCGATCGCGCTTCCGATGATCACGGCCGTGCGGTCGAGGTCGAGTGGCCGCTCGGGCCAGCCCGCGTCGGCCAGCGCCATCCGGGTGCAGGCGACCGCCCACTTGTGGCAGTCGTCCATGCCGTCGGACACCTTTGGAGGAATCGGGAGCTTCCAGCCGAGCGGGTTCCAGTCCCAGTCGCGCACCCAGCCGCCGAGCGTCGAATACGTCTTGTCGGTCGCGCGGGGATCCGGGTCGTAGTACAGCGCCGGGTCCCAGCGATCGGGATCCACTTCGGTGATCGAGTACCGGCCCGTGGTCACGTTGCGCCAGAAGGCGGCCGCGTCAGGGGCATCGGGCAGGATGGCCCCAACGCCCACGATGGCCGCGGCGTCAGCGAGGGAGACGGTCATGACAGAACTCTTTCGGTCGTCGATTGTTCGGGCGCGCGGGTCAGCGCTTACGGCCGTAGAGCGCGTCGGCGACGGTCGCCATGTCGCTCATCAGGCCGGCCTGGGCGGCGTAGATCGCGGCGAGGTCGAATCGCTGCGGGAGATCGTCGGCGGTGACGTCGGAGCCCGACACCAGCCGGATCCCCTCGGTGGCGACGTTGAGCGCGACGGTGCGCGCGTTGACGCGGCTGGCCGCCGCCAGCGGCTGCGCCCGCAGCCTCACGTTGGCCTTCGGGTCGAGCGTCTTGATCGCGGCGCGCTGGGCCCGGCGGGCCATCGCGGCGGCGCCCTCGGTCCAGGCGATCAGCGCCCCGAGACGCAGCAGGACGTGCTGGTTACGCGTCAGCCGCTCGGCGCGGGCGCGCTCGAGCAACTCGGCCAGGGCATGGTGGGCGAGCGCGGCGACGTCGGCGCCGACGGCGGGGTTCTCGGCGTGGAGCACCTCGAGCGCTCGTGCACGCTCGTGATAGAGCCGGCCGCCGGACTTGAGGTTCTCCTGCCAGCGACCGCGGGAGATCGTCATCTCCATGATCTCCGAGGTTCCCTCGTAGATGCGGGTGATCCGGACGTCGCGGTGGATCTTCTCGACGACGTAGTCGTGCGTGTAACCGTAGCCGCCGTGGGCCTGCAGGGCGGCGTCGGCAGCGGCGTCCCCGGCTTCGGTGGCCAGGTACTTGGCGACCGCGCCCTCGATGTTGAGCACGCCCTCGCCGGCGTCCAGGCGCTCGGCGGTCTCCTCGATCGCCGCGCGGGCGGCCTCCAGCGCGACCGCGTGGGGAACGATCAGCTTGTGGGTGTAGCCGGCCTTCTCCGACAGCGGGCCGCCGGCCTGGATGCGCTTGGCGGAGTAGGTGATCGCGCGTTCCAGCGCCGCCCAGCCCGCGCCGAGCCCGAAGGCGGCGACCATCAGGCGCGTGTAGCCGAACACCTGCTGGGCCTGGACGAGCCCCTGTCCCTCGACGCCTCCGACCAACCGCTCGGCTTCGACGTAGACGTTGTTGAGGAACAGCGCGGAGGTGTTGCTGAGGCGGATGCCGTGCTTGTTCTCGGGCTCGCCGTGGGTGAAGCCCTCGGTGCCGCGGTCGACGACGAACCAGGTCGGGCCGCCCTCGGTCATCGCCAGGATCGTGTACAGCTCGGCGACCCCGCCATTGGAGATCCACTGCTTGGCGCCGTTGATCCGGTAGCCGGTGACGGTGCCGTTGTCGGTGACCCGCTCGGCTGTCGTCTTGATCGACCCCAGGTCGCTGCCGGCCTCGGGCTCGGTCGCGCCGTAGGCGAACAGGATCCCGTCCGACGCGATCCGGCCGATGTACTTGCGCTTCTGCTCCTCGGTGCCGCCGACCCGGATCGGGTCAGAGCCCAGGAACGTGGCCAGCTCGGCGGTGGCCAGCCCCAGATCGATCGCCGCCACGCGCTCGCAGATGCGGTAGACGTCGAACGCGCCGCCGCCCATGCCCCCGTACTCGAACGGGACGAACAGCAGCTGAATCCCGAGATCGTCGGCGGATGACATCCGGTGCACGATCTCCGCCGGAAACTCGTCCTTCTCATCGAGCTCTTGGAGGAGTGCGTCCGACAGTTCCCGGCTGGCGAACTCGTCGATCGACTTCAGCGCGACCTTCAGCGCTTGGTGGTTGATCTCGCTGGGCATCGGTTATCTCCTAAGTCGAATCCGGATTGAGCCTGGTGCATGCTGAGCCGGTTGGCATCGGAGTAGTCCGCAGATCATGCCGGGGGGAGAACTACGCACCCCCACGGGTCGTTGACCGGAGGGGATCGCGGTGGTCTGCACGGTGGCTCCCGTTCGGTGCCCTCAATACCTTGATCGGGACCGTCCACTGTGACGATGGTGGGCGCAAACAGCCACGAGAGGAGTCGCCGCCGTGAACATCGCAGTCCTATTGCGGCTGATGCCCAACCCCGGCGATGAGCTGGAGGTCGATGAGGAGGGCACCGATATCGACCGTGAGTACATCGAGATGGTGCTCAACGAATATGACGACCAGGCCCTCGAAGAGGCGGTCCTGATCAAGGAGGCCACGGGCGCCACGGTGACCGCCGTCGGCCTCGCCGGCGAGGGGATCGACCAGGCGCTCAGGACGGCCGCCGCCCGCGGCGCCGACCGCACGGTGCTGGTCGGCGGCGATGAGATCGACCCCTACGATGCCCGCACCGCCGCCGCGGCGTTCGCCGCCGCGATCCGCGAGCTCGCCCCCGACCTCGTGCTGACCGGCGTTCAGACGCCGTCGGACGTCTTCGGTCAGCTGACGCCGTTCCTGGCCGCCGATCTCGGCTGGCCTCACGCCGACGTCGTGATCGGCGTCACCGCCGACGACGGACACGCCAGCGTGCTGCAGGAGTACGCCGGCGGGCGCCTGGCGCGGCTCAGCCTCGGGCTGCCGGCGGTGGTCGGCGTCCAGTCGTCCACCACGCAGCCGCGCTACGTCTCGATGGCTCGCCTGCGTCAGGCGATGTCGGAGGGCGCGATCGAGAACCTCGACGTCAGCTTCGAGCGCGCGCCGGCGCCGGTGATCACCTCGCTCGCGCGGCCGGAGGTCTCGGGCCACGCGACGATGCTCGAAGGCGACGCCGGCAAGGTCGCGCAACAGATCTTGGACCTCCTGAGGGAGAAGGGAGCTCTGACCACCTGATGGGTGACGTATTGGCATATGTGGAGCCGACCGGCTCGGACAAGCTGCTGGCCTGGGCGCGTCCGCTCGCCGATGCGGCCGGCGGTGACCTGATCGCGCTGGTGATCGGCGGCGCCGTGCCCGGCGCTGACGTGCTCGCCCCCGCCGACGTCGTGCTGGAGGTGTCGCATCCGGCGCTGGCGCAGTACACACCGGAGGCGCACACCGCCGTGCTCACCGCGGCGATCAGGGAGCGCGCGCCCGACGTGGTGCTGGTCGTCAACACGACCGCGGGCCTCGATCTCGGTCCGGCCGTGGCCACCGCGGCGGGGCTGGCGTTCGTCAACTACGTGACCGAGTTGACGATCGCCGGCGGACAGGCCGAGACGGTGAGCGCCGTCTACGGCGGCGCCCTGCTGGCCACCGCGACGACGCCGCTGCCGGCGGTGTTCGAGCTCAACGCCGGCGCACTGCACCCCGAGGTGGCCGCCGCCGGCCGCGGCGAGAAGGCGACGCTGGCACCGCCGGCCGCGCTCGACAGCCTGCGCACCACGTTCGTGGAGAACGTCGAGCCGCCCGACGAGGGCGTCGACCTGACCAAGGCCGACCTGCTGGTGTGCGTCGGACGCGGGATCGGCGACGCCGACAGCGTCTCGGTCGCGCAGGACCTGGCGACCGCGCTCGGCGCCGAGCTCGGCGCGTCGCGCCCGGTGGTCGATTCGGGGTGGCTGCCCAAGTCGCGGCAGATCGGCAAGTCCGGCGCCCACGTCAAGCCCAAGGTGTATCTGAGCCTGGGGGTCTCCGGGGCCCCCGAGCACCTGGAGGGGATGCAGGAGTCACAGACGATCATCGCCATCAACAAGGACCCGGCAGCGGCGATCTTCAACGTCGCCCACTATGGCGCCGTCGCAGACCTGTTCGACGTCGCCGAGGAGCTCACGTCGCTGGCCGGCGACGGCGCCTAGCAGCGCCGGCCCCGGGTCGGTAGGGGTCCTCTCAGTCATGAGTCACGTCGCCTTCCCGGTCGTGTGGGCGATCGCCCTGGTGCTGTTCACGGGTCTGATCGTGATGCGGGCGCGCCAGCTGTTCGCGGCGCGCCCGGTCGCGCGCCTGGACCACATCGGTGCGCGCCTGCGCCGGATGACGATCGACGGCATCGGTCAGCGCAAGTTCCTCTCCGGGGAGCAGCCGGCCGGGATCATGCACGCGCTCATCTTCTGGGGCTTCGTCGTCCTCATCCTGCAGGTCATCACGCTGTTCGGAAGGGCCTTCGACCCGACCTGGAACATCCCGGCGTTCGCCCCCCACGAGGTGCTGGGCCCGCCGTTCTTCATCCTGCGCGACGGGCTGGAGCTGGTGGTGATCGTCGGCTGCGTGTACATGCTCTACCGCCGGCTCGTCATCCACACGCCGCGACTGTTCGGCAGCACCCGCGCCGAGCAGCGCTATCACGACGCCCCGCACTGGGAGGGCGTGCTGATCCTGTTCTTCATCCTGGCGATCATGGTCGGCGGCCTGCTCTACGACGGCGCCCACTTCGTCGCCTACAACATCCACGGGACCGAGCGCGACTTCTCGCCGGTGGCGGCGCTGGTCGCGGCGGCGCTCGGCGGGCTGAGCCGCTCGAGCGCGAACACGGTCAGCGAGGTCGGCTGGTGGGTGCACTGCGTGGTCATCCTGATCTTCCTCAACCTGCTGCCGCTGTCCAAGCACTTTCACATCATCACGGCGATCCCGAACGTATTCTTCGCCAAGCTCCCGCCCGACAGCGCCGAGCGTCCGCTGGCGATCACGCAGGTTCCGGCCGCAGCGGTGGCGCAGCTGGAGTCACCGGCCGGCGGCGTCGCCGGCGTCGCCTCGCTGGCGGACCTCAACTGGAAGCAGGTGCTGGACTCATACACGTGCACCGAGTGCGGGCGCTGCTCGGCGGTCTGCCCGGCGGCCGCCGCCGGCACGCTGCTGGCGCCCCGGCAGCTGATCCTCGACATCCGTGATCGTCTCTGGCATCACCCCGGTGAGCAGCGCGATGCGCAGGGCGCGCCGCCGCTGATCGCCAAGGAGGTCCTGTGGGCGTGCACGACGTGCATGGCGTGCGTCGAGGCCTGTCCGGTCGGGATCGAGCACGTGCCGACGATCATCGACATGCGCCGGACGCTCGTCGAGCAGGGTGAGATGGACCCGCTGCTGCAGCAGACTCTCCAGAAGCTCGGTCAGCAGGGCAACTCGTTCGGCAAGTCGGCACGGATGCGGGCGCGGTGGACCAAGCCGTTGGGATTTGCGGTGCCCGATGCGCGCAAGGAGGCGGTGCAGTACCTGTGGTTCATGGGTGACTATGCGGCGTTCGATGAGCGCGTGCAGGGCGAGTCGCGGCGTTTGGCGACGATCCTGCATGACGCCGGCGTGTCGTTTGGGACATTGGGTGACGGGGAGCGCAACGCCGGCAACGATGTGCGGCGCGTCGGGGAGGAGGGTCTGTTCGAGCTACTGGCCGAGCAGAACATGGCGGTGCTGGGGGAGGCGCAGTTCGAGGCGATCTTCACCACCGACCCGCATTCGCTCAACACGTTGCGCAACGAGTATCCGAAGCTGGGGCTGGCGGCGCCCGTGTATCACTACACCGAACTGCTGGTGGCACTGATCGACTCGGGCGTGCTCGGCGTGACGCCGGCGTTGGCGGGGACGCGGGTGACATATCACGATCCCTGTTATCTGGCGCGATACAACCGGATCACCGACGCGCCGCGGCGGTTGATCGCGGCGACCGGGGCGGAGCTGGTGGAGATGCCCCGGCATGGCACCAACACGTTCTGTTGCGGCGCCGGTGGCGGGCAGATCTGGATGGGGGAGTCCGACGCCGAGGGCGAGCGGCCGAGCGAGCAGCGCATCCGCGAGGCCCAGGGGCTCGGCGGGATCGACCACTTCGTCGTCAGCTGCCCCAAGGACGTGGCCATGTACTCGGCCGCGGCCCAGGTCGTCGGCCCCGATTTCGATGTCGTCGAGCTGACCGCGCTGATCGAACGCGCGCTCGCGGCGGCGCCGGCCGTCGCGGCGCCCGCCGCAGCGCCGTAGCGTTTCGGCGCTCTCGGCCCCCGCGGTTACCTCAAAACGGCCGCGCTGCGACTCCTTTGCACCGTTTCCGGCTCAGGTTTTGACCGCCGGTGTCGATCGGTGGGGACATGACGGAAACGTTCACGTCCTGCCTGCCCCGATCCGCCGGGCTCACCCGCCCGCAGCGGCTGGCGCTCGGCACCGCGCTCGGTCTGCTCGCCGCGTGCCTGGCGGTCACCGCCGCCAACGCGATCTTCGGCATCGGCGGCTCGGCCGCCGCGGCGCCGATCCGCGATTGGGTGTCCTCCGCGGTGTACATCCTCGTGGCGGCGATCGTCGCCCTGCGCGCGATCAGAGTGCAGGCCAAGCGGCTGCCGTGGGCGCTGATCGCGCTCGGGCTGTCGCTCTACGGACTGGGCAACGTGCTCTGGTCGCTGTATTTCGAGCATCTCCCCAACCCGCCGATCCCGTCGGTCTGCGACCTCCTGTGGCTCAGCTTCTACCCGCTCAGCTACGCCGGCATCGTCCGCCTGTCGACGTCCCCGGGCGAAGCCCGCCCACCGGCCGGGGTCTGGCTCGACGGCGTGATCGCCGGGATGGGCCTGGCGGCGATCGGCGCGGCGCTGATCTTCGAGCCGGTGCTGGACGCCGCGAGCGGGAGCGCGATCGCCACCGCCACCGAGCTCGCCTATCCGATCGGCGACCTGCTGCTGGCGGCGCTCGTCGTCGGCGTGCTGGCGCTGCGGGGCTGGCGCATCGACCGCGTCTGGTCGCTGCTCGGCGGGGGCTTCCTGCTGATGGCCGTGGCCGACTGCATGTACGCGGTCCAGGTCGCCGGCGGCTCGTCGCGCCCGAGCCCGCTCACCAACCTCGCCTACGTGCTGTCGGTCGGACTGCTGGCCGTCGGCTCCTGGCAGATGACGGCCGAGCGCACCCGCGCGACGTGGGCGAGCTGGTCGGTGCTGGCGGTTCCCGCCGGGTTCCTCACGGCGGCGGTGGGACTGCTGCTCTACGACCACGTGCACCGGCTCAACGCGCTGGCCTTCGCGCTGGCCACCGTGACGCTGCTGTCGGCGATCCTGCGGATGGCGCTCGCGTTCCGCGACGTCCGAGGGCTCAGCGAGGCCCGCCGGCTGGCGGCCACCGACGACCTGACCTCGCTGCCCAATCGCCGCCTGTTCATGCAGCGCGTCGAGGAGGCGATCGCGGCGGCGCGCCTGACCGACCGCAGGCTGTCGGTGCTGATGCTCGACCTCGACAACTTCAAGCAGCTCAACGACACGCTCGGCCACCAGGCGGGTGACACGCTGCTGCGGCTGATCGGGCCGCGTATCCAGCGCGGGCTGCGCGACAGCGACACGGTGGCGCGGCTGGGCGGCGACGAGTTCGCGATCCTGCTGGCGCCGTCGCCCGACGAGGCCGGCGTGATCCACGTCGCCGAGCGGATCCTCAGCGCGCTGCGCGAGCCGTTCGAGGTCCAGGGACTCGCGCTGCCGGTCAACGGGAGCGTCGGGATCGCGTCGTTCCCGGGGCATGCCCGTGACACCGACGAGCTGATGCGCCATGCCGACATCGCGATGTACCAGGCGAAGTCGGGGCGCAGCGGCTATGAGTTCTACGCCCACGACCGTGACACCAACTCCGTCGAGCGGCTCGCGCTGGCCGGCGAGCTGGCGGTGGCCCTGGAGGACGGGAGCATCGAGGTGTTCTTCCAGCCCAAGGCGGTGACCGCCACGCAGCAGATCGTCGGCGTCGAGGCGCTCGTCCGCTGGCGGCGCCCCGACGGCACGCTGGTGCGCCCCGACGAATTCATCGCCGCCGCCGAGCACGCCGGCCTGTCCCGGCCGCTGACCCGCCGGGTGATCTCGCTGGCGCTCGATCAGCTGCAGGAGTGGCGCGCGCGGGGGTACGACCTCACGGTGGCGGTCAACACGACGGTGTCGGACCTGTTGGATATGAGCTTCCCCGGCGAGGTCGCCGACGCGCTCGCCGCCCGCCGGCTGGCCCCGCACGTGCTCGTGCTCGAGGTGACCGAGAGCTCGGTGCTGTCGGACCCCGCGCGGATCGGCACCGTGCTGTGCGAGCTGGAGAGCTTCGGGATCGAGATGGCGCTCGACGATTTCGGGACCGGCTATTCGTCACTGGCCCACCTGAAGTCCCTGCCGGTGGCCGAGATCAAGATCGACCGCTCGTTCGTGTCACGGATGTGCGGCGACGCGACCGACGTGGCGATCGTCTACGCGATGATCCAGCTCGCCGACAAGCTCGGCCTGCGTGTGGTCGCCGAGGGCGTGGAGGACGAGGAGACGAGGTTCGCGCTGGAGAGCCTCGAGTGCGAGCTGATCCAGGGCTATCTGCTCAGCCGGCCGGTGCCGGCGCAGGAGCTCGAGCCGCTGCTCGCCGCCCAGTTCGCCCCGCCGGCCGAGGTCCAGCGCCAGCCGTCGCCCGCGCCGTCGTCAGTCCAGCCGCTGCCGCTCGTCCCGCGGCTCGAGGCCACACTTCCCGCGGTCCGATCCGCGGCCTGATCCGCGGCCGGATCGGCGGGCGGGGCCGGGCGCGTCCAGACGCCGTCTGAGCGCGAGCGACTTCAGGAACCGTTGCACTAGGATCGCCGGGCATGGCGGTCGCGATCATCACCGGATCGGGGACCCATGCCCTCCCGGGCTTCGCCGGCGATCCGGCGATCCGACACGAGACGCCCTTCGGCGCCGTCGAGGTCTCCCGCGGCACGTTCGCCGGCGCGGAGGTGCTGCATCTCTCCCGCCACGGAGCGGGGCACGTGCGGCTCTCCAACCACGTCCTGCACCGCGCCGACATCTGGGCGCTGCACGACCTGGGGGCGAGCGCCGTGATCGGCTGCACGGCGTGCGGCGCGGTCGACCCGAGCCTCGAGCTCGGCTCGCTGATCGTCTTCGACGATCTGCACTTCGCCTCCAACCGGCTGCCCGACGGCTCGCTGTGCACGTTCTTCGCCGAGCCGGGCGACGCCCGGCGCGGCCACTGGATCCTGGACGGCGGCCCGTTCTCGCCGGGCGTCCGGGCCGCGCTGCTCGCCGGCGCCGCCGAGTCCGGCCGGCCCGCGCGCGACGGCGGCACGTACGGCCACGTCGACGGCCCGCGCTTCAACACGCCGACCGAGATCGCCCAGCTGGCGGCCTGCGGGGTCGCGGCGGTCAGCCAGACGGGCGGGCCGGAGACCGTCCTGTGCGGTGAGCTCGAGCTGCCGTTCGCCCTGATCGGCTTCGTCACCGACTACGCCAACGAGGTGATCCCGGGTGCGACCACCCCGGTGGCCACGCTGATCGAGCTGATGGGCAAGAGTCCCGCCGCGTTCGCCGACGTCCTGGCGCCCGCGGTCAACCGGCTGGCGCACGCTCCGCCGGCGCCCGGCGGCACCATGTTCCGCCTCGAGCAGCGCTGAACCGAGCGGGCGGTGGCCGACCCCGCGACCCGTCCGGCGGTGCTCGTGATCGCCCCCGCGCTCGCGGGCTCCTCGGCGGCCGGCGCGTCCCGGCGGCGTGCCCTGCTGGAGCTGCTCGGCCCGCAGCGCTCCGAGCAGCTCGACGGCCTGCTGGTGTCGCGCGCGGTCGCCTGGGGCGAGCGGCTGACCGCCGGCCGGGTGCAGGTGTCGGCCGAGTCGCCGGCCGAGGCCGCCGCCCGCGCCTTCGCGGCGGCGGACGCGCCGGTGCTGGTCGTCTGGCCGGTGCTGCCGCGCTGGCGCCCGGACCACGGCGCCGCCGCGCTCGAGGACCTCGCCACCGGCTGCGTGGTCACAGTCGGGCCGGTGTTCGACGGCGGCCTCTATCTGCTCGGTCTGGCGGGGCCGGCGCCATGGCTACCGGGGCTCGTGGACCCCGAGCGCGACAGCACCGAGACGATCAGCACGATCGTCACGGCGGCCAACGCCGCCGGGCAGGACGTCGGGCTGCTGCGCGCCGAGCGCGGGCTGCGCAGTCCGCAGGACGTACGGGCCGCGCTCGCCGACCCGCTGCTCGATCCCGAGCTGGCCGCGGTCCTGCGCGACTGCTGAGGTTGGGGGGCGAGGACTCGAACCCCGATTCCCGGGACCAAAACCCGGTGTCCTGGCCAGTTGGACGACCCCCCATCGCACCTGAGGCGCAAGCGAATCTACCAGCGACCACCCTGCCTTGGGAGGGCGTCCGCGCTCAGCCCGGGACACGATCCACGGATGCTCGCGGGCCCGATCGGCGATCGTGGTTTAGGATCGAGGAGTGACCGCGCCCGTCGTCGTCATCCTTGCCGCGGGGCAGGGAACGCGCATGCGCTCAGGGGTGCAGAAGCTGCTGCATCCGCTGTGCGGGCGGCCGATCATCTCCTGGCCGATCGCGGCCGCGCAGGCGGCCGGGGCGCGCCGGATCGTCGTCGTCGACTCGCCGGATCGCCGGCTGGAGTCGGCCGCGCGGGACGGGGTGGAGCTGGCGGTCCAGCAGCGGCCGCTCGGCACCGCCGACGCGGTGCGGGCGGCGACCGGCCAGATCGGCCCCGACGACACCGTCGTGGTGATCAACGGCGACGCGCCGCTGATCACCCCGGAGACCCTGCGCGCGCTCGTCGACGCCCACGAGCGCTCCGGCGCCGCGGCGACGATCGCCACGATGGTGCTCGAGGACGCCGGCGGCTATGGCCGGGTGGTGCGCGCGCCCGACGGGACGGTGCAGCGGGTGGTCGAGACCAAGGCGCCGGGCGACGCGTCGGAGCTCGAGCTCCAGATTCGGGAGGTCAATACCGGGATGTTCGCGTTCGAGGGCGGGGCGCTGACGACGGCGCTCGCCGAGGTCCGCGCCGACAACGCCCAGGGCGAGCTCTACCTGCCCGACGTGCTGCCGGTGCTGCGCGAGCATGAGCGCACGGTCATCGCCTATGAGATCACCGACCCCGACGAGCTGCTGCAGATCAACGACCGCCGCCAGCTGGCCGAGGTCACCGCCGTCGCGCAGGCCCAGATCCACGATCGCCACATGCTCGCCGGGGTGACGATCGTCAACCCCGCCGCGACCGTGATCGACGCCGGCGTCGAGATCGCCCAGGACGCGGTGATCGCTCCGTTCACCAGCCTGCACGACGCCACGACGATCGGCGAGCGCTCGACGATCGGCCCGCACGCGACGCTGATCGACGCCGACGTGGGGCACGAGGCGCGGGTCCTGCACTCCTACGTGATCGGCGCGGTCGTCGGCGATCGGGTCAGCGTCGGGCCGTTCGCCTACCTGCGTCCCGGCACGGTCCTGCGCGAGGGCTCCAAGGCCGGCTCGTTCGTGGAGATCAAGAACTCCGACGTCGGGCGCGGCACGAAGGTCCCCCACCTCTCCTATATCGGCGACGCCGACATCGGCGAGGGCACCAACCTCGGCGCGAGCACGATCACCGCCAACTACGACGGGCACCGCAAGCACCGCACGACGATCGGCGACGGCGTCAAGACGAGCGTCGACACGACGCTGGTCGCTCCGGTGACGATCGGCGACGACGCGTACACCGCGGCCGGGTCGGTCATCACCGTCGATGTGCCGCCGGGGGCGCTCGGGGTCGCCCGCCAGCGCCAGAGCAACATCGGGGACTACGCGCGCCGGCGCCGCGAGCGCGCCGAGGCCGACAGCTCGGATCGCGAGTGACCGCCGTCGAGTCGTCGGAGACCCGTCGTAGACTCGCGGGCACGATGAGCGCCGTGCATGCGCATTCATCGCCTTCCGAGATGAGGCTCGACTACGACAAGCGGCTGATGCTCGTCTCCGGTCGTGCCAACCCGGAGCTGGCGGCCAAGATCTCGGCGAAGCTCGAGGTCGAGCCCGGCGTCGTCACGACCAAGACGTTCTCCAACGGCGAGGTCTACTGCCGCTACGAGGAGTCCGTGCGCGGCGCCGACGTGTTCATCGTCCAGCCGATCTGCGGCAACCCGTACTACGGGCTGAGCGCCAACGACGCGCTGATGGAGCTGCTGGAGATGATCGACGCCGCGGTCGGTGGCTCGGCGCACCGCGTGATCGCCGTGACGCCGTGGTACGGCTACTCGCGCCAGGACAAGAAATCGGCCCCGCGTGAGCCGATCAGCGCCCGGCTGGTGGCGCGGATGCTCGAGGCCGCGGGGATCGACCGGATCCTCACGATGGACCTGCACTCCGGCCAGATCCAGGGCTTCTTCCAGAAGCCGTGCGATCACATGACCGCCGTGTTCATGCTCACCCAGTACTTCAGCGACCTCGGGCTCGAGGATCTCGTCGTCGTCTCCCCGGACGTCGGCCGCGTGAAGCTCAACAAGAACTTCGCCGCCAAGATCGGCGCCGACCTGGCGATCCTCAACAAGGAGCGCCCTGCCCAGCAGGTCGCCGAGATCGGCTACGTGATCGGCGAGGTGGCGGGCAAGACCGCGCTGCTCGTCGACGACCTGATCGACACCGCAGGCACGCTCAAGGCGGCCGCCCACGCGGTGCTCGAGGCGGGCGCCCGCCGCGTCTACGCCGCCGCCACCCACGGCGTCT
>JBELAG010000097.1:0-17272 GCA_049509055.1 Solirubrobacteraceae bacterium
TCCTTCTGGGCGATGTACTCCTTGAGGATGTCGGTCTGGATCGTGCCGCCGAGCCGCTCGGGGCCGACGCCCTGGCGCTCGGCCGCCACCACGTAGAAGGCGAGCATGATCGCCGCCGGGGCGTTGATCGTCATCGACACCGTCACGTCCCCGAGCGGGATCCCTCCAAACAGCGTCTCCATGTCGAGCACGGTGTCGACCGCCACCCCCTCGCGCCCGACCTCGCCCAGCGACAGCGGGCTGTCGGAGTCGAGGCCCATCAGCGACGGCATGTCGAATGCGGTCGACAGGCCGGTCTGGCCATGCTCCAGCAGGTAGTGGAAGCGCCCGTTGGTCTCCTCCGCGGTCCCGAAGCCCGCGAACTGGCGCATCGTCCACAGTTGGCCGCGGTACATCGACGGGTACACGCCGCGGGTGAACGGGTACTGACCGGGCAGCCCGATCGCGTCGGCGCGCTCGGGAAGGTCGTGCTCGGTGTAGAGCGGCTTGATCGGCTCGCCGGAGAGCGTCGTGAACGGGACGTCGCGCTCGGGGCTGAGGCCGTAGGCCCGGCGCCATTCCTCGTGGCTGACGGGCAAGCTGTCGGTGACGGTCATCAGAAAAGTTTAGCAGCCAGATAGTCGGAGGTCAAACTATTATGGACGGCTCGCCTTCGGCCGGGCACCGACGCCCATCCCTATCGTTCGCTCTCGCTGCCACCGACCGTGCGGGGAGACTCCGGCCGTGAGCGCCACCGATCGCCATCCAAGCGCCGCCCGCTACCTGCGCCCGCGCGACGGCGAGCCGCAGGAGACGACGAGCATCGAGCTGTTCTTCGATCTCATCTACGTGCTGGCGATCACCCAGCTCTCGCAGCTGATGCTCAGCGACCTCAGCTGGACGTCGGTGTGGCACATGACGTTTCTGCTGCTCGTCGTGTGGTGGGCCTGGATCTCCGCCACCTGGACGCTCAACTGGCTGGACCCGACGTCGTCGCCGGTCCGGCTGCTGGTGGTCGCCGCCGGCCTCGCCAGCCTGCTGATGGCCGCGGCGCTCCCCACGGCGTTCGGCGGCGACGGCGTCGTGTTCGCGGCCTCCTACGTGGGCCTGCAGGTCGGCCGCAACCTCGGCGCGACGCTGCTGCTGCATGGCCGCCATCCGCTCGGGGACACGTTCGCGCGGCTGCTGACGTGGAGCGTGGCGGCGGGCGTGCTGTGGATCGCCGGCGCGTTCCTGCCCGGCGGCTCGCGGATCGCGCTGTGGGGGCCGGCGCTGGCGATCGAGCTGCTCGGGCCGATCGCGATGTTCTGGCTGCCCGGCCGGGGCCGGATGGGCGACGCCGGCTACCCGGTCGACGGCTCGCACTTCGCCGAGCGCTGCCAGGGGTTCATCATCATCGCGCTCGGCGAGTCGATCGTCGTCACCGGCGCCCGAGCCGCGTCCGACGGGCTGACCGCCGCGTCGGTCGGCGCGCTGGCGATCGGGTTCGTGGAGACCGCGACGCTGTGGTGGCTGTACTTCGGCGAGGTGGCGATCCACTCGCGCCGTCAGATGCGCGACGCCGGGGACCCGCTCGAGCTCGCGCGCGACGGCTACAGCTACCTGCACCTGCTGATCGTCGCCGGGATCATCGTCAGCGCGGTGGGAATCGACGACCTCGTCCATCATCCGGGCGGCACGCTGGACGGCGCCCCGGCGGCGGTCACGCTCGCCGGCCCGGCGATCTTCCTGCTCGGCGAGGTGTGCTTCCGGGTGCGGATGATCGGGGTGCTGAACCGCAAGCGCGTCACTGCGATCGTCGCGCTGGCCGCGCTCGGCGTGGTCGCCACCGCGGTCCCGGCGTTCGTGCTCGGGCTGCTGGTGCTGGCGCTGCTGATCGGGCTGGCGCTGTGGGAGTACGAGCCGCTGCGACGCCGCGACACCGTCGCCCTGCCGGAAGCGGATTGACGCACGAAGTATCTTTCCCGTCCATGCCGACGAGCGACCCAAGCCGCGTCGCCCTCGTGACCGGCGGCGCCCGCGGGATCGGCGCCGCGATCGCGCGCGGGCTCGCCGCCGACGGCATGGCGACGGTGATCGCCGACATCCGCACGCCGCAGGCCGTCGATGTCGCGCGGGCGATCGCCGAGGCGGGCGGCCGCGGCCTGGCGGTGGAGGTGGACGTGCGTGACGCGACCAGCGTCGAGGCCGGGGTGGCCGCGGCCCGCGAGGCGTTCGGCGAGATCGATGTGCTCGTCAACGTCGCCGGCTGGGACGAGCTCAAGCCGTTCATCGAGACCGACGAGGAGTTCTGGCAGGAGGTCCTGGAGGTCAACTTCAAGGGCGGCCTGCGACTGACCCGGGCGCTGCTGCCGTCGATGATCGACCGCGGCTGGGGGCGGATCGTCAACATCAGCTCCGACGCGGGACGCGTCGGCTCCTCGCTGGAGTCCGTCTACGCGGGCGCCAAGGGCGCGATCATCTCGTTCACCAAGACGGTCGCCAGGGAGACGGCCCGCACCGGGGTGACCGCCAACATCGTCTGCCCGGGTCCGACCGACACCGAGATGCTGCGCGACGTCGCGGCGGCTCACCCCGACGCCAACAAGGTGCTCGAGCGCCTCGCCCGGGCGGTGCCGATGAAGCGCCTCGGCACGCCCGAGGACGTCGCCGCCGCCGTCCGCTTCTTCGCCGGCGAGGGCGCCGGGTACATCACCGGCCAGACGCTGTCGGTCAGCGGCGGCCTGACGATGGCGTAGGCCGGTGCGGCGCACGGCGCTGGTCACCGGGGCGGCGGGCGCCGGCGGGATCGGCGCGGCGATCGCCGGCCGCCTGCGTGACGCCGGCATGGACGTGGTCACGCTCGACGTCGAGCCCGGCTGCACCTATCAGGTCGATCTCGCCGCCGGCGACCTGCCCGCGCTGGACGGTATCGACGTGCTGGTCTCCAACGCCGGGTTGCCGACGATCGTCGGCGCCGCCCATTCGCTCGCGCTCGAGCGCTGGCAGCGCGACCTGGACGTGAACCTGACCGGCAGCTTCCGGATCGTGCAGGCGTGCCTGGGCGGAATGCGCGAGCGGCGCTTCGGGCGGATCGTCGTGATCTCGAGCTTCGCCGCCCGCTACGGGATGCCGGCCCAGGTCGCCTACAGCGCCGCCAAGGCCGGGCTGCTGGGGATGGTCAAGACGGTCGCGGTCGAGAACGCCGGGCTGGGGATCACCGCCAATGCGATCCTCCCCGGCCTCGTCGCCAGCGCCGGCGTGCTGGCGATGCCGGCGGAGATCATCGATGCCTGGCGCGAGCGGATCCCGACCGGCCGGCTCGTTGCCCCGGCGGAGATCGCGGAGGCCGCCGCCTACTTCTGCTGCGCCGAGGCCGGCAGCGTCACCGGCCAGGAGCTGGTGATCGACGGCGGCCAGACGCTCAACCCGCTGTCGGTCACGCGCAGCGTCGTGCGCGGCCGCGCGCCGTGAGCGGCGCCGCCGGAGCCGCCGGCCTCGCCGATCTCGCCGACCGGGTCGGGCGGGCCGCGCGCCGGCGCTGGCCCGACGCCCGGATCGGCGAGCTCGGGCCGCTCCCCGGCGGGATCTCGAGCATCACCTTCTCCGCCCGGCTGGCCGGCGCCGCACCAGGCGACCGCGTGGTCGTGGTCAAGGTCGCGCCGCCCGGCCTGCCCGCGGTGCACAACCGCGACGTGCTGGGCCAGGCGCGGGTGCTCGCGGCCCTGCACGGCGTCGCCGGGGTGAGCGTGCCCGCCGTGCTGCTCCAGGACGATGGCGATCCGCCGTTCTTCGTGATGGAGTTCGTCGGCGGGGAGGCGTACGAGCCCAGGTGGGACGTGTCGGCGCGGCCGCCGTCAGCCGCCGTCATCGACGCCCGGGGGCGCGCCGCGGCGCGGATGCTCGCTGCTCTGCATGCGGTCTCGCCGCGGGCCGTGGGCCTCGGCGCGGAGCCCGTGCGGACGGCGTCGGAGGAGCTCGAGCGCTGGCGCCGGCTGTACGCCACCGCGGGCGAGGACCTGCGCGGCGACGAGGCCGGGCTCGCCGCGGCGCTCGCCGCGCGGCTTCCGGCGCCCGCCCCCGCGCGCGTCCAGCACGGCGACTACCGCCTGGGCAACATGCAGTTCCAGGAGGCGCGCCTGGCGGCGATCATCGACTGGGAGCTGTGGTCGGTCGGCGATCCCCGGGCCGACCTGGCATGGCTGATGATGTTCGCCGACCCCGTCGCCCAGCGCGTCGCCCGGCGCGACGACGCCAACCGCGCGGCCGCCGACGCAATGCCCGGCGAGGGCGAGCTGCTGGCCGAGTACCTGCGCGCCGCCGGCGGCGAGGAGCCCGATGAGCTGCGCTGGTTCGGGGCGCTGTCCTGCTACAAGCTCGGGGCGGCGATGGCGGCCCTGGCCAAGCGCAACCGCCGCCGGCCCGAGCCCGATCCCGGGCTGGAGCTGGCCGCGCGGACGACGCCGGCGATGCTCGCCCACGGGCTGGAGCTGCTGCGCTCGGGGCCGGTCAGCGCGCGGCCGGGTTGCCGGTGAAACCGAACAGCCGGCCGGCGATCCGCCGCAGCTGGAGCTCGTCGGAGCCCTCGGTGATCCGGTAGCGGCGGTGGTGGCGGTAGATGAACTCAAACGGCACCCGCCGCGTGTACCCGAGCCCGCCGTGCACCTGGATCGCGCGGTCGGCGGCCTCGCAGGCCAGCCGGTTGGCGCGGTAGTTGACCATCGAGACCTTGTCGGTGACGCTCACCCTGGCGCTCGTCGAGTCGCCGCCCTGCTGATCCATCTGCCACGCCGTGCGATACAGCGTGTTGCGCACCAGCTCGGCCTCGGTGTGCAGCTCGACCAGCTGCCACTGGATCCCCTGGTAATCGGCGAGCGGCTTGCCGAAGATGACGCGCTCGCGGGCGTAGGCGATGCTGCGGTCGATGCAGAACTGCGCCGCCCCCAGCGACGACGCGGCCTGGCGGATGCGGTTCTCGTGGACGAACAACTGGGCACAGTCCAGGCCGCGGTCGACATCGCCGAGAACCGCGTCGCCGCCGACGGTGACCGAGTCCAGCGTCAGCTCGCCGTGGTCGGTGGGCATGTTCAGGCACCAGTGGTAATAGGGCACGTCGAGCCCGGGGGCGTCGGTGGGCACGAGGAAGGCGGTGATCCCGTGGGCCTTGCCGTCGGCGCCCGAGGTGCGGGCGAACACCAGCACCGCCGCGGCGACGTCGATCCCGGTGATGTAGCGCTTGACGCCGTCCAGCACCCAGCCGTCACCGGCGCGGCGCGCGCGCGTCGTCAGCCACGTGACGTCGCTGCCATGGTCGGGCTCGGTCAGCGCGAACGCGATCGCGATCCGGCCGTCGACCAGCGGCTCCAGATAGCGGCGCTTCTGCTCCGCGGTCCCGTACTCGTGCAGAACGAGCACGAGCGGCTCGTTGGCCACCACCGACGCCTCATGAGAGAGCTCGGCGTGCAGCCCCGGGCCGCGGTGGGCGAGGTGCTCGCGGATGATCGCCATCGCCAGGTTGGTGCCGCCGTCGCCGCCGACCTCGACGGGGAACGGATAGCGATAGAAGCCCGCCTCGATCGACAGCCGCCGGGCGCGGTCCAGCAGCGCACGCCAGCGCGCCGTCGGGATCCCGCCCCGCTCCACGTCGGTCCGGGTGAACTCCCGGCGGTGGTCGAACAGGTCGGGGTTGGCCTGCTCCAGCGGCACGAGCTCACGGTCGATGAACGCGTCGAGCGCGCCCAGCAGCTCCGTCACCTCGGCGGGGATCGACCAGTCCAAGCGAGCGCTCCTTCGTTGTGGTCGGCGATTGGGCGGGGCCGCGGTCACGGCCCGGCGGCTGCACTATGGTGTCAGCCAGACCGTGCGATGACAGTGCGACCGATCGGCATCAACCACATCGCCTTCGAGGTCCGCGACCTCGACGAGGCGCTGGAGTGGTACGGGCGCTGGTTCGATCTGCAGCTGCGCGGCCGGCGTGCGACGATGGCGTGGATCGATCTCGGCGACCAGTTCCTGGCGCTCAGCCAGGGCCCGGTCCAGACGCCCGACCACGCCCGCCACGTCGGCCTCGTCGTCGACGACAAGGAGGCGCTGCGAGCCTCGCTGCTGGCCGCGGGCGTCGACGTCTCCCCCTCCGGGTCGCTGCGCGTGCACGACCCGTCCGGCAACCAGCTGGAGATCGTCGACTACCGCGATGTGCAGTTCGCCAAGACCGACGCCGTGCTGGCCGGGATGGGCGCGGCCGGGCTGCAGAAGTCGGCGGCGGCGCGCGAGGAGCTGCGCGCCAAGGGCCTGCTCGGCGACTGACCGCGGGCGCCGCGGAACCGCAGGGCGCCGCGGAACCGCAGGGCGCCCGGGACGGCGGACCGCGGGGCGCCGGACCTCAGGCCGCGCGCGCCGTCGCGGCCGCGCCGCCCAGCGCCGCGACCGCCGCGAACGCGACCTCGATGTCGTCGTCGCGCAGCTGGGGCGGGCGGCGCTCCAGCCAGCCCGCGAGCCTCGATCCGTGCACGAGCACGCAGCGGCCGTCGACGACGCAACCCTCGGGGAAGTCCGACCACACGACGATCAGCGCCTGGACCCAGAACGCGCGTCCGGCGCGCCGGCGCATCTCCTGGCGGATGATCGCGGCGTCGGCCAGCACGCGGTGACGGATGACGTCGAGCGGCTCGTCGCCGTCGACGCGCCGGTTGGCCACCAGGATCACCCCGCCGCGCCCGATCGCGATGTGGTCATAGGTGCCGTACGGCCAGCTCACGCCGTGCACGGCGCGCCAACCGGACGGCTCCAGCGTCGCCAGCGCCGCCTCGGTCGCCCGCGCCGCCTCAGTCGTTCGCGACCCCGCGGTCGGCCGCGCGGCGGCGGGCGCGGCGGCGGAGACGTGGGCGGGCGCGCCGGCGGGCCCGGGCATGACGGCCCGGGGCGGCCGGCGCCGGGCATGGCGCTGGGCGATCACCGCGGCGGCGCACGCCCCCGCCACGGCGCCGGCCAGCCACGCGGCGCCGGGGACGTCGATCAGCGCGACGAGCGTGCCGACGGCGACGAAGGCGGCCGCCGTGCACAGCAGTTGCGCGGCCGACAGGCGGCGGGCATCCGGATGCATAGCCTGGTTATCGACGTGTGAACGGCGAGCCCTGAGCCCCGGCGCCCGCGACGCCCGCCTCCGGGCGCCCGGCCACACGGTCGCCTCGCCCGTCGCGCCGACATACAATCGCGGCCCCACGACGCGAGGAGAAGCGGATGAGCCGGACACAGGTCACGTTCACGCTCGGCGAGAAGGACATCCCGACCCACTGGATCAACCTGATGGCCGACCTCCCCGGCGACCCGCTGCCGCCGTTGCGAGCGGATGGGGACGGGGTCCTGCAGCCCGCGGGGCCCGAGGACCTCTCACCGCTGTTCCCGATGGCGCTGATCATGCAGGAGGTCTCGGCCGAGCCCGAGATCGAGATCCCCGAGCCGGTGCGCGACGCCTACAAGCTGTGGCGCCCGACCCCCCTGTTGCGGGCCCATCGCCTCGAGCGCGCGCTCGACACCCCCGCTCACATCTACTACAAGTACGAGGGGGTTTCGCCGGCCGGCTCGCACAAGCCCAACACCGCGGTCGCGCAGGCCTACGAGAACGCCGCCGCCGGGATCCGCAAGCTCACCACCGAGACCGGGGCCGGGCAGTGGGGGTCGTCGCTGGCCTTCGCCTGCCAGCTGTTCGGCCTGGAGTGCGAGGTGTGGATGGTCGGCTCCAGCTATGACCAGAAGCCCTACCGCCGCTCGATGATGCAGACGTGGGGCGCGACCGTGCATCGCTCGCCCTCCGACCTCACCCAGGCCGGCCGCGACCAGAGCGGCCATCCGACCGGCTCGCTGGGGATCGCGATCTCCGAGGCCGTCGAGGTCGCCGCCCAGAACGCCGACACCAACTACTCGCTCGGATCGGTGCTCAACCACGTGCTGCTGCACCAGACGGTGATCGGCCAGGAGGCGCTGGCCCAGATGGAGATGGCCGGCGAGTACCCCGACACGGTGATCGCCTGCGTCGGCGGCGGCTCGAACTTCGGCGGGCTCGTCTTCCCGTTCCTGCGCCGGACGATCCGCGACGGGGTCAGGACGCAGTTCATCGCCGCCGAGCCGGCGGCCTGCCCGACGCTGACCCGCGGCGTGTACGCCTATGACTTCGGCGACACCGCCGGGCTGACGCCGCTGATGCCGATGTACACGCTCGGGCACGGCTTCGTCCCGCCGCCCGTGCACGCCGGCGGCCTGCGCTACCACGGCGACTCGCCGCTGCTGTGCGCGCTGGTCAAAGCCGGGATGGTGACGCCCCGCGCCTACCGCCAGAACGACACGTTCGCCGCCGCCGTCCAGTTCGCGCGCACCGAGGGGTTGATCCCGGCGCCCGAGCCCGCGCATGCGATCCGCGCGGTGATCGACGAGGCGACCGCGGCCCGCGAGGCCGGCGAGGAGCGGGTGATCCTGTTCGGGCTGTGCGGCCACGGCCACTTCGACCTCAGCGCGTACGACGCCTACCTCGCCGGCACCCTCCAGGACCCCGAGTTCTCCGAGGCCGACCTCGACGCCGCACTCGCCGGCCTGCCGGCGGCTCCCGCCCTCACCTAACCCCGAACCCGGCGCGTGCCGTCTGTCAGACGGCACGCCTCCGCCGGCGCGCAACCTTTGATCACGCCGGACGTTGGAGTGGGCATGCGATGGCGTGCGGGGCCTATTGCGGCGGGCGTGGCGGCGAGCGTGGCGGCGCTGGCGATCGGCGGGAGCGCGCAGGCGGCGGCGCGCTTCGTCTGGGGTGCATCGACGCCGATCCAGGCCGGCGCCCCCAGTGGTGATCCCAGCGACCTTCTCGAACTCGGCTGCCAGTCGACGAGCCTGTGCGCCGCGCTCACCGCGGACGGCGCCATCCTCATCTCCTCCGATCCGGCGGCGGCCGATCCGCACTGGACCGTCTCGCGCCCCGACCTGCCGCCGGCGACCGTCACGACGACCGCCGACGCCGTGTCGTGCCCGTCGGCCCGGCTGTGCGTCGCGGTCGACGGCGCGGGCGACGTCGTCACCTCCTCGGACCCGACCGCCGCCGATCCGGCGTGGACGGTGAGCCGTCTCGCCGACGCGCCCGCGGACGCCGGACCTGACCAGGTCATGTGCCCGACGGCGTCGCTGTGCGCCGCGACCGACGGGAACGGCGGCGTCTACGTCTCGACCGACCCCGCCGCCGGCGCCCGCCGGTGGAGGACCGCGCACGCCGGCTTCAGGGCCTCGGCGCGCGACCCCGGCACGTGGGCCGTCGACTGCCCCTCGGCCGCGCTGTGCGTGGCGCTGGCGTCCGACGGAACCGTGATCACCGCGACCGATCCCGGCGCCGCGCACGCCGCGTGGCGCGCGAGCCGGCCGATACCCCCGGGCGCGCCGCCGACCGCGATCGACGGCATGTCGTGCCCGTCGGCGAGGCTGTGCGTGCTCGACGACCAGCGCGGCGACGTGATCGTCTCCCGGGATCCCGCCGCGCGCCGGCCCGCCTGGCGCACCATCCACCTCACCGCGGGCGCCCTGGGGACGGTGTCGTGCGCGTCGGCGTCGGACTGCGCGATGCAGGACAACTTCGCGTCCGTGCTCACCTCGACCGATCCGGCGGGCGCCGCCTCGACCTGGAAGCTCTCGACGCCGCTCGGCACGGCGGCGCTCGTCGACCTCTCGTGCCCGTCGACGACGCTGTGCCTCGCCGCCGACGGCAACCGGCCGCGGATCCTCACCTCCCATGGTCTGCGCCAGCGCGGGCCGTGGCGGGTGAAGAGCCTGTTGGCGACGGCCGACAGTTGGGGTGTGGCGTGCCCGTCGCTGTCGCTGTGCGTGGCCTACGGGGGCCGGGACGTCTTCGCCACGACCGACCCGCTGGCGCCGGCCCCCGCTGGCGGGTCACCCGCACGCGCTACGCGCTGTCCTCGATCACCTGCCCGTCGGCAGCGCTGTGCGTCGCGACGTGGACGAACGACGCCGACAGCGGCGAGGCGACGTCGGGCCTGCTCACCTCGTCGGATCCGGCCGCCGCCGCGAGCCGGTGGACCGAGAGCGCGGCGACCGCGCCGGGCGCGACCGACGAGATCGCCGCGCTGAGCTGTCCCTCCGCCCGGCTCTGCGTCCGCGCCGGCGGCACCGGCCTGCTCGCCTCCACCGACCCGCGCGATCCCACCGCCCCGTGGACCTCCACACCGCTGGCGACCGGTCTGATCTACTGCGGCGGCGACGGGGAGAAGAGCGACTGCCCGTCGAGCGTGCTGGCGGTGTCGTGCCCGTCGACGCGGCTGTGCTTTGCCACCTCGGGCGCCGGACAGCTGTTCGTCTCCAGCGACCCGACCGGGGGCGCCGCCTCGTGGCGGAGCTTCACCTATGACCCGCAGTCCTCACAGGACGAGGGCGCGCAGAGCCTCTCGTGTCCGACGGCCACGCTGTGCATCGGCGACGACAGCTACGGCGCCATGATGCTGAGCTCGGTGCGCCCGGCGGCCGGGCCCGGGGCGTGGCGCAGCGTCGTCAACACGACCGGGATCGGCGTCGGCTCCGGAGTCAACCCCGTCTGCGCATCGACGGCGCTGTGCATCGGCTCCGACTGGGCCGGCGACACGTTCGTCACCACCGACCCGAGCGCCCCGCGGGCGACGTGGACCGAGGACGACGTCGGCGGATGGACGGCGCCCGCCGGCGTCTCGTGCCCGACCGCCACCATGTGCGTGGCGGTGGGCGGCAATCAGCTCGCGGTCGGACGTGTGTCATCTAAGGGCTGATATTCAACCCTCAGATGACACACCCCCCGATCAGACCGGCGAGGAGGGCCGCGCCAGGCCCTCGGCGAGATCGCCGAAGCCCGGGGCGATGATCGCGCCCGGCTGGGCGACCAGCTCCTCGGCCACGAGCGCCTCGGTGGTCAGCATCAGCGCCGCCACCGACGCGGCGTGCTCGATCGTCAGCCGCGTCACCCGCAGCGGATCGATCACGCCGCCCTCGAACAGGTCGCCGAACTCGCCGGTGAGCGCGTTGAGGCCGTGCCCGGCGGGCATCACCCGCACCTGGTCGATCACCTCCTGACCGTCGTAGCCGGCGTTGGCGGCGACCCAGTACAGCGGCTCGGAGAGCACGCGACGGATGACCTCCGCGCCGCGCAGATAGTCGCCCGCCAGCCCGGTGTCGTCGAGCACCGACTCGGTGCGCAGCAGCGCGGTCCCGCCGCCGGCCACGATTCCCTCGCTGACCGCGGCGCGGGTGGCGGCCAGGGCGCCCTCGGTACGGCGGAACTTCTCCTTGAGCTCGGGTCCGGTCGACGCTCCGACGTGGATCACGGCGAGGCTGCTCGACAGCTTCGCCAGGCGCTCGCGCAGGACCTCGATGTCGGTGTCCTGGGTCGCGCGCTCGAGCTCGATCCGGATCTGGCCGAGGCGCGCCTCCACCTGCTCGGCCGTCCCCGCGCCCTCGATGAGCACGGTCGAGTCCTCGGTGATGACCACACGGCGCGCCGAGCCGAACGTCTCGGGCTTGACGTTGGCCAGGCTCAGCCCGGCGTCCTCGGAGATCACCGTCCCGCCGGTGAATGCGGCGAGGTCGTGCAGATGGGCGATCCGCCGGTGCCCGAACCCGGGAGCGCGCACCACCATCGCCTTCAGCGTCCCGTGCTGGTTGTTCTGGACCAGCAGCCCGAGCGCGGCGCCCTCCACCTTCTCGGCGAAGATCAGCAGCGGCCGCGGGTTCTTCATGACCGCGTCGAGCGTCGGCATCAGATCCTGCATCTGCGTGATCGATTTGTTGGTGAGCAGGATGTGGGGGTCCTCGAACACCGTCTCCATGCGCTGGGTGTCCTGGATGAGATACGGCGAGAAGTGGCCGTTCTCGACGTGCATCCCCTCGACGAACTCGACCTCGATGCCGGGCAGCGGCGCCTCCTCGAGCGTGACCACGCCCTCCGGGCCGACCCGCCGCAGCGCCCGCGCCACCGCCTCGCCGATCCGCTCGTCCTCCTTGGCGGCGATCGTCGCCACGTGCGCGAGATCCGCGTCGGAGACCTGCCGCGCGGTGCGCCGCAGCTCGGCCACGACCAGTTCGGTCGCGTCCTCGATCCCGCGGCGCAGCAGCATCGGGTTCGCTCCCTCCTCCAGCGCCTTCATGCCCTCGCGGATGATCGCCTGGGCGAGCAGCGTGGCGGTCGTCGTCCCGTCGCCGGTCATGTCGCTGGTCTTGTTGGCGACCTCGCGGACGAGCTGCGCGCCCATGTTCTTCAACGGGTTGGACAGCTCGATCTCGCGCGCGATCGAGACGCCGTCGTTGGTGATCAGCGGCGGTCCGGTGAGCCGCTCGAGGACGACGTTGCGGCCCTTGGGCCCGAGCGTCACCTTGACCGTGTTGGCCAGCTCGTCGACGCCGGCGGCGAGCAGCCGTCGGGCCTCGTGGTTGAAGTAGAGGATCTTGCCCATCGTGGGAGCTCCTTGCTACGCGCCGGCGGGGATCAGGATGCCGCGGCCCTGGAGGCGACCGCCGTCCAGATCCGCCATCGCATCGTTGATCGCATCCAGCGGGTAGGTGCTGGTGTGCAGCGTCACCTTGCCCTGCGCGGTCAGCGTCATCAGCTCCGAGAGGTCGGCGTAGGTGCCGACGAGGTTGCCGATGAACGAGATCTCACGGGAGATCACGTCGATCGTCGGGATGTTGATGTTCTCGCCGTAGCCGATCACGTAGTAGAAGCCGCCGTCGC
This sequence comes from Solirubrobacteraceae bacterium, assembly GCA_049509055.1. Classification (GTDB taxonomy): domain Bacteria; phylum Actinomycetota; class Thermoleophilia; order Solirubrobacterales; family Solirubrobacteraceae; genus Palsa-465. Next base: position 12,701 of record JBELAG010000097.1, read on the forward strand.
GCACCATCGCGATCCCGTCCTCGATCGCGCCCTTCTCGCCGACGAAGTCGATGATCGCCTCGGCGCCGAGGCCGTCGCACAGCTCGCGCACGGTGTCGACGTGGCCGCCGCCGACCTTGACGGTGTGATCGGCCCCGAGCTCGCCGGCCAGCGCCAGCGCCTTCTCCGACGGATCGATCACGATGATCTCCGCGGGGGTGTAGGCCTTCAGGCACTGGATGCCGATGTGACCCAGACCGCCGGCGCCGATCACCACGACGCGCGTGCCGGCGCCGAGCACGGGGATCGCCTTCTTGACCGCGTGGATCGCGGTGAGCCCGGCGTCGGCGAGCGCCGCGATGTCCTTGGGCGCCAAGCTGGGGTCGAGCTTGACCACCGACCGGGCCGAGGTCTTCAGCAGCTCGGCGAAGCCGCCGTCGCGGTTGATGCCGGGGAACGAGCCGTTGAGGCAGTGCATGTCGTCGCCGACCCGGCAGGGCAGGCACAGCCCGCAGGAGATGAACGGGTGCACGATGACCGTGTCGCCCACCTCCACATTGGTGACCCCGGGGCCGATCTCGTGCACCCAGCCGGCGTTCTCGTGCCCGGGCGTGTAGGGCAGGGCGACCTGCGACTTCTCGGCCCATTGACCTTCCTGGATGTGAAGGTCGGTCCGGCAGAGCCCGGCGGCGCCGACGCGGACGATCACGTCGAACGGGGCGTCGGCGGTGGGCTCGTCGACGCTCTCGAGCTTGAGCGCCTCGTGGTAGGCGTGCAGCCTCGCGGCCTTCATCGTCTCTCCTCCTCGGGATCGGTCGCCAGGTCGTGGCGAACTTGCAGTAGCGAACGGCAGATGCCGCCGTTGGCCTCCAGGCTGGTGGCGATCAGGCGCGCCATCGCCAGCCAGCGCGTGAGGCCCTCGGCGGTCAGCGGCTGCCCGTTGGGCAGCAGGAACGCCGGCGAGTCCGGCTCGGCGCCGAGGCCGAGCTCGGAGCGCAGCGTCAGGCAGCGGCGCGCCTGCGGACCGTCGGGCAGGTCGCGCACCCGCAGCGCGATCACGTCGGCGGCGGTGACCCCGCCGTCGAGCATCGCCCGGCAGATCTTCGCCTGCCGGGCGATCAGCGCCTTGCGCTGGAACAGCTCGCGCAGCGCCTCCAGATCGTCGTCCTCGGTCTCGCCGGGGAACGCCCCGGTGAACCCCTCCCCGCGGGCCAGCGCACCGTTGATCTCGTCGCCCGTGTAGTGGTCCTCGAGATGCACGGTCACGCGCCCGACCTCCGGCAGCCGGCGCACGACCTTGCGCGCGTCGGCTGCCATCAGGAACGCGAAGTTCGGCGCGCACTGCGGCGTCGGCAACCGCAGCATGATCTCGACGTCACCGGCGCCGGTGACGTCGACCGAGCTGACGAACCGAAGCGTGGTGATCGGTTCGTCGAGCTCGGGGTCGATCACCGCGTCCAACGCCGCGAGCACGCGCTCGCGGACATCTGTCGCGGTCTGCGCCATCGGCTGCGGCCCGCCGTCACGGAAGGCCGCGGTGCTCATACCGTCGACTCGACCAGCTGTGCGTCCTCCTTCGCGGCCGGGGTTCCCGCCTCGTCGGGCAGGCGGAGCTCATGCGGAACCTCGATGCCGTACAGCCGGGCGGCGTTGAGGCCGAGGATCTTGCGCTTGCCGGCGTCGTTGAGCCGCGGGAAGTCGGAGTACTCCTCGTGGTCGGGCGCCGGGTAGTCCCAATCGAGGAATCCCTCGATCTGCCACTTGGGCTCCCAGATGCCGTAGTCGGAGCCGAACAGCATCTTGTCCTCGCCGACCCAGAACAGCAGCTCGCCCATGACCTTGGCGAAGAACCGCGGGCGGGCGTGCATGAGGCCGCCGATCACCACCGACAGGCCGGCGTAGACGTTGGGCTCCTGCGTCGCCATGAAGCAGAAGTCCTCGATCCGCGGCAGACCCACGTGCTCGATGATGAAATTGAGCTCGGGGTTGTCGGTCGCGGCCTGGTCGACATCCCGGGGATCGAAGGCGTCCTTGTCCAGCGGCCAGATCGTCGGCCCCTTGTGGACATGGATGTTCTTGATGCCCAGCTCCTTGCAGGCTTCGTAGAACGGCTTGCACGCCTCGTCGTCCAGGCGCCAGCCGCGCGACCCGGCGTTCCACTCGGCGGTGTACAGCTTGCAGCCCTGGAGTTTGTACGTCTTGGCGTCCGCCCGCAGCTGCTCCAGACCCGCGTCGCCGTCACGCGGATCCCAGCGACCGTTGACGATCAGCTTGCCGGGATGCTTGGCGGCGAGCGCGCCGTTGACCTCGGCGGTGTTGAAGCCGGTCGTGTACCACTCCTTCAGGTACGTCGACTGCATGATCCCGACGTCGACTCCACCCTCCTCGAACACGTCGTGGACGAAGTCCTCCTCGGAGTAGTTCATGAACTTCTCGATCGGCCAATGCGTCTCGGCCGGCCCCAGCCCCATGTAGGCGTGGAAGCACTCGATCCAGCCCTTCGCGTACTGCTCGTGACCCTTGACCCAGTTCTCCGGGCTCGCGTCCCAGAAGTGCAGGTGGCTGTCGACGACGAAGTACTTCTCACCCTTGTGCTCGAACATTAACTCTCCCTCTCCTTAGCTGAGCGCCTGCAGGTCAAACGAAATGTACTCCGCCGCATCCTCAGGATTGGCGAACATCACGATGCGGTCGTCGAGGACGACCATGCGGCCGTAGTGGGTCGACATGATCTCCTCGAAATCGTCGTTGCCGAAGTCCTCCCAGCCCAGCGCTTCGGCGCATTCCGCGTAGTCGATCTCGAACCTGTTGTCGCCGTCGACGCGGATCATCGAGGGGAGCACTTCGACCGTGACCCCCGGCTTGCCGCGCATCACCTCGGCCACGACGTGCCCGACCTGATTGTCCATCAGGGTGACGCCGGCCCGGTTGGAGGCCGTCCGCTCGATCTTGAAGTCATCGTTGGAAACGCTCATTCTCAAAGCTCCTTTACGCGTTGAGGGTCAGATCGGCGAGGAGCTCGTCGTAGCGCCGCTTCGAATGCTCCAGCGACTCCTCGAAGCGGATCACCTTCTCACCCGGCTGTGACCAGATCGGCTGCATCGTGCGAGCGGCGCCCACGCTGACCGGGGTCCAGGTCTCCAGCCAGCCCTTCATCGTCGCCCGGTTGGCCTCGCCGTGCTCCTCGTCGGAGGCGAGCATCCCGAACAGCCGCCGCGCTACCCGCAGGTCACGAGCGGTGTCGGACTCGCCGGCGCCCATCAGCGTCGGGGTGACGAAGTCGCCCTGCAGAGCGGCGACCTGCATCACGAACTCGCTGCGGAACAGCTCGCCGACCAGCGGCTCGAACACGATCGCCGTCGCGAAGAACGCCTCCGCCCAGTCGCGGATCCCGGTGAGCTTCTCGACGTTCTCGCGCACGCCCTGCCAGATCGGATCGTTGTTCCAGGCCTCCTTGTGGGCCTCGCCGTCGAAGCCCTCCACCTCGTCGGTGAGGTCGAGGTTGTAGAGGATGATGTCCTGGCCGAAGCGCAGCTTGTGGGCCGACGCCACCGACAGCGCGTTGTTGATCATGTTCGTCGGCGCGTCGCGCTGCGCGGGCAGGTAGACGTGCATGCCGATCCCGTGCTCGACATGAGCCCAAGCGCTGACGTGGCGCTGAACGGTCTTGATCCAACCGCTGTTCCAGCCCTCGAACGCGCGGGCCGCCTTGGCGTTGGCCAGGTTCTGGCTGATCTGCCGCACGACGTTGGCGTTGTTGCGATAGATCGTCTGCTCCCACTCCTCGTTGGGATCCAGGAACGCGTGCCAGTTGGAGGACTTCAGCGCCGTCCACTCCTGCGGATAGCCTCCGGTGCCGTCGGCGAACCCGTAGAGCCAGCCCTGGAGCAGATGGCGTGCGGGATCGGGCTGGATGTCGACGGTCACGTCCTCGTAGACCGTCGCCTTGCGCTTGGCAGGCGTGAAGTAGTTATAGGTTCGACTGGTGGAGGAGGGGAACTCACGCGCACCCGCCTCGGCATCGGTGAAGACCGGCTTTGGGACGCTGCGTTCCTTGACGGGAGCGTCAGTCTCTGTGGCCATCAGTGTGCTCTCCTCTTGTCGTGGTCATTCGGCGGTGGTCGTGAACTTGTCGTAGTAGATCCGGGACTCGGGCACGCCGTTCTGGTCCAGCATCGCGATGGCGGCGTCGACCATCGGCGGTGGACCGCACAGGTAGGCGTCCACCTCGTCCAGCGTCTTCTCGCAGCGGGCCACGACGTCGGTGATCAGGCCCCGCTCGCCATCCCAGCCGGCCTCGTCATCGGCCTCTGAGAGCGCCGGCACGAAGCGGAAATCGGCGAGCCGCTGCTCCAGCTCGGTGAGCTCCTCCAGGTGAAACAGGTCCTTCGGGCCGCGCGCCCCGTAGTAATAGACCGCCGGACGCGGGTTGCCCCGATCGGCCATCGATCGCAACAGCGCCAGGATCGGCGCCATCCCGGCGCCGCCGCCGATGAACAGCAGCGGCCGATCGGACTTCTCGCGCAGCGTGAACACCCCGTACGGTCCGGTCACCTCCAGCTCATGACCCTCCTGGAGGTCGCCGCCCGACAG
>JBELAG010000098.1:0-17254 GCA_049509055.1 Solirubrobacteraceae bacterium
CAGCTGCGTCTCCAGATGCGCGAGGACATCGTTGGACAGCACGTCGTCCCGCGGGGTGAGCTCGGCCATCGCGCTCATCACCGGCCGGCCAGCTTCGGATCGATCGACTCGGCGATCTGCATCGCCACGCCGGTGCCGCCCGAGGACATGATGCTCGAGGTGAGCGCGCTCGGCAGCAGCGAGGAGTATGAGCTCAGCGCGGAGCTCGAGCCGCCGCCGGAGTCGTCGCCGGTGCCGCCGAGGCCGTCGTCGCTGGTGCCGCCGAGGCCGTCGCCGGTGGAGCCGTCGAGGCCGGGGACGGTGGCGGTCAGCTGCTGGGTGAGCTCGTTGACGAGCACATTCTCGAACGCGAGACCGGTGTCGTAGGCGTTCTTGGCCGCCTGGTTGCCGTTGCGCACGCTCGCCGGCTCCAGGGCCGGGTCGGTCGGGGGGAGGCCGGTGACCGGGGTCGACACGCCGGCGGAGGAGGAGATCGCGCTCATTTCTTGATCTCGTTGGCGATCTGGAGCATCTGATCCTGATACTGGATCGCCTGGCTGGCCATCTGGTAGCTGCGCTCGGCGGTGATCATGTCGGTCATCGCCGTCGCGGGATCGACGTTGGAGCTCTCCAGCGCCCCTTGCTCCAGAGTGCTCCCGGCGGCGGTCCGGGTCGCCCCGCTCCCGGTGCTGACGCTGAACATGCTGTCGCCGTCGGGCTGGAGCTGATCGGGCGCCGGGACGTCGACGATCGCGATCTTGCCGAGGCTGCGGCCGTTGGCGCTGACCGCGCCGTCGGGCGCGATCGACAGCTGGTCGGCGGTGACGCCGGAGGGAAGCTTGATCGGGGGCACGAGCGGGTTGCCGGTCTGGTTGGTGATCTCGCCCTGCGCGTTGAGCTCGAGCGCGCCGTTGCGCGTCAGCCCGATGCTGCCGTCGTTGCGCCGGACCTGCAGATAGCCTGGGCCCTGCACGGCGAGGTCGAGCGTGCGCCCGGTCTGGTCGATCGCTCCCTGCTCCTGATCGCGCCCGACGATCGCCGACGCCGCTCCGGTGCCGGTGGCGATCGTCGAGCCGCTGGCGGAGCCGCCGCTGGAATAGAGCAGGTCCTGGAAGCCGACCTCGGTGGCCTGGTAGCCGGGCGTGTCGAGGTTGGCGAGGTCGTTGGCGACCGCGCTGAACTGGTTCTGGGTGGCCTCCATCCCTGAGGCGGCGGCATACAGTCCTTGCAACATCACGGGCCTCCGAGCGAGGGGACGCTCTCAGCGTCCTCCTGCATGGTCTGGTCGATGGATTGAAGGGCGCTCTGACCCGCCTGGTAGGCGCGCAGCGACGCGATCATGTCGGTCATCGTCTGGACCGGGTCGACTCCCGATCCCTCCAGCTCGCCCTGGCGGACGACGCCGGTCCCGCGTCCCGCCGCGGTTCCGCTCAGCAGCGTATTGCCCTGCTGCTGGACGTTGTTGACGTTGAACACCCCGAGCGCGGTGGCGCTGACCGTGCCCGTGGCGCTGACCGCGACCGGCGCGCCGTTCTGCCCCAGCACGAGGTCGCCGTTGGCGTCGACAAGCTGGCTCTTGTCGTCGGACGAGAACTGCCCGTCGCGCGTGTAGCGGACGCCGCCCGTGGTCCTCACCGCGAAGTAGCCGTCGCCGGCGATGCCGAAGTCCAGCGGCTGGCCGGTCGAGGTCAGCGGCGCGGGATCGGTGTCGGTGACGACCTTGTTGATCGTCACGCCTGTCTGAATCGTGCCGATCGCCTGACCGGTGGAGGTGTTGGCGAGCAGCAGCGAGCCGAAGCTCTCCTGCTGCCCCTGCTCGGATTTGTAGCCGGGCGTCGAGGAGTTGGCGAGATCGTTGGACAGCTGGTTCTGCTGAACCTGCTCGGCGAGCATGCCGGAAGCTGCGATGTAGAGACCGGGGTCCATTGCACGGGTTAGTCGTCTGTGCTTCATGATTCTTGAACTCGATGCAACCTCTGGCCATCGATCTCCAGCTGCTGCGCAGCCTCCTGCTCCCGGAGATGCGGATCGTGCCCGGCCGGGCGCTGATGGCGCGCGTCGTCAACGCCGACGGCAACGGGCGCGGCAGCATCAGCATCGCGGGCTACTTACTCGACGCCGAGCTGCCCAAGCACGTCGGCGCGGGCCAGGAGCTGCGCCTGATCGTCCGCGAGACGAGCGCCGAGCGCGTCCTGCTGGCGATCTCGCAACCCGAGCAGCAGACTCCGGCCGCCGCCGCGCTCCCCGGCGGGGGCACGCTCACCGTCACCGAGCGCGACGCCGAGGGCGGGTCCTCGGCCGAGGCGCACACCCTGACGCTGCGCTACGACGCCCCGGCGCTGGGGGCGGTCGACCTGCGCTTCGAGCTGGACCCGAGCTCGCTGCGCGTCGGGATCGCCGTCTCGCCGGCCGCGCTCGCATCCACCCAGGCCGGCGCCGGCGCGCTCGGGGACGCGCTGTCGGCGGCGGTCGCCCGGGCGGTGTCGGTGACGGTGTCGGCCCGCCGGGAGCCGCTGGAGATCTATGCCTGACCCACCCCCCGGGCCTCCGAAGCGGCCGGGGCCATTGAGACGCGCGCGCGCGACCGCGTTGAGCTACGAGCACGGGGATCTCGCACCGCGGATCACGGCCACCGGGAGCGGCCTGGTCGCCGAGCGGATCATCGCCGCCGCGCGGGAGGCCGGTGTGCCCGTGCGCTCGGATCCCGCCCTCGCCGAGGCCCTCGCCACGCTCGATCTCGGCGGCCTGATTCCCCCCGAGCTGTGGCGCGCCGTCGCCGAAGCGCTCGCCTGGGCCTACAAGCTCGACGCCGCCGCCGCGCGCGGCCGCTGACCGCCCCGGGCCGCGACCGCGCCATCGGGGCCGCCGCCAACGGCGCCTCAACTTCTGCGCCCCGGTGCCGATCAAGGGTGATAGCTCCCTCGGAAGGATCACGCCATGGCACTGCGCCTGACCAATCACACCACGCCGTCCGACGCCTCCGCGGCCACGCCGACCGCGCCGACGACCTCCGCCGCGGCGCTGGGCCTCCAAGCCCGCTGGCTGATGTCGACCGGCGACCTGACCGGGTTTGCCGGCGTGCTCGCCGAGGCGGGACAGATCGACGATCCCCAGCGGCGCTACCACGCCCGCGTGTCCGTCCTGGAGCAGGGGCTGGTCGCCGCCGGCGAGGCCACCAATGCCGTCGCCGCCCGCGCGTTCGCGGCGGTCGCCGATGCCGCCCTGACGCTGCTCGACGAGCAGCCGAGCGAGCCGGTGGTGCTCAACTGCGCCGGCGTGGCCTGCTACGAGCTGTGGATCCTCGACGCCGCCCAGGCGCTGTTCAAGGCGGCCAAGCGGCTCGATCCGGGCCTCACCCACATCGCGCGCAACCTCGACGAGCTGGGACGGCGCAAGCGGCTCGGCGGGCGCCCGACGCGGCCGCTGCACGCCTCTGCGCCCGGCCTGGCCAGGCGCGCGAAGGCGATCGCCGCACGGGCGCAGCCGGCCACCGGACTCACGATCAGCCTGTGCATGATCGTCCGCAACGAGGAGCAGATGCTCGGCCGCTGCCTGGCGGCGGCGGCGCCGGCCGTTGACGAGATGGTGATCGTCGACACCGGCTCCGATGACGCCACGGTCGAGATCGCGCGCTCGTTCGGCGCCCACGTGATCGAGTTCCCGTGGACGGGATCCTTCTCGGAGGCCCGCAACGTCTCGTTCGCTGCTGCCACCGGGGATTGGCTGTTCTACCTCGACGCCGACGAGATCCTCGCCGACGAGGACGGCGACCGGCTGCGGTCGCTCGCCGGCCACACCTGGCGCGAGGCCTTCTACCTCGTCGAGACCAGCTACATCGGCGAGCTCGGCGAGGGCTCGGCGTTCACCAGCAACGCGCTGCGGATCTTCCGCAACCGGCCCGAGTACCGGTTCAGCGGCCGCCTGCACGAGCAGATCGTCCAGACGCTGCCAACCTACGCGCCCGGCCGGATCGAGCAGACCGCGGTGCGCCTCCAGCACTACGGCTACCTCGGCTCGATCCGTGCGTCCAAGGAGAAGTCGCGCCGCAACATCGACCTCCTGCGCGAGCAGATGGCCGAGAGCGCGCCGTCGCCGTTTCTTCACTTCAACCTCGGATCGGAGTACGCCGCCGCCGGCGAGCCGGCCCCCGCGGCGCGCGAGTTCCGCCGCGCGCTGTCGATGCTCGAGGCCGACGGCAGCCTGCAGGCCTGCGACTACGCCCCGCTGCTGATCGTGCGGCTGGTGAGCGTGCTGCGCTCCGGCGGGCAGATGATCGAGGCGCGGGAGACCGCGGCCCGGGGCCTGAAGCTGTTCGGCGACCTCACCGACCTCGTCTACGCGCAGGCCGCGACGGCGCTCGCCCTCGGCGACGTGGATGAGGCGACGACGCTCTACCGGCGGTGCATGGACCTCGGCGACGCGCCCGCCCGCTATGGCGCGATGGTCGGCTCCGGGACGTTCCTGCCGCGGATGGTGCTCGCCGAGCTCCATCTCGCGCAGGGCGACACGGCGCAGGCCAGGGAGCTGCTGAGCTGGTGCGCCGAGCACCATCCCGACTTCGTCGGCATCGCCGGTCCGTACGCGACCGCGCTCCTGCGCGACGGCGTGGCGCCGGCCGATGCCGTCGCCGAGGTGGAGCGACTCGACACGATCACGCCGACGGCGCGCACCGCGATCGCCGCAGCGCTGCAGCACGCCGGCGCTCCCGAGGCCGCCGAGCGCCAGTACCGCGCCGTGCTGGCTGCCACGCCGTCCAGCACCAAGGTTCGCGTGGCGCTCGGAGAGATCCTGCTCGGGCGCGGAAGCTGGGATGAAGCTGCTCAGCATGCCGCCGCGACTCCCGATGACGACCCCTATGCCGGACTGGCCTGCCGGATCGAGCTGTGCGCGCTGACCGGCCGCGGCGACCCCGCCGCCGGGCGCGCCGCATTGGAGCGCGCGAACCGGGTCGGGTTGCCGCCGGCCGAGCTGGAGGTGTTCGCGGCCTGGACCGCCATCGCCGACGGGTCGCCGGCGCCGTCGGGGCTGCCGGTCGCCGGCGTTCCCGTGCTCGGCGTGATCCTCGACACGCTGCTGCGCGCTCGGGATCTGGAGCGCTTCGAGGCGCTGCTGCCGGCGCTGCGCCAATCCCGCCTGGCGCCGCGTGAGCAACGCCACCTGCTCGGCGACATCTTCCTCGCCCAGGGGATGGGCGCCGCCGCCGCCCGGGAATGGATGGCGATCTGCGCCGACGCGCCCGACGCCCGCGCGCTCGTCGGGCTGGCCCGCGTCGCCGTCGCCCACGGGATGCCGGCCGACGCGGCGAACTTCGCGACGGGCGCGCTGGAGCTCGAGCCCGACTGCGATCCGGCCCGCGAGCTGCTGGCCCAGCTGAGCACCGGGGGGGTCGCCCTCCGGCCGCCGGCATAGGGGGCCCACGCTTGGACGGATAACCGACCGCACTCAAGATGGCCACGCCGCGCGCGATTACGTCGGCAGTACAGGAACTTTCGCCGGCCCGCACGACGCGACGCCGGCCTCTTGAGAAGGATCGGCCATCATGAGCATCGAAATCGCATCCATCGCAGCGACGCCTGCGCCCGCCGCCATGAGCGCGGCAGCGTCACCAGCCCCGCTGGCGATGGTCACCGCCGTGGTGGAATCCACCGAGCCGGTCACCGTCGACATGATCCCCGCCGTCCCTCCGCAGGAGGTGCTCGACGCGATCCAGACGGCATCCCAGAGCTATGACGCGGTCGCCGCGACCGGTCATCAGATCCATTTCGCGACCGATCCCCAGAGCGGCCGTCTGTCGATCCAACTGCTCGGCCCCAGCGGCGCCCCGGTCGCCAAGCTCACACCCGGCAAGGCCCTCGCCGTCGCCGCCGGCGCCAAGCTCGATCTGAATACGAAAGGCAGCTGACCAGTGTCCACAAGTTCCGTCTCCTCGTCGAGCTCATCGACCGGCTATGAGCTGAGCTCGCTGGGCTCCAACAGCCCCGAGCAGATCACCGGCCTGGCCTCCGGGCTCAACACCAATCAGATCGTGCAAGAGCTGATGTCGATCCAGGAGCAGCCGGTCACCGCTCTCCAGAATCAGGTGAGCGGGGAGACGGCGGAGAACTCGGCGCTGACCAGCATCCAGTCGGCGCTCCAGACCCTCAGCACCGACGCGGCGGCGCTCAACGATCCGTCGCTGTTCGACACCGCGCAGACCGTCACCTCCAGCGACACCACACGCGTCTCGGCGAGCACCGGCACCGGCGCGGGCATCGGCGGCTATCAGGTCTCGGTCAGTCAGCTGGCCAACTCCGCCCAGCGCACGTTCAGCTACACGGCGCCGTCGGCCGCCGGCACGATCACGATCGACAACCAGCCGGTCACGGTCACCTCCGGGGAATCGCTGTCGGACTTCGTCAGTTCGATCAACTCCAACAGCAAGCTCGACGTGTACGCCGCGCAGACCAACACCGGCACGGTCGTTCTCTCCAACCGCGCCACCGGCGACACCGGCACCGGCTTCATCGCGGTGAGCGGCAGCGGCGGCGCGCTCACCGAGCAGACGGCGCTCGCCAAGGAGGGGCAGAACGCCGAGTTCAGCGTCGACGGGGTCGCCGGCACGTCGAGCTCCAACACGGTGACCAACGCGATCGCCGGCGTGAGCCTCACGCTGACCGGCGTGACCACGACATCGGGACCGGTGACGGTCACCGTCGGCGCGCCGTCGGCGAGCTCGTCGAACGTCTCCTCGGCGATCAGCACGTTCGTCACCCAGTACAACTCGGTGGTCAACCAGATCCAGACCGCGCTCGCCCAGGCGCCGTCGAGCTCCGATCCGACGCAGGGCACGCTGTATGACGACAGCGAGCTCAACGGGCTGCTCACCTCGATGCGCAGCTCGATGTACGGCGATGTCGCCGGAGCGGCTGAGGGCATGAACAACCTCAACGACCTCGGGCTCAACACCGGCGCGACGACCGGGAGCGGCGCGGTCTCGTCGTCCGCGGTGGACGGCGACCTGGCGCTGAACTCCAGCACCCTGGAGAGCGCGATGACGTCGAACCCGAGCGGGGTGCAATCGCTGCTGACCAGCTGGTCACAGAGCTTCTCGTCGCTGGTCAACACCGAGGCGGCCGCGGGCGGCGCGATCGACGACCGGATCCAGGCCGACAGCCAGAACATCACCGAGCTCAACAACCAGATCAGCAGCATGCAGGCGACGCTCACCGACAAGCAGAACCAGCTCACCCAGCAGTTCGCCCAGATGGAAGCGGCGCTCTCGGAGAACCAGTCAGAGGCGAGCTCGCTCACCAGCCAGATCGCCCAGCTGTGAGGCCGGCCCCCCGCGGAGACCGCCCGGCAACCCGACCGCCCGCCTCAACGTCTGGTTGCACCTGCCGATAACCCCGATATGACCTCGGGGATCGCACCGGCATCATCGGTCCGCATCACCGGCGTCATCGACGGCCCCGGCTCCGGCGCGTCCGCCGACTCTCGTCCCACTCCCCGCCGACCCCTGACTCGATGAGCGCATACGCACCCCAATCCTCCAGCGCCTACCGCGCCAACTCCGTTCTGACGGCGTCCTCCGAGCAGCTCGTCCTCGCTCTCTACGACGGCGCGCGGCGCTTCCTGCACCAGGCGTCGATCGCGATGGCCGACGGCCAGATCGCGGCGTCGCACTTCAAGCAGAAGCGCGCCGAGGACATCATCCGCCATCTCCGCGACACGCTCGACATGGACCAGGGCGAGATCGCCGACCGGCTGTACGCCATCTACAGCTTCAGCCTCGAGCACCTGCGCAAGGCCCGCCTGGAGCAGAGCTCCCGCAAGCTCGAGGACGTCAACAAGCTGCTGGGCACGCTTCGCGACGCGTGGGCGACGATCGCCACGCCATGAGCGACGACGACGTCGCACCCTACGAGGCGCTGGCGGCGCTGATCGAGCGCGAGCTGGAGCTCGTCAGCCGGCGCGACTTCGACGAGCTCGCGCTGCTCAAGCGATCGCGTGCGGCGATCGAGTGCACGCTTCCCGTGACGCCGCCGGCAGCGGCGCGCTTGGCGCTGCAACGCTGCCAGCTGCTGCACAAGCGCGTCGAGATCGAGCTGCTGCGGGTGCGCGAGCAGCTGCTGGTGGAGATGGCGCAGGTGCGCCGCGCCCAGCGCGCCGCCAACGGGTACGCCGCGGCCGCCTCACGGCCCGCGCGTCCGCGCCACGGCATCACGGCCTGAGGGTCGCGGACCCGAACGCCCGATCCCTAAAGGATCGCGGCGAACAGCCGAAGAATGGACTGACCGCACGGAGCGGTCGTCGGAAGCCCAAGGAGGGCGTCAATGCAACGCGACCCAAGCCTATGTCCCTCCTTGACACGACACAACTTGCCCTCGAGGCCGCCATGCGCGGCTCGATGCTGCGCCAGAACCTGCTGACCAACAATCTGGCCAACGTCGACACGCCGGGCTATCAGAACGAAGACGTCAACTTCCAGGGCACGCTCGCCTCGGCCCTGCAGTCGGGCCAGTCGCCCTCCGCGCTCAGCTTCACGCCGTACTCGACGGGGGGCAGTTCGAGCGCCGACGGCAACGGCGTCTCCAGCGAGCAGGACTCGGCCGACCTGGCCGAGAACGGCCTGCTGTACGAGAACCTGACCGCCGTCGCCGCGCAGCGCGAGCAGATCCTGATCACCGCGATCGGCTCGCAGTCATGAGCTTCTTCGACTCGATCGACATCGCCGCCAGCGGGCTGACCGCCGAGCGGGTCCGGATGGACGTGACCTCGGAGAACCTGGCCAACGCCCAGACGACCGACGGCCCCGGCGGCCAGCCCTACCGCCGCCAGGACGTCGTCCTGCAGCAGGTCGGCGGAGGGTTCGGCTCGACCCTGGCCGGCGCGATGGGCGTCAGCGCACCGGGCGGCAGCGCGCCGGGCGGCGTCACGGTGGCGGGGATCGTCAACGACCCGACCCCCGACCAGCTCGTCTACGACCCCGGGCACCCCGGCGCCAACGCGCAGGGCTATGTGCGGATGCCCAACGTCAACTCGGTGACCGAGATGACCGACCTGATCTCGGAGTCGGACTCCTACCAGGCCGACGTGACCGCGATGGAAACCGCCAAGACCATGTACTCCAAGACCCTGGACCTGCTCAAATGATCCCGGCGATCTCAGGCGCGATCGGCCCGCTCGGCGCCGGCGAATGGAAGGTCGGCTCGGTCGGGGCGCTCGACGGCACCGACGCCGCGACCGGCACGGCCGCCGCGGGGAGCTTCGGCGGGATGCTGTCCTCCGCGCTGAGCTCGCTGAACTCCACCCAGGCCGCCGCCACGACCGCCTCACAGGGTCTGGCCACCGGCACGATCACCGACCCCACCCAGGCGGTGACCACCGTCGAGGACGCATCGCTGGCGATGGACCTCGCCTCCCAGATCCGCGACAAGCTCGTGGACGCCGAGCAAACCATCTTCCAGACGCAGGTCTAGCGCGTGCCGTCGTTCGGCCAGATCGCGCAGCGGATGTCGCCGAAGGGCTGGGCGATGCTCGGCGGCTCGGTCGCCGTCGGCATCGCGTTCCTGATGATCGTCATGCAGATGGCGTCGGCGCCGAGCTACTCGACGCTGATGGCCGGCGTCAACCCCGCGCAGACGGGAAAGATCACCAGCACGCTGAGCGCCGAGGGGATCGCCTTCGAGCTGCAGAACGGCGGCACCGCGGTGGCGGTCGAATCCGACAAGACAGCGCAGGCGCGGGTCGCGCTGGCCGGCGCGGGCCTGCTGACCGCCAGCAACCAGCCCGGCTTCTCGCTGATGGACAGCCAGCAGCTGGGTCAGAGCACCTTCCAGCAGCAGATCACCTACGAGCGAGCGCTCGAGGGACAGCTCGCCCAGACGATCGAGACGATCAACGGCGTCTCCTCGGCCGAGGTCAACCTCGTGCTGCCCAACAGCCAGGACCAGCTGTTCGCCGACAACTCCCAGCCCGCGACGGCGTCGGTGCTGCTGTCGGACTCCGGCTCGCTGGACCCCGGCTCGGTGCGGGGGATCGCCCAGCTGGTCTCCTCCAGCGTGCCCAGCCTCGCGCTCGACAAGGTGACGATCACCGACTCCAACGGCGACCTGCTGTGGCCCAGCGCGGACGGCTCGGACGCGGGCGGGCTGCCCGCCCTGCAGTCCGCCGACCAGCGCTACGACTCGTCGATGTCCACCGAGGTCAACACCGTCCTCGCCTCGATGCTCGGCACCGGCAAGGCCCAGGTCGTCGTCAACGCCAACCTCAACGCCAATCAGGCGACCTCCGACAGCCTCACCTACGCCCAGAAGGGCGTCCCGCTGCAGTCCCAGATCTCGACCGAGACCCTCAAGGGTGGAAGCCCCAGCGCGTCCGGCGTGACCGGGACGGCCGGCAACATCCCCGCCTACACGAGCACCGGCAGCGCCAACTCGAGCTACGCCGACAAGACGAACACCACCACGTTCGGCGTCGACAAGACGATCACCCACTCCACGATCGCCCCGGGGGCGATCAACCAGCAGAGCATCTCGGTGCTGGTCGACAAGTCGGTCCCCGCCACCGAGCTGCCGATCATCAAGGCCGCCGTCGCCAACGCCGTCGGGCTCCAGACCAAGCGCGGCGACACGCTGTCGATCGGCCAGCTGGCGTTCGCCACGCCCAAGGTGGTGCCGACCGCCGCCGCCCCCAGCTCGATGATGAAGTACGCCAAGTACGGCGGGATCGGCCTCGCGTCGCTGATCTTCCTGATCTTCTCGGCGCGGCTGCTGCGCCGCCGCGAGAGCGAGTCGTTCGCCGGCCAGCCGACGTGGCTGCGCGAGCTCGAGTCGCCGCGGACGCTGGCCTCGCTGGAGCAGGGCCGCTCGGGACACACCGAGGTGGCGGCGCTGCGCCCGCCGGTCAACATCGCCCGCCAGCAGGTCGAGGAGCTCGTCCAGCGCGATCCCGAGCGGGTCGCCCAGCAGGTGCGGGCCTGGATGGCCGAGGAGTAGCGCGCGGCGATGGCGGTCGAGCTCTACAACCCGGCCTCTCCGGCCGTCGCCGGGGCGCTGGGCGGCAAGCTGTCCAGCGTCAAGGGACGCAAGAAGGCGGCGGTGCTGCTGGTCTCGCTCGGGACCGAGCGCGCGGCCGAGGTCTTCTCGTGCCTACGTGACGACGAGATCGAGGCGCTGTCCCTGGAGATGGCCAAGCTGCAGTGGCTGGAGCCGGGGCAGGCCGATTCGGTGCTCGAGGAGCTCGCCGCGACCGTCGAGGCCTACGACTCGCTCAGCGCGGGCGGCGTCGAGTACGCCAAGGAGGTGCTGGAGCGTGCCCTCGGTCCCGAGCGCGCGATGGAGATCATCGGGCGGCTGTCCAGCGTGATCGAGAAGCGGCCGTTCGAGTTCCTGCGCAGGACGCCCCCCGAGCAGGTGGTCACCTTCCTGCGCAACGAGTCGCCGCAGACGATCGCCCTCGTCGTCGCCAACCTGCACACGACGCTCGCCGCCCAGGTGCTGTCCAACCTGCCGGAGAACGAACAGCCCGAGATCGCGCTGCGGATCGCGCGGATGGCCGAGACCAGCCCGGACGTCGTCCGGCAGGTCGAGGGGGTCATGCGCCAGAAGCTCGACAACATCGTCCAGCAGGAGTATTCGGCGGCCGGCGGCGTCAAGTCGCTGGCCGAGATCCTCAACCAGTCCGACCGCTCGACCGAGCGCAACGTGCTCGATTCGCTGACCGAGACCGACGAGAACCTGGGCGCCGAGGTCCGGCGACTGCTGTTCGTCTTCGAGGACATCACCAAGCTCGACGACCGCGCGATCCAGCTGATCCTGCGCGAGGCCGACCAGAAGGACCTGGCGCTCGCCCTGCGCGGCGTCAGCGACGAGGTCAAGCAGCGCATCCTCGGCAACATGTCCGAGCGCGGCGCCCAGATGCTCGTCGAGGAGATGGAGTTCCAGCCGCCGCAGCGCAAGCGCGACGTCGAGGAGGCCCAGGGCCGGGTGGTGGCGATCGTCCGCCGGCTCGAGGAGGCCGGTGCGGTCGTGCTCTCCAGAGGGGACGAGGACGTTGTCTTCTGAGTCGGCGGCGGCCACGGTGGAGGCCTACAGCTTCCGCCAGCTGCGCACGCCGGCCGGCGGCCCGGTGCGCGACGTCGCCGACGTGCTCGGCGCCGCCTACGCCCAGGCCGAGCAGATCCGCAACGAGGCGCGGATCGCCGGCGAGGCCGAGGGACGGGCGGCCGGCGAGGCCGCCGCCCGGGCCGAGCTCGAGCCGGCGCTGCACGCCATCGCCGGCGCCGCGCAGGCGCTGGAACAGGTGACCGGCGAGCTCGTCGCCGCGCTGGAGGGCGACGCCGTGGCGCTCGCGCTGAGGCTCGCCGAGCAGATCGTGGCCGGCGCGATCGAGGTCGAGCCCGAGCGGCTGGTGGCGATCGCCGGGGTCGCCCTGCGTCGGATCGCCGATCGCCGCGACGTGACGCTGATCGTCAACCCGGCCGATCTGGACCTGCTCACGCACGCGGTGGCCCGGCTCCAGACCGAGCTCGGCGGGATCGACCACTGCAACGTGCAGGCCGACCGGCGCATCGGGCGCGGAGGGGTGGTCGCGCGCACCGAGGCGGGCGAGATCGATGCCACGATCGACGCCCAGCTCTCCCGGGCGAGGGAGATCGTCTCCGCGGAGCTGGCCGAGGTCGCTCCGCGGCCGGCGCTGGAGCGCGAGCCTGAGCCCCAGCATGGCGACTGAGCGTTTCGCCCGCCCGGTTGTGGCGGACATCGCCCGGCGCCTGCAGGACTCAGACCTGGCGCGCCGGCGCGGCCGCGTGCGCGACCTGATCGGCCTGATCATCGAGGCCACCGGGGTGCAGGTCGAGATGGGCGAGATCTGCCTGGTCGGCGACGGCCGCGACCGGCCGGCGGTGGCGACCGAGGTGGTGGGCTTCCGCGGCGGGCGCACACTGTTGATGCCGCTCGGCGAGCTGCGGGGGATCGGCCCCGGCACGTCGGTGCATCCGACCGGCAATCCGTTCGGGGTGGCGGTCGGCGATCGCCTGCTCGGCCGCGTGATCGACGGTCTCGGCGCGCCGCTCGACGAGCAGGGAGAGCTGCGGGGCATGGCGTGGCGGCGAGCGACCGGGGCGCCCCCGGACCCGCTCACGCGCCCGCGCATCACCGAGCGCGTCGGGCTGGGGGTGCGGGCGCTCGACACGCTCGTCCCGTGCGGTCGCGGCCAGCGCCTCGGCATCTTCGCGGGTTCCGGAGTCGGCAAGTCCTCGCTGCTGGGGATGATCGCCCGCTCGACGACCGCCGACGTCAACGTGATCGCGCTCGTCGGCGAGCGCGGGCGCGAGGTCAGGGAGTTCATCGAGCGCGACCTCGGCGACGCGCTGGCGCACTCCGTCGTCGTCGTCGCCACCTCGGATCAGCCGGCGCTCGTCCGCATCCAGGCCGCGTTCACCGCCACGGCGATCGCCGAGCACTTCCGCGACGAGGGCCACAACGTCATGCTGATGATGGACTCGGTCACGCGCTTTGCGATGGCCCAGCGTGACGTCGGCCTGGCCGTCGGCGAGCCGCCGGCGACGCGCGGCTACACCCCGAGCGTGTTCGCGCTGCTGCCGCGGCTGCTGGAGCGCGCCGGCACGAGCCCCCGGGGGTCGATCACCGGCCTGTACACCGTCCTGGTCGACGGCGACGACATGAACGAGCCGATCGCCGACGCCGCCCGCTCGATCCTCGACGGCCACATCGTCCTCACGCGCTCGCTCGCCCACGCCGGCCACTATCCGGCGATCGACGTGCTGCAGAGCGTCTCCCGCCTGATCGGCGAGATCGTCTCCGACGACGTCCGCGAAGCCGGCCAGCGGCTGCGTGCGGCGCTGGCCGCCTACCGGGAGAAGGAGGACCTGATCTCGATCGGCGCCTACCAGCCCGGGACCGACGCGCTGCTGGACTCGGCGATCGCCCTGCGGCCGCGGATCGACGCCTACCTGCGCCAGCGGGTGCAGGAGTACACGAGCCTCAACGACGCCGACAACGCGCTGCTGTCACTGGCCTCCGAGCTCGTGCTCCCCGGCGACGGCGCGGCGCCCGTCGCCTCGCTGGTGAGCGCGCCGCCACGTCCGCCGGCGCCGCCGGTGGTCGTCGGCAGCGCCGGCGGCGGGGTGACCGCGATCCCGTCCCTGGCGCTGAACCGATGACCGGGCGGTGTCTCGGACAAGCGTCCAGGGGGCTGAAGTCAGACCCCGCGTCGCCGAGTACTCGGCCATGAGCGCTCCCTCGTTCCGCTTCCGACTCGAGCGAATCCGCGCGCTGCGCGAGCGCAGCGAGGACGCCGCCAAGGAGGCGCTGGCGGGCGCGATGGCCGCTCGGGCGCACACCGAACGCGAGGTGGAGGCGGCGGCCCAGCGCATCGCCCGCGCCCGCGAGGCGCAGCTGCAGGCCGCCACGGTCCCGACCGACGCGATGGACCTGCTGGCGCGCCAGCGCTACCTGGAGCGCAGCGAGCGAGCCCATCGGGCCAGCCAGGAGGACCTCGGCCGCCGCGACGACCTCCTCGCCCGCCGCCGCGAGGAGCTCACCGTGGCCGCGCGCGACCGTCAGGCGCTGGAGCGCCTGAAGGAGAACCGCCGGTCCGACCACGAGCGCGAGCTCGCCCGGCGCGAGAGCATCGCGCTCGACGAGATCGCGATCAACGGCTTCCGCAGGCGGGCGCTGGTATGAGCGCCGGCGTCACCCCCGCTGCGCCGGCGTCGCTGATGCCGCCGGCACCCGCGCCCGCCCCGCGCGGCTCGGCCGCCACCGGGCCCGGCGCGGCCCCGTCCGGCGCGGCCCCGTCCGGCACCGCACCATCCGGCGCGGCCGGCCTGCAGACCCCCTCTCCCAGCGTGCAGTCGACGGCGTCGCCCGGGCCGGGATCGCCGCCGGGAACGAGCCCGCCGACAGCGGGCGCGAGCCCGCCGACGGAACGCTTCGCCAGCGTCCTCGACGACCAGGTGGCCCGGACCGCACTTGCGGAAGGCCAACAGAACGACACTCCCGCGCCGAGCGGGCGCCGGACCGGACGCGGGTCCAGTCAGGCCGCCGCGCCGGCGACCGCGCCCGCCGCCTCCGCGCCGGCCGTGACCGCGGGCGCGCTCGCCACACCGCCCGCACTCCCGGTCGTGGCGGTCCCGCCGGCGTCCGTCGCGTCGTCCGCGCCCTCCGCGGCGGCGATGGGCGCCCTGCGCACCGTCACCGCCGACCGCCCCTCGCCGGCCTCCGCGCCCACGGCACCGGTCACCGGACCCTCGCCGGCCGGGTCGGCCACCGCTCCCGCGTCCGGCGCCGCGCCCGCTCCGTCCGCCCCCGCCCCAGCGGGCGCCCCGAGCGGGGCAGCCACGCCGGCGGTGGCCGCACCCGCCGCACGGACCACCCCGGCCACGCCCGCCGCGCCGGCCGCCTCGGCTGCACCGGCCGCCCCCGCAGCGCCCGCCGCCTCGGCGGCGCCGGCCGCCCCCGCGGCGCCCGCGGCATCGGCGGCACCGTCCGCCCCCGCAGCGCCGGCCGCATCGGCCGCACCCGCCGCACCCGCCGCTCCCGCCGCACCCGCCGCTCCCGCCGTCCCCGCCGCACCGGCCGCACCGGCCGCACCCGCCGCCCCCGCCGCACCGGCCACACCGGCAGCACACTCCGTGGCCCCACCCGGGGCCGCGAGCACCGCGAGCACCACCGGCGCCCCGGCCTCCACCGGGACCCCGGCGGCGGCCGGCGATCAGCTTCACGCCGGCGCCACCACGCAGTCCACGGCGGCCGCGTCCACCACCGCCACCCCCGCCCCCGCTCCGGCCCCGACAGCGCCGGCGACGAGCCCCGCCGCTCAGACCCAAGCGCTCCCTGGCGCCGGCACCGGACCGGCCGGCGACGGCTCGCCCTCGGGCAGCCAGAGCCAGACCCCGAGCCAGGGCCAGGGCCAGGGCGCCGCAGGTTCGGATCCGCGAACCGTCTTCGCCACGCGCATGGCCACACCGTCGCGCGCGGGGACCGACCCCACGGCGGCCGCCGCCGGTGCGGTCCGACCGGTCGCCACCTCACTCGCCGCCGCCGACGGCTCAGCCGCCGCGACGGGCGCCGTCGCCGCGCCGGCCACCGTCGCCGCTGCCGCTCAGTCGACGTCGCCGGCCCAATCCGCGGCCGGCGTCCGCCTGGCCCAGGCGGCGGAGGCGGTCAGCACCGCGATCACCCTCGGCGTGCGCGACGGTGTCTCGCAGGCGCGCATCCAGCTGTCGCCGGACTCACTCGGCGGACTTCAGATCCATCTCCAGAGCACGCCCGGCGGCATCGTCGCCCGCGTGATCGCCGATCACTCGCAGGCGGCGAGCACCCTCGCCCAGAACAGCGACGACCTGCGGCGCTCGCTGCAGGACAGCGGCGTCACGCTGCTGCGCCTCGACATCGGCTCCTCCGACCGTCAGGGCGCCCCGGCCCAGGAGCGACCGGCCCCGGGGACCGGCGGCAACGGCGCGGCCGCCGAGGCCGACGAGCAGGAATCGGCCGCCGCGGCAATCTCCACCGGTATCCCCATCCAGGGCCTGTCGGGCTCGGCACTCGTGAACGTGCTGGCGTGACCGGACCCGTGCACAAAGGACAACGACGATGACCGATGTCAGTGCCACGACGGCGCCCAGCACCTCGACGAGCGGCTCGATCAGCACGAGCGGCTCCCAGCTGGCCTCGGCGACCTCGAGCCTGGGCGAGAGCGACTTTCTGCAGCTGATGATGGATCAGCTCAAGAACCAGGATCCGCTGTCGCCCGACGACCCGACCCAGTACCTGTCGGAGCTGGCCAACTTCAGCTCGCTGGAGCAGGACACGTCGATCGCCAGCGCGACCTCGACCACGGCCACCGAGCAGGCGTCCGCCGCCGCGCTGGCGATGATCGGGCACACCGTCAGCTACACCGACACCAACGGTGACACCCAGAGCGGCGTCGTGGGCAGCGTGCAGTTCACCTCGGCCGGACCCACCCTGACGGTCGGGTCGACGAGCGGCGTCGCCCTCGGGAGCGTCACCGAGGCGTCATGAACCCCATGGTTCCCAACGCCGCGCTCGTCCCGCCCGGGCTCAGCCCGGTCGCGCCGGCGGCGCCGGCGCGGCCCGCCGCGACGGGCGCCGGCGCCGGGCAGGCGGCGAGCGGACCATCGTTCGCGCAGGTGCTCGCCGGGAGCTCGGCCGCCCTGCAGGCGCCGACGTTCTCCCGCCACGCGCTGGAACGGGTGGCGCGACGGGGAATCTCACTCGACCAGCCGACGCTGCAGCGGCTGGCGGGAGGC
>JBELAG010000099.1:0-17178 GCA_049509055.1 Solirubrobacteraceae bacterium
ATCGGGCACACCGTCGAGGTGTCGGACTCGCCGCAGATCCGCGGGATGCTCCACAAGGTCCGCCACCTGATCGAGGTCAGGGAATCATGACCGCCGTCGACGACGCGCGCGCCCCCGACCAGGACCGGATCGGCCTGCACAACCTCAGTCCCGCCCCCGGGTCGCGCCGCCCGCGCAAGCGCGTCGGTCGCGGCGAGGGATCGGGCACCGGCAAGACCTCCGGACGCGGCCAGAAGGGCTACGGCTCGCGCTCGGGCGCCAAGCAGCGCGCCCGCTTCGAGGGCGGCCAGAACCCGATTCACATGCGGATGCGCAAGCTGCGCGGCCCGCACATGAAGAAGTCGATGCCGTTCGAGCCGTTTCGCACCTACACCCAGCCGGTCAACCTGCTCGATCTCGAGGCCCGCTTCGCGGCCGGCGACTCCGTCACGGTGGAGACGCTGCACGCCAAGGGGCTGGCGACGCGCAAGGACATCCCGGTGAAGATCCTCGCCAAGGGCGAGATCTCCAAGGCGCTCACCGTCCACGCCCACGGCTTCAGCGCCGCCGCGCGCGAGCAGATCGAGGCCGCCGGCGGGACCTGCCAGGTGATCGAAGGCTGAGCCGGCCATGATCGCGACGATCCTCGGGGCGTTCAGGGTCGGCGAGATCCGCACGAAGGTCGTGTTCACCGCCGGGATCCTGCTGCTCTACCGGTTCGGGACCCACATTCCCGCGCCGGGCATCAACTCCTCGGCGGTCAACGAGATCCAGAAGGATCTGGGCGGCAACAGCATCCTCGGCCTGCTCAACCTGTTCTCCGGCGGCGGTCTGGGCCGGATCGCGGTCTTCGCGCTGGGGATCATGCCCTACATCACCGCCTCGATCATCCTGCAGCTGCTGCAGGTGGTCGTGCCCTCGCTGGAGAAGCTCTCCAAGGAGGGCGAGGTCGGCCAGGCGCGGATCACCCAGTACACGCGCTACCTCACCGTCGGCCTGGCCTTCGCGCAGTCGATCGGCTACGTGTTCCTGTTCCGCAGCTTCGAGAAGTCCGCGGGCGCGACGCTGATCTCCAACTTCACGCTGTTCAAGGTGTTCCTGATCGTCATCTCGCTGACCGCGGGCACGGTGCTGCTGATGTGGATGGGCGAGCTGATCACCCAGCGGGGGATCGGCAACGGCATCTCGCTGCTGATCTTCGCCTCGATCGTCTCCCGGATCCCGGGCGGCATCAACGCCTGGTGGAACAACCCCGACCAGGTCTTCCGGGTGATCATGCCGTTCATCGCCGTCGGCGTCGTCGCCGCCGTCGTGTTCGTCCAGGAGGGCCAGCGGCGCATCCCGATCCAGTACGCCAAGCGGGTGATCGGCCGGCGCATGACCCAGGGAGGCCAGACCTACCTGCCGCTCAAGGTCAACATGGCCGGCGTCATCCCGGTCATCTTCGCCGCCAGCGTGATGGCGATCCCGCCCACCGTCGGCCAGCTGATCGGCCAGAACCGCGCCGGCTTCGGCACCAACCTCTACAACTTCTTCGCCCCCGGCAGCTGGCACTACGTGCTGGGCGAGAGCATCCTGATCATCCTGTTCACGTACTTCTACACGGCGGTGACGTTCAACCCCGTCGACCAGGCCGACAACCTCAAGAAGTACGGCGGGTTCATCCCCGGGGTGAGACCGGGGCGGCCGACCGCCGAGTTCCTCGATCGCATCCTCGCCCGGCTGACCTTCCCCGGCGCCCTGTTCCTGGCCGCGATCGCGGCGCTGCCGACGATCCTGATCAACCAGACGAGCGCGAACTTCGCCTTCGGCGGCACCTCGATTCTGATCGTGATCGGCGTCGCGCTGGACACGATGAAGCAGCTCGAGGCCCAGCTGATGATGCGCAACTACGAGGGCTTCCTCAAGTAGCGGCGGCTGGGCCGGGCCGGCGGTCGTCGCTGCCGGCGGTCTGGCGCTCCTCGGCGTCTGCCGCCCCTCGGCGCCGGCGCCACCCGTGGAGGGCGTGGTCGATCTTGGGGTAAATAGGCCGAAAAACGACCTCGCCTCCGCGGAGCGGGCCGGGCCGGGCCAGGCCGGGCCGGGCCAGGCCGGGCCGGGCCAGGCCGGGCCGGGCCAGGCCGGGCCGGGCCAGGCCGGGTTGGGAGCCCATCGCCACCCGCCGCCGGCTCAGGTCGCCGCGGAAAACGCCGTCGGGCGCCGCGCGCGCCACATGAAACCCCCATCGATGCAGCCGGACGATAGAGTGAACGCGTGGCCCAGCAGCTCAACCTCATCCTGTTCGGTCCCCCCGGCGCCGGCAAGGGGACGCAGGCCGAGCGCCTGCGCGAGGACTTCCAGCTGCCGTTCATCTCGACCGGCGACATGTTGCGCACCAACGTCAGCAACGAGACCGAGCTGGGTACGAAGGCCAAGGCGTTCATGGACGCCGGCGATCTCGTGCCCGACGACCTGATCGTCGCGATGGCCGCGGAGCGGCTGCAGGAGGAGGACGCCGGCGACGGCTTCATCCTCGACGGCTTCCCGCGCACGATCGAGCAGGCCAAGGCGCTGGACAAGCAGTTGTCCGCCCTGGGCCGCCGGGTCACCGCCGCGCTGCTGATCGACGTGCCCGACGAGGAGGTCATCCGGCGTCTGTCGGGGCGCCGCGTGTGCGTCAAGGCCGGGCACAACTATCACGTCGAGTTCGACCCTCCCAAGCACGAGGGAGTCTGCGACCAGGACGGGTCGCGGCTGATCCAGCGCGACGACGACAAGGCCGACGTGATCGAGAACCGGCTGCGCGTGTATCACGAGAAGACCAAGCCCCTGGTCGACTATTACGACGCCCGGGGCCTGATGCGGCGGATCGACGGGACGCGTGAGCCCGCCGACGTCCACGGCCACATCCGGGCGGTGATCGCGACGCTCCGGCTGGAGGAGGACGTGTGATGATCGGGAGCGACGTTCGATGATCATCAAGAAGACGCCGGAGGAGATCGAGCGGATGGCGGCGGCCGGGGTCATCCTCGTCCGAACGATGAGCCTGCTCGCCGGCAAGGTGCGGCCCGGCGTCACCACCGCCGAGCTCGATCAGGCGGCCGAGCGGTTCATCCGCTCGCAGGGCGCGACTCCCGCCTTCAAGGGATACCGCGGCTTTCCCGGCTCGATCTGCGCGTCGCCGAACTCGATGATCGTGCACGGGATCCCGGGCCCCTACAAGCTGGCTCGCGGCGACATCCTGTCGATCGACATCGGCGTGGTGCTGGACGGCTGGGTGGCCGACGCCGCTCGCACGTTCGCGGTCGGCACGATCAGCCCGGTGGCCGACAAGCTGCTGACGACGACCGAGGGCGCGCTGATGGCCGCCGTCCCGGAGTGCCGGCCCGGCAATCACCTCGGCGACGTCTCGCACGCCGTCCAGGAGTACGTGGAGGCCGCCGGCCTGTCGGTCGTCCGCTCGCTCGTCGGCCATGGCATCGGCCGCGACATGCACGAGGACCCGCAGATCCCCAACTACGGCTCGGCCGGAACCGGTGTCGTGCTCGAGGAGGGAATGGTGCTGGCCGTCGAGCCGATGGTGACCGCCGGGCGCCACACCGTCCGGGTCGCCGACGACCACTGGTCGATCTTTTCCCAGGATGGCTCGCTGGCGGCGCACTACGAATTCACGATCGCGGTCACCGCCGATGGCCCGCGGATCCTCACCCCGTGGCACGAGAAGGCGGGCAACGGCCGCGCGGCGGCCTGACCTGACGGCGTCTGGACTGTCTGCCACGGGCACCCGGGCGGCCCTGCTACCATCCCCCGGTGCGCCTGCAGCGGGAAACGTTCGCGCTGCACGTGCCCTTCAGCGGGGTAGCGGCGACCGTACCGGTCGCCAGAGCCTCGCCGAGGGACCCAAACCACAGACTTTCCCAACTCTGAGAGCGAATCATCGTGAAGGTACGACCCTCGGTCAAGCCGATGTGCGAGAAGTGCAAGATCATCCGCCGCCACGGGCGGGTGCTCGTGATCTGTCCCAACCCCCGCCACAAGCAGCGGCAGGGCTAGCTCTACCTCCCCGGCAAGGAACCCACCCATGGCGCGAATTTCAGGGGTCAACATCCCGCTCAACAAGCGAGTGGAGATCGGCCTCACCTACATCTACGGCATCGGACGGTCGACGTCCAACGAACTGCTGGCCAAGCTCGGCATCGAGCCGGATCGCAAGGTGCGCGACCTCACCGAGGAGGACGTCGTCAAGCTGCGTGACCTGATCGACAGCTCGGTCACGGTCGAGGGCGACCTGCGGCGCGAGCGCTCGCAGAGCATCAAGCGCCTGCAGGAGATCGGCTGCTACCGGGGCCTGCGCCATCGTCGCGGTCTGCCGGTCCGCGGACAGAACACCAAGACCAACGCCCGCACCCGCAAGGGACCCAAGCGGATGCAGGTCGCGGGCAAGAAGAAGGCCGGCAAGAAGTGAGCCCCGCTCCTCGCAGACCTCAGCGCGGCCGTCGCCGCGTACGCAAGAACATTCCCATCGGACAGGCTCACATCAAAACCTCGTTCAACAACACGATCGTCTCGCTCACCGACCGCGAGGGCAACGTCATCGCCTGGGAGTCGGCGGGCGGCGCAGGCTTCAAGGGTTCGCGCAAGTCGACTCCCTTCGCCGCGCAGGTGACCGCCGACGCGGCCGCGCGCAAGGGCATCGAGCACGGCCTCCAGAAGGTCGAGGTGTTCGTCAAGGGCCCCGGCTCCGGCCGCGAGACGGCGATCCGCTCGCTGCAGGCCGCCGGCCTCGAGGTGACCAACGTCAAGGACGTGACGCCCCAGGCCCACAACGGCTGCCGCCCCCGAAAGCGCAGGCGCGTCTAGTCATGGCCCGAGATACCTCTCCTCAGTGCAAGCAGTGCCGTCGTGAGGGACAGAAGCTGTTCCTCAAGGGCGAGCGCTGCCTGACCGACAAGTGCGGCGTCGAGCGGCGCAGCTATCCGCCCGGCGACCACGGGCGCGGCCGTCAGAAGCAGAGCGAGTACCGCGTGCAGCTGCGCGAGAAGCAGAAGGCTCGCCGCTACTACGGTGTGCTCGAGAAGCAGTTTCGGATCTATTACCAGAAGGCCTCTCGCCAGCAGGGCGTGACCGGCGAGAACCTCCTGAGGATGCTCGAATGTCGCTTTGACAACGTGCTCGTCCGGCTCGGTTTCGCGGCCTCGCGCCGCCAGGCCCGGCAGCTCATCCTGCACGGGCACTGGACGGTCAACGGCCGCCGGGTCAACATCCCCAGCTATCAGTTGCGCGACAACGACGTGATCGCCATTCACCAGCGCTCGACCGCGACGCAGGTGATCCGCGATGCGACCGAGCTGACCGGCCAGGTGCCGGCGTGGTTGCAGGCCGACCACGACTCGCTCACGGCGAAGGTGCTGCGCAAGCCCGAGCGACGCGAGATCGCGGCGCCGGTGCAGGAGCAGCTCATCGTCGAGCTGTACTCGAAGTAGCGAAGCTTTGACAGCCGCCGGGCCGGAGGCCCGCGCGGGCGTTTGACG
The DNA here is from genome assembly GCA_049509055.1 of Solirubrobacteraceae bacterium. Classification (GTDB taxonomy): domain Bacteria; phylum Actinomycetota; class Thermoleophilia; order Solirubrobacterales; family Solirubrobacteraceae; genus Palsa-465. The sequence goes on from JBELAG010000099.1 coordinate 5,490, forward strand.
CCGTCATCGGGACGGCCAGGAACCCACGATGTGAGGACGTGTGATGCTTGACTTCCAAGTGCCCCGAATCTCCAGCGAGTCGGTCGACGACACGCGAGGATCATTCACGATCGAGCCGCTCGATCGGGGCTTCGGCTACACCTTTGGCAACTCGCTGCGACGCGTGCTGCTCTCGTCGCTCGCCGGTGCCGCCGTCACGAGCGTCCGGATCGAGGGGGTGGCGCACGAATTCTCGACGATCCGCGGAGTCAAGGAGGACGTCACCGACATCGTCCTCAACCTCAAGGGCGTCGTCTGCCGGATGCACTCCGACGCGACCGAGATCGAGGCGCCGCTGGTCGTGACCGGTCCCGGCGAGATCACCGCCAAGGACATCGACCTGCCGTCGGGCGTGGAGATCCTCAACCCCGACGCCCACATCGCGACGCTGGAGAAGAAGACCAAGCTCGAGGTCTATCTGACGATCGGCCGCGGTCGCGGGTACCGCCCCGCCGAGGAGAACAAGTCACCCGACCAGCCGATCGGCGTGATCCCGATCGACTCGATCTTCTCGCCGGTGCGCCGGGTGGCCTACAACGTCGAGCAGGCTCGCGTCGGACAGAAGACCGACTTCGACAAGCTCACGCTCGACATCGAGACCGACGGCTCGATCGATCCCCACGCCGCGCTGCGCGAGGCGGCGGAGATCCTGATCTCGCAGCTGGCGATCTTCACCGACGCCGACCGCGTCGTCGAGCTGCGCGACGTCGGCGCCCCCGGCGCGCTGGATTCGGGCCTCGTCGGCGGCGGCCAGGTGGGCGCCAGCACGCGCCCGCCCAACGCCATGGACGACATCCTGATCGAGGAGCTCGAGCTCGGCGTGCGGTCCTACAACTGCCTCAAGCGCGCCGGTATCCAGACGGTCGGCGATCTCGTCTCCAAGACCGAGGGTGAGCTCAACGCGATCCCGAACTTCGGCAAGAAGTCGATCGACGAGGTCATCGAGACCCTGCACGCGCGCGGCCTCGCGTTGCGCAACGATTAGGCTTCATCGACCATGCGCCATCAACGACAGCGATATCAGCTCAGCCGCAGCGCCTCGCACCGCAAGGCGCTGCTGATGAACCTCAGCAAAGAGGTGATCGAGCACGAGCGGATCCAGACCACCGAGGCGAAGGCCAAGGCCGTCAAGCCCGAGGTCGAGAAGCTGATCACGCTGGCCAAGCGCGGCGACCTGCACGCCCGCCGCCAGGCGCTGTCGGCGCTCGGTCAGGACAAGTTCACGGTCTACAAGCTGTTCGAGGAGATCGCGCCGCGCTACACCGAGCGGCCCGGGGGCTACACCCGGATCCTCAAGCTGGGGCCGCGCCGGTCAGACGCGACCGAGATGGTCCTGCTCGAGCTCGTGTAGCCCGTTGGGGCCGCCCGCTGCGGTCTCGCCGGCGCCGGTATCGCGCCTGCTGATCGAGTACGACGGGACCGATTTCTCGGGCTGGGCTCGCCAGCCCGCGCGCCGGACCGTCCAGGCTGAGACCGAGCGCGCGCTGGCGGTCGTGCTGCGGCGCGAGGCGGTGGCGCTCACCGTCGCGGGGCGCACCGATGCCGGCGTGCACGCCGCCGGACAGGTCGCCAGCTACGCCGGCCCGCCGGTGCCCGCGGACGCGCTCAACGCGCTGCTGCCCTACGACATCGCGGTCCTGGAGTGCGCCGCCGCGCCGGACGGCTTCGACGCCCGCCGCGACGCGACCAGCCGCGCCTACTGCTACCGCGTGCTCACTCGCCGCGCGCGCAGCGCCCACCAGCGCCGCCGGATGCTGCATTGGCCGCACGCGCTCGATCTCGACCGCCTGCGCGCCTGCGCCGGCGCGCTCGTCGGCTCCCACGACTTCACCGCGTTCACGCCGACCGAGACCGATCACGTCCGCTTCACGCGCGAGGTCGCGGCGGCCTTCTGGCGCGATGACGGCGGCGATCGCCTCGAGTTCTGGATCGAAGCCGATGCCTTCATGCGCAGCATGAACCGCGTGCTCGTCGGGACGATGCTCGAAGTCGCCGCCGGCCGGCGCTCGGTGGCGGACTTCGCCGGGCTGCTGGCGGGCCGTCCCCGGTCCGCTGCCGGGTCGACCGCGCCGGCCCATGGCCTGGAGCTGGATGCGGTCGGGTACGGCGGCGAGCGCCTGCTCGCCGCCGGCTGACCGGCCGCCGCCGGCCGTCCGGACACATGTTCTATGGTGCTTTGGGAGCAGAATCTCTACAGTGTGTACATGTAGGACGGGGCGCAGGTTGTTTGGGGGTGGTCGCGGCCCGAGAGGCGAGCAACGTCGCCGCTCGGGCCGCGGCCGAACACCCGGCGCGCGGCGTGCCGCCTCGGCGCGGCATAGCATTGACGGTGGTGCGAGTCCTGCTCACCAACGACGACGGGATCGACGCCGCCGGCCTGCAGGCGCTCCGGCGCGCGCTGCTCGCGGTGCCGTCGATCGAGCTGGCGGTGATCGCTCCCGACGGCAACCGCTCCGCGATGGCGCGCTCGATCACCACCCGTCGCCCGCTGTGGGTGCAGGAGGTCGTCTTCGACGACGGGACCCTCGGCTTTGCGACCGACGGGACGCCGGTGGACTGCGTGCGCCTGGCCAACCTCGGCCTCGTCGAGGGCTTCAGCGCCGAGCTGGTGGTGGCGGGGATCAACCACGGCTCCAATCTCGGCGACGACATCACCTACTCGGGCACCGTCGCCGCGGCGCTCGAGGCGATCGTGCTGGGCCTCCCCGGGATCGCTGTCTCGCAGCAGTCGATCTCGCGCGAGCTCGACTTCCGCGCCGGCGCGGGGTTCGACTTCGGGGTCGCGGCGAGCTTCACCGCGCGCCTGGTAGCCGAGCTGGAGAGCGTGCCGCTGCCGACCGGCACGCTGCTCAACATCAACGTCCCCGGCGCCGAACCGGAGGGGGTGTCGGTCGCCCGGCTGGGCAAGCGCATCTACCGTGACGAGCTGGCGCTGATCAACGAGGGCGACCGGGGACGGCGCCAGTACCGGATCTACGGCGACGCCAGCTACGAACGCGACGAGACCGGAACCGACTTGGCCGCGGTGGCGGCCGGCCGGATCGCGGTCACGCCGATCCATTTCGATCTCACCGATCGCGACGGGCTCGACGCGCTGGAGCGCTACGACCTCGCACGGCTGGTCGCACCGGCGGCGCGCGAGGTGACCGAGCAGTGACGGCGCCGCCCGGCGATCCGGCGCCCCCGCCGCACGAGCGGGTGCTCGAGCTGCGGCGGTTGCTCGAGCACCACGGCTATCGGTATTACGTCCTCGACGATCCCGAGATCGGCGACGCCGAGTACGACGCCCTGCTCGACGAGCTGCGTCGGCTCGAGGCCGAGCATCCGGAGCTCGTGACGGCGGACTCGCCCACCCAGCGGGTCGGCGGTGAGCCGGTCTCCGATCTCGTCAAGGTGACCCACCCCGAGCCGATGCTGTCGCTGGCCAACGTCCGCTCGGCCGATGAGCTGCGGGCCTGGATCCAGCGGATGCGCAATCACCTGGCGCGGGAGGGGATCGAGGATCCGGACTTCGAGTTCGTCGCCGAGCCGAAGATCGACGGGCTGGCGATCTCGCTGCTGTACCGCGACGGCGTGTTCGAGCGTGGCGCGACGCGCGGCAACGGCGAGGTGGGGGAGGACGTCACCCACAACCTGCGAACGATCGGCTCGATCCCGCTGCGGCTCGACATGGCGAGCCCCCCGCCGCTGGTGGAGGTGCGCGGCGAGGTCTACATGTCGCTGCCCGACTTCGCGGCGCTCAACGAGCGCCGCGCCGAGGCGGGACTGTCGACGTTCATGAACCCGCGCAACTCGGCCGCCGGAACGATCCGCCAGCTCGATCCCAAGCTCGCGGCCGAGCGCCCGCTGTCGCTGTGGTGCTACGCGATCGGCGTCACCGAGGGCCTCGGTTTCGACGCGCACTGGGATGCGCTGCAATGGCTGCGCGCGCACCGTTTCCCCGTGCACCCGGACGTCATCAGGCTGCGCGCCGAGGAGGAGGTGGTGGCGCAGTGCCTGGCGTGGGAGCGCCGGCGCGGCTCGCTGGACTTCGAGATCGACGGCGTCGTGGTCAAGGTCAACCAGTTCGCGCTGCAGCGGCGCCTGGGGGTGGTCGGCCGGGACCCGCGCTGGGCGATCGCCTGGAAGTTCCCGCCGACGACCGCCGTCACCCGCCTGAACGCGATCGGCTGGAACCCCGGCAAGTTCGGCGACCTTCATCCCTACGCGATGCTCGAGCCGGTGCACATCGCCGGGGTGACGATCAAGCTGGCGACCCTGCACAACGAGGAGGACCTCGCCCGCAAGGACATCCGCGAGGGTGAGGAGGTGATCGTCCTGCGCGCCGGCGACGTGATCCCCCAGGTGCTGTCGCCCGCTCCGCACGTCGCCGAGCGCAGCGACCGCCCGCCGCCGGCGTCGCCACCCGCGCGCTGCCCGGTCTGCGACACCCCGACGGTCAAGCCGGAGGGGTCGGTCTTCACCCGCTGCCCGAACCGCGACTGTCCGGGCCGCCGCTGGCAGCTACTCAAGCACTACGTCGGAGCGATGGACATCGACGGCCTCGGCGAGAAGCAGGTCAGCCTGTTCATGGATCTCGGCTGGGTGCACACCGCGGCCGACTTCTACGATCTGACGGCCGCGCGGATCGCGGAGCAGAGCGGGTTCGGGGCGGTGTCGGCCGAGAAGCTGGTGGCGGCGATCGAGCAGTCCAAGCAGCAGCCGTTCGGCCGCCTGCTGTTCGCGCTGGGGATCGAGGAGGTCGGCGGCGTCACCGGCCGCAACCTGGCGCAGCGGTTTCGCACGATCGACGCGCTGCTCGCCGCCGAACCCGAGGCGATCGAGCAGACCCCGGGCGTCGGTCCGAAGATGGCCCAGACGATCCACGACCAGCTGCAGGACGACGCGATGCGGACGCTGATCGAAGCGCTCAAGCGGCGGGGCGTGCGGCTGGTGCAGGAGGGCCCGCCGCCCGGCGAGGGGCCGCTGGCCGGACGGACGCTCGTGCTCACCGGGACGCTGCCCGAGCTCACGCGCGAGCAGGCCACCGAGCGGATCATCGCCGCCGGCGGGCGCGTGACGAGCTCGGTGTCCAAGCGCACCGACTACCTCGTCGCCGGCGACAGCCCGGGAACCAAGCTCGCGCAGGCCCAACGGCTCGGGGTCGCGGTGCTCGACGAGGCCGGACTGCTGGAGCTGCTGGCGGAGGGCGCTCAGCCGTCGTAGCGGGCGAGCGCGACCTGCATCCGGTCCTGGATCGGGTGCGCGTAGTCGGGGTCGATCCCGTTCATCATGAAGGCGTAGGCGAGGACGTGGCCGTCCTGCGCGCGGCAGTAGCCGACGACGTTGGAGACGTCGCTGAGGGTGCCGGTCTTGCCCCGACAGCGACCCTGCGCGATCGTTCCGCGCATCTCGTCCTCGAGCGTTCCGGTCTCGCCGGCGATCGCCAGCGAGTTGGTGAACGTCGGGTTGGCGGCCATCTGGCGCAGGAGCGCGACGACCTGCGCCGGGGTGGTCAGGTCATCACGTGACAGCCCCGAGCCGTCGTCGAGGCGGGGGTTGATGCCGAAGCTGGTGGCCATCTCGGCGGACACGACGGCCGCGCCGGCCGCGGTCGTTCCGCCGGTTCCGAAGTGGGCTCCGATGTCCTTGAGCAGCGTCTCGGCGAAGAAGTTGTCCGACGGGGTGTTGGTGAGCGCGATCAGGGTCGCGATCGGTGGCGAGGCCACCGACGCGAGCGCACGCGCCGAGGGCGGCGTGACGCCCGCGGTGACCGTGGCGTGACGACCGATCGTCACCCCGGCCGCCGTCAACGCGGCGGCGAATTGCTGACCGGCGCTCAGCGCCGGATGCATCACATAGGCGGTGCCGTCGGAGTTGGCCCATCCGCGGTCGTAGGCGAGTCCGCTCAGCTCTCCCTCGACCTCGATCGACGGCTCGTCGCCGGTCGCCGGGGTGCCGCGGATCGAGTCGAAGACCGACTCGTCGGCGACGATGTTGCCGTTGAGCGTCCTGATCTGAGTGGCGGCGATCAGGTTGGCGACCAGCTGCTGCATCGTCGCCCCGGTCCCGTAGTTGCTCTGGTCGAAGGACGAGGAGCCGAACGTGGGATCCCCGCCGCCGCGCAGATAGAGCGTGCCGGTAAACGTCCCGTCGCTCTCCACGCCCTGCCCGAGGACCGTCGTGCTCAGCGTCGCCGTCGCCCCGAAGCGCGCGAGCGCGGTGGTCGTCGTGTAGAGCTTCTCGACCGACGCCGGCAGCCGTCCGACGGTCGCGTTGTGGGCGTAGACGGTCTGGCCGGTGCTGAGGTCGACGACCTCGGCGCCGCTGTAGCTGCCCGCCTGGCGCATGCCGGCGTTGAGGCCTGAGACCATCGCCCGGGCGGCCGCGGGCACGGTGGTGGCCGGCGAGGTGGTGGTCGGCGAGGTGGTGGTCGGCGAGGTGGTGGTCGGCGAGGTCGTGGTCGCTGAGCCCGAGAGGCCGGCTCCGCCGCCGCCGCCGCCCTGGCCGAGCGCCGCGGGAGCGCCGGGCACGGCCAGCGCGAGAGCCGCCGCCACCGTCACGATCGTCGCGCCGATTCGCATCTGCACGTATGTGTAACCCATCGGGCGGCCGAAAGCTGCGGCGCAGGTCGAGCGTTAGAATCGACAGAGCCATGGGCAACGTTGTCAAGCTGGAGCCACCGGCGACGGATCGCGCGGCTTCGGCACCCCGATCCGCCTCCCGTCGCGACCGTCGCTCCAAGACGGCGCTGGTGCTCGGTGGGGGCGGATTCACCGGCGGGGTCTACGAGATCGGCGCCCTGCGCGCGCTCGATCTGCTCTCGGTCAACCGCACGGTCAACGAGTTCGACGTGTACGTCGGCACGAGCGCCGGCGCGTTCGTCGCCTCGGCGGTGGCCAACGGGGTCACGCCCGAGGAGATGATGCGGGTGATCGTGCAACAGGTCCCGACCCCGTTCCCCGATGCCCGGGCCAGCTCCCTGCTGAGGCCCAACTACCGGGAGTTCGCGACCCGAGGCCTGATGTTCCCGCTGCGGCTGGCGCAGCTGCTGCGCAACCTGGCAAGGGACATCGGGCAGATCTCGGCCGTCGACATCGTCCTCGCGCTCGCCGAGGTGCTGCCCAGCGGGCTGTACTCGACCGGGGGGATCGAGCGCTACGTCCGGCTGATCCTGTCCGATCCCGACCGCACCGATGACTTCCGCCTGCTGACCCGGGAGCTGTATCTCGCCGCCACCGATCTGGACACCTGCGAGCGGGTGGTATTCGGCTCCCAGGGCTTCGACGACGTCTCGATCGCCAAGGCGGTCAGCGCCTCGAGCGCCCTGCCGATGATCTACAAGCCGGTCGAGATCAAGGGACGCGAGTACATCGACGGGGGGATCGTCTCCACCACCAACCTCGACATCGCCGTCGAGGCGGGCGCCAAGTTCATCGTGGTGGTCAACCCGCTCGTTCCGTACATCAACACTTTCGAGAAGCAGATCTCCACGCTCACCGGCTCGCGTCCCCGGCGCGTCTCGGACATGGGCTTCCCGCAGATCGGCTACCAGGCGTTCAAGATGCTCGCCCACCAGCGGCTGCACGAGCTGGCCCGCCGGTGGGAGCAGCGCTACCCGGGGGTCGACATCATCCTGATCGAGCCCGACGCCGGCGACGAGCTGATGTTCCAGACGAGCGTCATGAACTTCACCTCACGGGTGGAGATCGCGCGCCACGGCTTCCAGTCGGTCACGCTCAAGCTCGCCAACGACTATCCGCGCTTCAAGCGGATCTGCGCGCGCCACGGGATCGAGATCTCGGCCACCCGCGTGCGCAAGGTGGTCAAGCACTTCGAGGGCGACCGCGAGTCCACCCGGGCGTGGCGCAAGATCCTCGAGCAGACCACCTCGGCGCTGCTGCGCCAGTCCGCTCAGTAAGGGTCCGCCACTCAACTCGTCACGGACCCTCAGGACGCTCAGACCCCCTCGGACGCCGATCGCGCCACGGGGATCGGTGACTGCCGATCCGCCGCGGCGCGAGGCCGGACGAAGATGGTTGGAGAGGCGCCTCAGGCGCTTGCGGCTTGGATGTGAACTGCGGAGCCGCCGGAGAACTCGCGCAGGCTAGAGAGGAACAGGGTCTTGTCGATCCGACCGTTGAAGATCGGGACGCCCAACTCGACGCACTTGAGGATCACGTCACGTCGCTCCAGCCCGGCTTCCCGAGCCAGTTCGGTGGGCGTCAGGTGATTGGCCATCGGATCTACTCTCCTTATCGCCGTTTACTGCACGGCCACAAGTATGCTCCTTCGACCGGACGCTGACAATGCGACTGGACGGGAATCCGAGTGGTTCCGCGATGCTTTCCGTAGCAATCGACCGCTTTATTTGCTTTTAAGTTTGTACGCCGGATGAGCGGCTAGGGTGAACCTACGGATCGGGACCGGATCGTCCGCCATCGTCGTTGAGGGGCCCGCCATGACGCCACCGCCGAGCATGACCGCGCTGGTTGCCGAGCGCGCCGAGGACGAACTGGTCGAGGCCGCCCGGCGAGGTGATGAGCAGGCCTTCGAGGAGCTGTACTCGCGCTACAGGGACCGGGTGCTGTCGTTCGTCGTCGGCCGCGTGCGTGACCGCGGCCGGGCCGAGGACGTCACCCAGGAGGTCTTCTTCTCGGCGCTGCGCCGGCTGCGCGCCAGCGACCGACCGGTCGCGTTCCGGCCGTGGGTGTTCGCGATCGCCACCAACGCCTGCATCGACGAGTACCGCCGCGCGACCCGCTCCCGCGAGGTGCTGGTCGATGATCGAGCCGAGCTGCCGATCGACGGACGGGCTCTGCTCGTCGCGCCCCCGACCCCGCCTGCGGCCGTCGAGGCAAAGCAGCGCCTGCACGATCTTCGGGGAGCGTTCGGCGGCCTGTCGGAAAGTCATCATCGCCTGCTGGTGATGCGCGAGCTCGAGGGCCTGTCCTACGACGAGATCGGCGAGCGGATGGGCATGACCCGCCAGATGGTGGAGAGCAGCCTGTTCCGGGCCCGGCGCAAGCTCGGCGAGGAGTACGAGGATCTGACCAGCGGCCGGCGCTGCGCGCACGTGCAGGGATTGATCGACTCGGGATCGGCTCGCTCGCTGTCGGCCCTCGGGATCCGCGAGCGCAGGCGCCTCGCCCGCCATCTCGCCCACTGCCTGCCCTGCCGTCATGTCGCGCGCATGGCAGGCGTTGACGAGGCACTCCTCGCGCCGCGCAGCACCCCTGGGCGGATCGCCGCGCTGCTCCCGTTCCCGCTGTCGCGCTGGGTTGCCCGCCTGGGTGATGCCGGCCAGCGGGCGCCGGGATCCCCGGGACCGGCGGGCCACGCCACCGGCCGCGCGCATCTCACCGTCGTCGGCTCGATGCAGACCGCGGCCCCGGTGGCGGAGCAGGCCGCCGGCAGTGGCTACGCGCCGATGGCTGCGGCCGCGGCCGCGATCGCCCTCGCCGCCGCGGGAGGCGGCGTCATGAGCGCCATCTCCGCGGGCCACCATCGGGCCGATCGCGTCACCGCGGCACCCGCGATGGGGCGGGCGACGGGGCCCGCGCGCCGTCCAGTGGGTGTCCGCATTGGCGGCGCGGCCGGGGGAGGGTCCGACGCCCACGCCGGCGCTGGCGCACGCGGCCGCGCGACGCCCGCATCGTTCTCGGGCAGCGCGTCGTCGGGCACGGACGGCCTGCGATCCCGGCCCTCGGGGTCGGGCGGCGGCCCCGGCGCTCCGGCCGCGGCGACCGGGCCTGCTGGGTCCGCCGGGTCCGCCGGGACATCCACGGGCGGCGGGAAAGCCGCCGGCGGCGGGTCACCGGCGCGCTCGGGCTCGAGCCCGACCGCCGCTCCGGCGAGCGCCGGCGGCGGGTCGGCAGGCACGCTCGCCTCGGCCGGTGCGTCACGGGGCACGGGATCCGGCGCTGCGCGCCGGGGGACGGGCGCCGGGGTCACCCGATCCGGCGTCGCCGGTGGGGCGACGTCCGCGGTCGGTGGGCTCGCGGCCGCGGCTGGGTCGACCGTGGCCGCCGCCGGCTCGACGGTGTCCTCGGTGACCGGCGCGACGGGTTCGGCGGTCTCCACGCTTGCGGGCACGGCCGGCTCGACGGCCTCCACCGTGCTCGGCGCCGCAGGGTCGACGGTCGCGGGCACGACCGGCGCTATCGGGTCGACCGTCACGCGCGTCACCGGCGGCGTCGGGTCGACCACCTCGGCGCTGACCGGCGCGCTCGGGTCGGCGGCCACGGCGGTCGCGGGCCCGGCCGGATCGCCCGTTTCCACCGCCGCCGGCGCCGCGGGCGCCGCGCTTTCCGGGGTCACGACGGCCGCCGGAGCGGCGGCCAGCAACGCCGCGACCGACGCCGGCGCGACGTTGGCCGGTGTCACCAGGGCCGCCGGCACGGCGACGGCGGGCGCCGCCGGGATGGCCGGATCGGTCGCCGCGACCGCGGGCACGACGGCCGCCACCACCGCCGCGCGGGTGGCCGCGGCCGCCGGTTCGGTCGTCTCTACGGTTCTGCGGTAGCGCGCCGGCGGACCGCGCTCGGAGGACCCTCGGCCCGCGCCGGGCAGGACCCGCCGGCTCGACGCGGGCGAATTTGGAATACTGGACCGGATTCGGGGCGTGGCGCAGCCTGGTAGCGCGCACCGTTCGGGTCGGTGAGGTCCCCGGTTCAAATCCGGGCGCCCCGATATCAGAGAGCCCTGCTAACGCGGGGCTTTCTGTCGCTCAGGAGTCCTTCGTGCGTCCAGCTCGTGGCCCGCGATCGCGGGCATACTGCCCATTCACTGCCCAAACCTGGGCCTCGACGAGCGCCTTGAGCCGCTCGCGCTCCTCCTCGCTGCGGCGCATCATGTGGGCGTAGACGCGCAGCGTGAACGCCGGATCGGTGTGTCCGAGCTGCGCCATGACGTACGTCGGGTCCTTGCCGATCGCCACCAGGATCGAGGCGAACGTGTGCCGAAGCTTGTGCGGGGTGACCCCGAGAGGCAGCGGCTGGGCGCCGCGCTCCTCGGCGAGCCTCTCCGCGTGGGCCACCACCGCGTCGACGATGTCCTGGCGGATGTTGTGCCGAGACCGGGGCTTGCCCGTCGACGTCACGAACACCGGGTCGTCGGGGCCGGTGCGCTCGCTCGCCGCCTTGTGCTCGGTCAGGATCTCCCGCAGCAGCGGCAGCATGTCGACCTCGCGCATCCCCGCGTCGGTCTTGTCGCGCCCGACCTCGAACCGCCCGTTGGCGAGATCCACGTCGCGCCATAGCATCGCGCCGGTCGCCGACGCCCGCCCGCCGCCCAGCAGCAGCGTCGCGATCGCGGCACGCCGCCCGGTCGTCTGGACCGGCTGGCGCTGTGTCCAGGAGCGGCCACGGCGGTCCATGACGTCGATCACGGCCTCGCCGCGGTCGAGCTGGCCGGCCGCCTCGAGCACGAGCGCGATCTGCTCGGCGCTGTCGAGGTGCACCGGCCGCCGCCTGGAGACCCTCAATCGGCGGCGCTTGCCGACCGCGGGGTTGCTCGGCAGATGGTCGTGGTCGACGGCGACGGCGAGGATCTGGGCGAGCAGGTCGATGTGCATGTTGATCGAGCGCGCCGACAGCGGTCGCGCGCGGCGGCGGTAGCGCCGCCCGCGGCGATCGACGTACGAGACCATCATCGGCGCTCCGCTCTCGGC